>NZ_NJQY01000017.1:0-299 GCF_010628845.1 Bacillus sp. 22-7 | reverse complement strand
AGCGATGATGCCGCAGATGCCGCACCAAATGCCACAGGTACAGGGAGCAATGATGCCGCAAATGCCGCATCAAATGCCACAAGTACAGGGAGCGATGATGCCTGAGCATCAAATGCCTCATATGGGCATGATGGCCGGAGTGGAAAGTCCGGATTATGATGAATCTTCGCCGTTTATGCCAATGGCTCAAATGCCATCGGGTGTGATGGGCGCGGAAGATATGGGACAGCAGATGCCGCATCAAATGCCACAGGTGCAGGGAGCAATGATGCCGCAGATGCCACATCAAATGCCACAGG
>NZ_NJQY01000016.1:0-204546 GCF_010628845.1 Bacillus sp. 22-7 | reverse complement strand
GTCACCCCCTCCTACTCGATTAAATCAGGATGCTGTCTATTTTACAAATTTGGTTAATGATTCCGGGAAATAGGATAAACTAATAGCAAGATCAGGGAGGAAGGAAGTATCGCTTTGGAAAATAACGATCGTTTTAAGAAAGCTGAGTTTGCAGCTATAATTGGCATCGTGGGCAATATTATTCTTGCCGCCCTCAAATGGGGAATTGGCGTTTATTCAGGAAGTAAAGCGCTGGTGGCGGATGCGGTCCATTCAGCTTCAGATGTTGCCGGATCTTTTGCTGTTTATTTGGGTCTGAGGGCTGCGAAACAGCCGCCGGATGAGGATCATCCATACGGTCATGGGAAAGCTGAATTGATAGCGGCTATAATTGTTGCCGTTCTGCTGTTCCTCGTGGGAATAGAAATCGGAAAATCATCATTTGAATCATTCTTTTCGCCAATTGAACCTCCAAAAGCAATTGCAATAGCTGCAGTGGTGGTTTCCATCGTTGTGAAAGAAGCTATGTTTCGTTATAAGTATAATTTGGGAAAGAAACTAAACAGTGATGCTTTAATTGTAAATGCTTATGAACACCGTTCAGATGTTTATTCATCAATTGCAGCTTTAATAGGTATTGGGTGTGCGATTATTGGAGGAAGAATGGGGATCGAATGGCTTGAGTATGCAGATCCTGTGGCTGGCCTCATTGTGTCCCTTATGATTCTCCAAATGGCATGGCGGCTTGGGAAAGAATCCATTCACAGCACACTTGATCACGTGCTTCATGAAGAAGATACTCTTGAAATGCGCAAAACGGCTGAATCCGTCGACCATGTTAAAAGGATCGATGAATTGCATGCCAGGGAGCACGGACACTATGTTATTGTTGATATTAAAGTGTCGGTGGATCCGAATATGACTGTTGAGGATGGACACCGGGTCGGCAAAGAAGTAAAACTCAAGCTGCTCCAATTGGAAAATGTGCAAAATGTCTTTGTGCACATTAATCCTTTCAGTGAAGAACATATAAATTAGAGAATATATCAGGGAGAGGATAGCATGAAATTTCAATGGACTTTATTATTTGGTTTTTTATTTGCGCTGATCGTGGCTGTTTTTGCAGTTATCAATGTCGATAATGTAACGGTAAACTACTTGTTTGGGGAAAGCCAGTGGCCGCTGATTCTAGTGATTTTAGGATCTGTTCTTATGGGTGGACTAATAGTAGGTTCTGTCGGCATTGTCCGCATTTACTCACTTCAAAGGCAAGTGAAATTACTAAAAAGGGAAAATGAAAAGCTGAAAGCAGGAAATTCTGTAAAAGATAATGCTGAGAAGGAAGAACTTGAAAAAGAGCTGGATAGGGATATACATTAAATGAACATGCTTGAGCTTATGCTCAAGTTTTTCTTTTGGTCTCAAAAAGTGACCTGCAGCACCTGTTTTTCTTTCCAGAATTGTATGGATTAACCCGATTTTAACTTATTGAAACACACCTTCCCCTCTTGTATAATTAATAAGCTGAGGGGTGAACGTATGTTACATTCAAGAACGCGATGGATTGTTCGGCAAACAGAGGAGGATAAAGTACAGCGGCTTTCAAAGGAACTGAATATTTCTCCTCTTGCAGCATCGCTTTTAATTAATCGCGGAATGGATACCGTTGATTCAGCACGGTATTTTCTGATGGATAATGAGCAGGAATTTCATGATCCTTTTTTAATGACAGATATGGCAATTGCTGTTTCCAGAATAAAAGAAGCTATTGAAAAACAGGAACCTATTTTAATTTTTGGTGATTATGATGCGGATGGTGTGACCAGCACTTCTGTCATGATGATGGCACTTAAAGATCTCGGTGCTGATGTCCAATTCTACATACCGAATCGTTTTACGGAGGGCTATGGGCCAAATATCCCGGCTTTTGAACATGCAGCCGAAATTGGCATCCGTTTAATTATTACTGTAGATACTGGAATCTCTGCTGTAAATGAAGCAAAAGCTGCAAAAGAGCTTGGAATGGATTTGATCATTACAGATCACCATGAGCCCGGCCCCGAGCTTCCTGAAGCATTGGCCATTGTGCATCCTAAGCATCCGGAGAGCAGATACCCGTTCCGGGAACTTGCCGGTGTTGGGGTAGCATTTAAGCTTGCACATGCGCTTTATGGTGAAATGCCTGAACACCTTTTGGAGATAGCTGCAATCGGCACAATTGCTGATCTTGTTTCTTTAACAGGAGAAAACAGACTTATTGCCAAGCGCGGGATTCAAAAGCTGAAATCAACTAAAAATACAGGTTTGAATGCTTTGTTTAAAGCGGCACGCATCGAGCTTCCATCCATTAGTGAGGAAACGATCGGCTTTACAATCGGCCCTCGCCTCAATGCAGCAGGAAGGCTTGAAAGCGCGGATCCTGCTGTGGATCTGCTTTTGACAAATGATCCTTATGAAGCACAAGCCATTGCCGAAGAAATTGAAATGCTGAATAAAGAAAGGCAATCTATTGTCAATGACATTGCAGCGCAAGCGGTTCATGAGGTTGAAACAAATTTCCCAATCAGTGAGAATTCAGTTATTGTTGTCGGGAAAGAAGGCTGGAACGCCGGGGTAATCGGAATAGTAGCTTCGAAGCTTGTCGAAAAGTTTTACCGCCCGGCCATTGTCCTTAGTTATGACAGTGAAAAAGGGCTGGCGAAGGGTTCAGCAAGAAGTATAGAAGGTTTTGATCTGTTCAAGAATCTTTCTGAATGCCGGGATATCCTGCCTCACTTTGGAGGTCACCCGATGGCAGCGGGTATGACTTTATCCATTGATTCGGTTGATGATCTGAGAAGCAGACTGAATACTCTTGCAAATGAACAGCTGAGTGAGGAAGATTTTATTCCTGTAACCTCTATTGATGGGGTTTTCCATTTAAAAGATATCAATCTTTCTTCCATTGCGGAAATGCAGCTGCTTGCTCCATTCGGGATGGGAAATGCGAAACCAAAAGTAATGATAAAAGATGCTAATATTGCAGCTATGAGAAAGATCGGATCTGAACAGAACCATATTAAAGTCACAATCGAGAATGATGGATCTTCACTTGATGGCATTGGTTTTGGACTTGGGCATTTGCATGAACATATTTCACCATACTCCAAGCTGTCCGTTATTGGTGAATTATCCATTAATGAATGGAATAATATTAAAAAACCGCAAATTTTCCTGCAGGATATGGCAGTCAACTCCTGGCAGCTCTTTGATATCCGGAGTTTAAAACGGCTTGAAAGGCTCCAAAGTGTCATTCCTGAGGCAAACACAACCTGGTTATTTTTTAATGAGGAATATATTTCTAAATATAAACCATTTGCAGGGGAAAACATGGTGAAAATAACTTCTGCAGAAGACGCAGAAGACATAAAAATAGAAGGCTCAAATGTTGTACTGGCTGATTTGCCGCCTTCAAAGGAAATTCTTGCACAGGTTTTCTCCGGGAAAAAACCTGCCAGAATTTATGCTCATTTCTATAAAGAAGACAGTGACTTTTTTAGCACATTACCAACAAGAGACCATTTTAAATGGTACTTTGCCCTGATTGCTAAAAAAGGTTCAATTGATATCAGGCGTCATGGGAATGATATAGCGAAGCATAAAGGATGGAGCAGAGAGACAGTAGATTTTATGTCTCAAGTGTTTTTTGAATTGGAATTTGTTAAAATAAATAATGGTGTCATTTCGTTAAACAATACATCCACTAAACGTGATTTAGCTGATTCACAAACTTATCAGCTTAAACAGGCACAATACACTCTTGAGAGCGATTTGCTCTATTCATCCTTTCAGCAGCTCAAAGACTGGTTTGATGAAGTTATGCAAGGGGCTGTAAAACTTGAGGAGGCAAAGGAAGAAAAATGGACTTAAAACAGTATATAACAATTGTAGAAGATTGGCCGAAGCCAGGCATTAAATTTAAAGATATTACAACTCTTATGGACAATGGTGACGCATATAAATATGCTACTGATCAAATTGTTGAATATGCCCGCGAAAAGAAGATTGACCTGGTTGTCGGCCCTGAAGCCCGCGGATTCATCATCGGCTGCCCTGTGGCTTATTCTTTAGGTGTAGGCTTTGCCCCAGTCCGAAAAGAAGGCAAACTTCCACGTGAAACAGTCAAGGTTAATTATGGCCTAGAATATGGCAAAGATGTTTTAACCATTCATAAGGATGCCATCAAACCAGGGCAAAGAGTCCTGATTACTGATGACCTCCTTGCAACAGGCGGAACAATCGATGCAACTATCCAGCTGGTTGAAGAACTTGGCGGAGTAGTGGCAGGCATTGCATTCCTTATTGAGTTAACATACCTTGATGGGCGTAAAAAGCTCGACAACTACGACATTCTGACATTAATGCAGTATTAATTTTTTATATAAAGAGAGCGCCATTCGAAATGGGGCTCTTTTTAATTGGCTGTTTTTCTCAAGTTTGTTGCTTTTTGTATTAGATATGCTGAGCTGATTGGAGCGGATTGTGCGAGACTCCAGCTGGAGCTTCGAGGAGGCTCACCCGCCTGCCCCGCGGTTCGCTGAGCAGCCTGGAGCGAATCAACGGACAATATCGATAAGTAAAAACAATAATTTTTACGAAAAGAGCCTTTTAATTTATATTAGAAAATAGTTTTTAAAGGGTTTCCAAATCCATTTATGGAAAAACAATAAAGGGATTCGGACAAAAAACGACAAAATTTTTGTTATTCCCATAAAAATAACAGTCTATCCCTTTACATCTTCACTTTTTTTTTCGATAATAGTAGCAATATTAATTTTTTTAATAACTTGTTATTCATTATCAATTTCAAAATTATTACATTATGCAACTGCATAAAATTCAGGGAGATAAAGGTGATTCCATGGCGAACGATCAAGTTCTGACCGCCGAGCAAGTCATCAACAGGGCAAAAGAATATTTAAACGATGAGCATGCAGAGCTTGTTAAAAAAGCATACGAGTTTGCCAAGCATGCCCATCGTGAACAATATAGAAAATCCGGTGAACCATACATCATCCATCCGATCCAGGTAGCAGGCATCCTTGCAGATCTGGAGATGGATCCATCTACGGTTGCAGCCGGCTTTCTTCACGATGTGGTTGAAGACACCGAAGTCTCATTGGAGAATATCGAAGAATCCTTCAATTCAGAAGTGGCTATGCTTGTCGATGGTGTAACGAAGCTGGGGAAAATTAAATATAAATCTCAGGAAGAGCAGCAGGCTGAAAACCACCGGAAAATGTTTGTGGCTATGGCCCAGGACATCCGTGTAATCTTGATTAAGCTTGCTGACCGCCTTCATAATATGCGGACACTTAAGCATCTGCCTGCTGAAAAGCAGCGCCGCATTTCAAATGAAACACTTGAAATCTTTGCACCTCTTGCCCATAGGCTTGGAATCTCCAAGATTAAGTGGGAGCTTGAAGATACCGCATTGAGGTACCTAAATCCGCAGCAGTATTACCGGATTGTAAACCTGATGAAGAAAAAAAGGGCTGAGCGGGAAGAGTATTTAGATGATGTAATCAATGTTATGAGGAGCAGAATGTCAGAGGTCTCAATTAAATCAGAAATCTCGGGACGCCCTAAGCATATTTACAGCATCTACCGTAAAATGGCCCTTCAAAATAAGCAATTCAATGAGATATATGATTTGCTGGCTGTACGCATTGTTGTTAACAGCATTAAGGATTGCTATGCGGTTCTCGGGATTATTCATACTTGCTGGAAGCCAATGCCCGGCCGTTTCAAAGATTATATTGCCATGCCTAAACAGAATATGTATCAGTCACTTCATACTACGGTTATCGGACCAAAGGGCGACCCACTGGAAGTCCAGATCCGCACCATGGACATGCACAGAATTGCAGAGTTTGGTATTGCTGCACATTGGGCTTATAAAGAAGGGAAAAGAGTGAATGAAGGCTCTTCTTTTGAGGAGAAGCTGACATGGTTCCGTGAAATCCTGGAATTCCAGGATGATGCAGCCAATGCTGAAGAATTCATGGAATCATTGAAAATTGACTTGTTTTCCGATATGGTGTTTGTTTTTACTCCCAAAGGGGACGTCATCGAGCTTCCTTCCGGATCAGTCCCAATTGACTTTGCTTACAGGATACATTCAGAAATAGGAAACAAGACAATCGGTGCCAAAGTGAATGGGAAAATGGTAACCTTGGATTATAAGCTGAAAACCGGAGATATCATTGAAATTCTGACATCCAAGCATTCCTATGGGCCAAGTAAAGACTGGCTGAAGCTGGCTCAGACTTCACAGGCAAAAAATAGAATTCGGACGTTCTTCAAAAAGCAAAGAAAAGAAGAAAATGTGGAAAAAGGGAAAGAGCTGGTTGAGCGGGAAATCCGCAATATGGATTTCGAGCTGAAGGAAATCCTAACACCTGATAATGTCAAAAGGATTGCAGAGAAATTCAATTTCGCTACTGAGGAAGATATGTATGCTGCTGTTGGCTATAATGGGGTAACAGCTCTTCAGGTTGCCAACAGGCTTACAGAAAAATGGCGCAAGAAGCGCGACCTTGAACAAACCTCCGATATTACAAATGCTGTTTCGGAACTAAAGACATTTACTTCAGCTAAAAAGCGCGAATCCGGTGTCCGGGTTTCCGGCATAGATAACCTGCTCATTCGCCTTTCCCGCTGCTGTAATCCTGTCCCAGGGGATGAAATCGTCGGGTTTATTACAAAGGGCAGAGGTGTCTCTGTACACCGTGATGATTGCCCTAATATCGAAACGGATGATGCAAAACAAAGGCTAATCCCGGTAGAGTGGGAAACAGCATTAAATGACCGGAAAGAATATAATGTTGAAATTGAAATTACCGGTTATGACCGCAGAGGTTTATTGAACGAGGTTCTTCAGGCTGTTAATGAAACGAAAACCAACATTTCAGCCGTATCAGGCCGTTCGGACCGAAATAAATCAGCAACGATCAATATGTCCATTGCTATACACAATGTAAGCCACCTGCAAAGGGTTGTAGAGCGGATAAAGCAAATCCCTGATATTTATGCGGTAAGAAGGATTATGAACTAAAGGGAGCAGATAGAATGCGTGTTGTAGTGCAGCGAAGCAAAGAAGCCAGCGTAACGGTGGACGGAGAAACCGTTGGGAGCATCAAAAAGGGGTTTGTTTTGCTCGTTGGAGTCACCCACGAAGATAAAGAAGAGGACGCAGCTTTTCTGGCTGATAAGATTGCCAATCTTCGCGTCTTTGAAGATGATGCCGGCAAAATGAATCTATCACTGCTCGATCAGGAAGGTGAAATTCTTTCGGTTTCGCAATTTACACTGTATGGAGATTGCCGAAAGGGCAGACGGCCCAATTTCATGGATGCGGCCAAGCCTGCGCACGCCGTGAAAATCTATGATGCTTTTAATCGGTTTCTGGAAGCTAAAGGCCTGAAAGTCGAAACAGGTGAATTCGGCGCCATGATGGATGTTCAGTTAACCAACGATGGACCTGTTACCTTAATCTTAGAAAGCAAATAATGAACGCAAAAAGCCCCGGCATCCCAATTTGAGTGCCGGGGCTTTTTGGCTAATTCTTAAAATAGCGGGCAAGTCCCTGATAAATTCCTGCTGCTGCTGATTGCTGATACTGTGCAGAAGCAATCAGGGCTTCTTCTGCCGGATTGCTAAGATATCCGAGTTCAATCAGAACAGCATTGCGTTTATTCTCCCTGATTACATGATAATCTCCGACTCTATAGCCCCGATCTCTAAGGTTTGTCATCGCTGTTACATTGGAGTGGATATTGGCGGCGATTTCCTTTTGGAAAGGATGATAGTAATAGGTAGTCGCTCCTCGTGCAGTTCGATCCGGCGTACTGTCATAATGAATACTGATAAAAGCATCTGCATTGTGATGATGTGAAATGCCTACTCTCGAAGGCAGTGGCAAATAGGTATCCCCGCTCCTGGTCAGAATGACATTAGCACCTGCAGCCCTTAATTTTTCGGCAAGCACTTGAGCGGTCCTGATAGTAATGTCCTTTTCACGTGTTCCTCGTGCTCCCGTTGTACCATTATCACGGCCTCCATGACCGGGATCAATGACAATAGTTTTATTATTCAGATGCTTTTCTGCTCCCGGCTTTGTTACTGCAGGTGCAGATCCTTTAACTGAAACGATCCAGCCTGCTACAAAACCCTTTCCGCCGTTTGGCAGGCGAATTTCATACCAATCATTATTCAGGCTCATTATTTCAAAGCTGTCCCCTTTATTTGCCCTGTGGACGACAGCTGAATGGGTACTCGCTTTTTTTCTAATATTTGATCCGTTATGTAAGATAATTGCAGAACTGCCGTTTACATTTTGCTGAGATGAGCCGGAGTTCTCTTCGGCTGTTATGTCTATGAACCAGCTTGCCGCCCATCCATAAGAACCAGGCTGATATTCAATCTTTACCCAATTATCAGCTTCTTCATGAATGGAGAAAGCTTGGCCTTTGGCAACTGAACCAATTGGTTTTCCATTTAAAGATGCTTTGTTTCTTACGGTTAAAGTGGTTGCTGTTACAGTGCCTGTTTTTCCGGATGAAGCCTGTTTTGGTTTGCTTTCTGATTGTGAGGATTGAAATGTAATATATTGGCTGCTGATCCATCCTGTAATTCCCGAGAAAGAGATCTCTGTCCAGCTGCCATTTTGAGAAAGAACAGCAACTGTCTCCTCCGAATTAAGTTTGCCGATGATGTCACTTTGAAGAGAAGGCTTGTTCCTCACATTTAGAGAGTCTGCTGTGATCTTCCCGGTTTGACTGCTGCTGGATGAACTTTTCTTTTGTGTGCCGCTGAATTGGACAAATTCATTTGCCACCCAGCCATCTCCATATGGAGTTTGAATCTTAACCCAGCTTCCTTCTGTGCTCTTGACCTTATAGGCTGTGCCTTTTTGGATAGTCCCCAGAACCCCGTAACTTGTACCAGGTCCCTTTCTCACCCTAAGGCCATCTGTTGTGATAACCGCCTGGGAATTTTCACCTGCCGTTTTTTCTCCTGTCTGATTTGAAGTCAAATTGGAAACAAGCCAGCTTGCTACATAGCCATTTTCCCCCTGGAAATTAATTTTAATCCATTCTCCTTCACGGGAAAGGATGTTAAATTGATCGCCTTTTTGGGCTTGTCCCAGAATGGGGTAGCTTAAACCTGGTCCTTGACGGATGTTAAGATTGCTGGTGGTGATTGTTACAAAACTGTTTTCAGCTTTAACCTGTGTTTCAGTTTGTGTTATGCCGGCAAAAAGCATAAGGCATATCACAAGAATAAGTGGCTTTCTTTTCTCCAACAGGCTGCCTCCTTTCATAATTAAAATCCTTATTAAAAGAAAAACAAACAAGGTGCCGGCAGTCAAGAGAACTTTGGTCCTAAAATACTTCTCCATCTTGTGCAATATCCCTTCTAATATCGGAATATCAGCGATCAATTTTAGCTGGGAAATTAATTTGTCCCTTATGAAACATTTCAACTGAAAATGGCAAGAATAGAACAGACTACATAAAAAAGGGTGAGCACAATGAGATTTGGAGAAAAAGGAATGTCTGCACAATCTGGTGAAAATCAGCTGTTTGGAGTGGATTTTCATGATTTTATACAAAAAGAACAGAACTCAAACATGATTGAACTCGCGTCAGAGTTTGGATTATCTCTAAGGGATGTAAGAAAACTGAAAAAAAGGCTGGAACGATCATAGCATGTTTTTAGTCTTGACATTGAAGGAAATGCTCCGTATTATAATATAAATAAAATGACAAAACAATTAAATGTCTAGCTGCAGCGCCAGACCAAGGCGTTCATGCTTTTCGATAATAAACCATTGATGGAGAAGAGTAGTTAAACCCCACATGAAAAGAGAGAGAATGCCGCCCGGCTGAAAGCATTCTCACATGATGATTTAACGAAAGAACACTTCGTAGGTTTCTCTCTGAAAAGGATTCATCTTTAGTAAGAGCTGAACGTTAACAGGCGTTAACTGTAAAAGAGGAAGTCTATTTATAGGCTTCAACTAGGGTGGCACCACGGGAAAAACCAAACTCTCGTCCCTTGTATTTAATATACAAGGAGGCGGGGGTTTTTTTATTTTTGCGATTGCAAATCTAAGAATTTTATACATACTTATCATTTTGCATTAGGAGGTAATTTTCATGTCAATTCGAATACCGAGGGGAACGCAGGACATTCTGCCTGGAGAAGTTGAGAAATGGCAATTGATTGAAGAAAAGGCAAGGGAGCTTTGTGAGAAGTTTCAATATCGTGAAATCAGAACACCTATATTCGAACATACAGAATTATTTCTTCGCAGTGTGGGAGATACAACGGATATTGTTCAAAAAGAGATGTACACGTTTGAAGACCGCGGCGGCCGCAGTCTGACCCTTCGTCCTGAAGGAACAGCTTCAACTGTAAGATCATTTGTTGAGCATAAAATGCATGGCGATGCAAGCCAGCCTGTAAAGCTTTACTATATGGGGCCTATGTTCCGTTATGAACGCCCGCAAGCTGGTCGCTTCCGCCAGTTTGTCCAGTTCGGCGTCGAAGCGATCGGCAGTGCTGATCCGGCAATTGATGCAGAAGTAATTGCACTGGCAATGTCACTTTATAAAAGCATGGGCCTGCAAAAGCTTAAATTGATTGTGAACAGCCTGGGAGATAAAGAAAGCCGATCTGCACACAGAGAGGCCCTGGTCAACCACTTTAAGCCGCGGATCGGTGAGTTTTGCCAGGATTGCCAGAACCGTCTTGAGAAAAATCCAATGCGCATCCTGGACTGTAAACAAGACCGTGAACATGAACTTATGAAATCTGCTCCATCCATTATTGATTATTTAAACGATTATTCAAAAGCCTACTTCGAGAAGGTTCAAAAGTATTTAAAAAACCTGGATATTGACTTTACGGTTGATCCAAATCTTGTTCGCGGCCTGGATTACTACAATCATACTGCCTTTGAAATTATGAGTGATTCCGAAGGTTTTGGAGCTATAACTACTCTTTGCGGCGGCGGACGATACAATGGCCTTACTGAGGAAATTGGCGGTCCTGAAGCGCCGGGAATTGGATTTGCTTTAAGTATAGAGCGATTCATTGCTGCTCTTGAAGCGGAAAAGGTCGATTTGCCTCTTGTTAAGAGCATTGATTGCTACCTTGTATCCCTTGGGGAGGAAGCAAAGGATTATACAGTCGGCCTTCTTCAAAAACTTAGGCTGGCAGGATATTCTGCTGAAAGAGATTATCTTGACAGAAAAATTAAAGCGCAGTTCAAAGCGGCAGACCGTTCAAATGCGAAATTTGTTGCTGTCCTGGGCGAAGATGAACTTAAAGCGAATAAAATTAATGTAAAATCGATGGAATCAGGGGAGCAAACAGAGGTTGAACTTGATTCGTTTATAGAGAAATTCACAGCACTTTATCAATCATAAACTAGTGTTTACAGGAGGAATTAGTATGTTTGGGCGAACGTATTTTTGCGGGGAAGTAACGGAAAAAGCGATAGGAGAAAAAGTCAGCTTAAAAGGCTGGGTGCAAAAGCGCCGGGATTTGGGCGGTCTGATCTTTGTAGATCTTCGTGACCGCACTGGCATAGTTCAGGTTGTATTTAATCCGAAAGTTTCCCCGGAAGCTCTTGCAGCGGCTGAAAAAATCCGCAATGAATTTGTGCTTGATATAGAGGGAGAAGTAATTGCGCGCGAAGAAGGCACCATCAATGAGAACTTGAAAACAGGGCGGATTGAGATTAAAGCAGAGAAAGTGACGATCATCAATGAAGCAAAAACACCTCCTTTTGTCATTGATGATAAAACGGATGTTTCCGAAGATGTCCGCTTAAAATACCGTTATCTGGATTTGAGACGTCCAGTTATGTTTGATACCTTTAAAATGCGTCATCAAGTAACAAAAGCTATGAGGAATTTTCTTGACAGCGAAGGGTTTCTTGATGTAGAAACACCGATCTTAACGAAGAGCACCCCTGAAGGAGCCCGTGATTATTTAGTTCCAAGCCGTGTGCATCCGGGTGAGTTCTATGCTCTTCCGCAATCCCCTCAAATCTTTAAGCAGCTATTAATGGTCGGCGGAATTGAACGCTATTACCAAATTGCCCGATGCTTCCGTGATGAAGACCTGCGGGCTGACCGCCAGCCTGAATTTACTCAGGTCGACATCGAAATGAGTTTTATGAGCCAGGAAGAAATCATCGGCCTGATGGAAAACATGATGGAAAAGGTCATGAAAGAAGTAAAAGGCCTCGATGTCCAGCTTCCATTCCCGCGCATGACCTATCAGGAGGCGATGGACCGTTTTGGATCTGATAAGCCGGATACACGCTTTGGAATGGAATTGACGGATCTATCGGAAATAGTAAAAGATTCAAGCTTCAAAGTATTTGCCGGAGCAGTCGCTTCCGGTGGGCAGGTTAAGGCCATTAATGTGAAAAATGGCGCAGGAAAGTATTCTCGAAAAGATATTGATGCTCTGACAGAGTTTGCAGCTGTATATGGTGCAAAAGGACTTGCGTGGTTAAAAGCTGAAGAGGACGGATTAAAAGGCCCGATTGCCAAGTTTGTGACCGAGGAAGAGCAAAAATCATTCTATTCCGCTTTAGCGGCAGAACCAGGAGACTTGCTCCTCTTTGTTGCTGATAAGAAGAATGTTGTCGCAGATGCACTTGGCGCTCTCCGTTTAAAGCTTGGAAAAGAGCTGGAGCTGATTGATCAAAGCAAATTTAATTTCCTTTGGGTTACAGACTGGCCGCTTCTGGAGTACGATGAAGAAGAAGGCCGCTATTATGCAGCCCATCATCCATTTACAATGCCTGTCAGAGAAGATTTAGATCTTCTTGAAAAGGATCCTGCTGGGGTCCGTGCACAAGCATATGACCTTGTATTAAATGGCTACGAGCTTGGCGGCGGTTCATTGCGTATTTTCGAAAGAGATGTTCAGGAGAAAATGTTCAGTGTGCTCGGATTCTCAAAAGAGGAAGCTGTAGAACAGTTTGGATTCCTGCTTGAAGCATTTGAATACGGCACTCCTCCGCATGGCGGTATTGCCCTGGGATTGGACAGACTCGTTATGCTATTGGCCGGCAGAACAAACCTGAGGGATACAATTGCATTCCCTAAAACTGCAAGTGCGAGCTGTGTGCTTACAGAAGCTCCCGGGGAAGTCAGCCAGTCGCAGCTTAATGATTTGAATTTAGCACTTAATTTGAAAAAAAGTGAGTAATTTCCTATTTAATGGTTAATTTGCCGAAAAATTTATTTTTCAGAAAGTTAAACCGGTAAGTTACTCCTGACTTTTAGGGAAACTTTCATATCTAAAGGAATAAAATGGATATATTTGTCCGTATCACCTCCATTTCAGCAGCTTGAAAAAGACGAAATCGTGTGATATGATTTTATTAATAAATAAAGAGTCCTGATGTGTTCGTTGTAAAACCTGAAATTTTGACCAACATTATTCCTTCGGGAGTCCGGAGTTTTCCAGCAGCGTAAATGCCTCATGGATGAGGACTTACAAACGCAGGAAACAGGACACCCACCTGCTGAGTGCGGGTTCAAAACGAGGGCATCAACAGCGACGGCACGATTGGGACTCTTTAGTACATACGGATATTAAAAATCCATGCCAGCGGGCATGGATTTTTTGTTTGTCCTCTTCACTATGAGCGCTGATAAGAAGGTAAGGTTTAAATAAGATAACGCTGTGAACACTATCGAAGAGAAGTTTTGATTTAAGCTTAAATGTTAATATCATTAATCCCATAGAACTACTTGCTTTAATATTCAAGTATGATATATTCATTATCGGGTATAAGATAAAACATGCTTATTAAATAACATCTGATGGAGTTGATATATATGCTTCACCAATTTTCCAGAAATGAATTGGCTATTGGCAAAGAAGGCCTCGAAAAAATGAAAAATAGTACCGTTGCTGTACTGGGCATCGGCGGAGTTGGCTCCTTTGCAGCGGAAGCATTGGCGCGTTCCGGTGTTGGCCGGCTTGTGCTGGTTGATAAAGACGATGTCGATATTACCAATGTGAACAGACAGGTCATCGCTTTATTATCCACTGTCGGGAAACCAAAGGTGGACTTAATGAAAGAAAGAATCAAGGATATCAATCCTGACTGTGAAGTTATTGCTTTGAAAATGTTTTATACAGAAGAAACCTATGAACAATTCTTCGATTACGGTCTGGACTTTGTAGTTGATGCTTCCGATACAATTGCCTATAAAATTCATCTAATGAAAGAATGCTTGAACAGAGGGATTCCAATAATTTCAAGCATGGGTGCTGCAAATAAGATGGATCCAACCAGATTCCAGATTGCTGATATCTTCAAAACTCATACTGACCCGATTGCAAAGGTTATCCGCACGCGCCTGAGAAAAGAAGGAATCAGAAAAGGCGTTCCGGTTGTATTTTCCGATGAAAGCCCAATTGTAATCCGGGAAGATGTCCGAAAAACAGTAGGAAAAGATGATGCTGAAATCAGAAAGGCCAAAATGCCGCCATCTTCTAACGCATTTGTTCCTTCTGTTGCAGGTTTAATCATGGCCAGCTATGTAACCAGAGAACTCTTAAGCGATATAAAAATTGCACGTGTAAATGACTGAAAAGAGACCGGCCTTCTGGAGGCCGGTCTTTGCGCGTTTAAATGTCCTGAAATCCCTGTAGTTAATGAACTGCTCTTTTCTCTTCTAGGCTGTCATGCTTAAGCAGCTGGTCTGCTTCTTTCAGGATGCTTGCCATTTCCTCATATTGCAAAAGGTGATTTTTATATTCCGCTTCTTTTTCCTTCAACATTTTAATTAACTGCTCATTCTGAAGCTTTAAGTGAACTTGTTCTTCGTGCAGACGCTTATTTTCCTTCATTTGCTCTGGGTTAGGCTGTGTCTTGGCGTAGTTTTTTAAGAAGTGTATGACTTGAGACAAATTGACTGGCGGAACAGCACCATAAGTTTTATTGGTTTGGGTGCCGGCAGAATTCCTTGTCTCTTCTTCGGATCTATGATCTTCCCTTTTGGTTATGACCATGTTCCAGCGATATTGGCAGGCTGAAACTGTACGTCCGAGCTTCGTACTTGCCTTCTTAAAGGCTGATGCTTTTGAATCACCATTTGATGTATATTCAAGGACTGTCTCTTCGAGTAATTGATCCTCTTCCGGCTGCCATAAGTCTTTTCGTTCCTTCATTTCTTTGATCACCTCGAAAATACGATTGTTAGGTTTATCGTCACCTTAATAGATGAAAATATTCCATTCTCAGCTGGTGAAAGGTAAAATAGCAAGGAGCAAATCTAATTTTGATCCCGGCCTTAAAAGATGTCTGCAAAACGGACAAAACATTATTAGCTGGGAGGAGGATGAATACATGGATGTTCTTGTAGAAATACAGGAAGTTACAAAAGTGATAAAAGGAAAAACAATAATTGATTCTGTCAGCTTTGACGTGAAAAAGGGAGAGGTATTCGGTTTCCTTGGCCCAAATGGTGCTGGTAAAACCACCACTATTCGAATGCTGGTGGGTTTGATCGGCATTACTTCCGGTGACATAAAAATTCTCGGCAGCAGCATTAAAACAGATTTTGAAAAGGCAGTTTCCCATATTGGAGCCATTGTAGAAAATCCTGAGATGTATAAGTTTTTATCAGGTTATCAAAATCTAATCCATTATGCACGAATGTCAAAAGGAGTGACTAAGGAGAAGATTGATGAGACTGTCGAGCTGGTAGGCCTGACGGATCGGATTCATGATAAAGTGAGGACATACTCGCTTGGAATGAGGCAGAGACTTGGTCTGGCGCAGTGTCTTTTGCATGATCCCAAAATCCTCGTTCTGGATGAGCCTACGAATGGGCTTGATCCGGCAGGCATCAGGGAGATTCGGGATCACCTGAGGATGCTGGCGAGAGACAGAGAAATGGCTGTCATTGTTTCCAGCCATTTATTATCTGAAATGGAAATGATGTGCGATAGAATCGGCATTATTCAAAACGGGAAGTTGATTGATGTTCAGCACATCAGTGATTTTGTGCAGGGGAAAGAAAAGGTTTATGAAGTAGAAGTGGATGACCCTGACAAAGCACAAAAAATGTTGAAGGATTTATACCCTGAATTGCCTATACAGGTCACAGAAAACAGAGTGTACCTTCCGCTCGTCCGTGAACGCATACCTGAGATGGTAAAGGGGTTGGTCCGGAAAGATATTAATATTTTTGCTGTCCGTGAAGTAACCAAAACATTGGAAGATCGCTTCCTGGAAGTTACTGAGTACAAGGGAGGTGCCGAACATGCTCGGACTGATTCAAAATGAATGGATGAAGATTTTTAGGCGTCCAGGGACTTATGTCATGATTGGACTGCTTTTGATAATGACGACTGTTGCAGGCGCTTTTATAAAATATCAGGAAAGCGGGGGGACGGTCCCGGATAACACGGAATGGAAAAGGGGTTTGCAGACTCAAAACGAAAGCTATCAAAAACAGCTTGAAGAGATGGGAGAAACGGTTCCCAGAGATATGAAGGAACAGTATCAGAGGGAGATTGCCCTTAATGAATACCGAATTCAGCATGATATTTCACCGAATGAGGAATATTCTGTCTGGGGATTTGTATCCGATACCTCACAGCTGATTGAATTTGCCGGCTTGTTTACCATCATCATTGCAGGAGGGATTGTGGCAAGTGAGTTTAGCTGGGGAACCATCAAACTGCTTTTGATTAGGCCTATCAAAAGAGTGAAAATCCTAGGAGCAAAGTATATTACCGTGATTATGTTCGGTCTGATGCTGCTGGCCGTCCTCTTCGGATATTCAGCACTTCTTGGCGGGCTTCTCTTTGGATTCCCTGAAAAAGCAATTCCTTATTTATATTATTACAATGGCACTGTGGAAGAACAAAGCATGGGACTTCATCTGATAGCTTATTATGGCCTTAAATCCATTAACATGCTTATGCTTGCAACCATGGCTTTTATGATTTCGGCAGTTTTCAGGAATAGCTCTCTGGCAATAGGACTTTCTCTGTTTCTGATGTTTATGGGAGGACAAGTCACAAGGCTGATTGCCATGAAGTATGATTGGGCAAAGTACAGCCTTTTTGCCAATACAGATCTTCTTCAATATTTTGAAGGAGTGCCAATGGTTCAGGGGATGACGCTTGGCTTTTCGATCATGATTATTCTTATCTACTTCCTGCTTTTCCAGGTGCTTGCATTTTATGTATTTAATAAAAGAGATGTTTCTGCTTAGAAGTAAATAAGAAAAGGTCTGGCATCATAGCCAGACCTTTTGCTATTTAAGGAGTTTTTCATAAATTGATGCTAATGCCTGTTCAAATTTGCCTGTTTTCTTAGGCTGATAATATACCTTGTTTTTTATTCTGTCTGGCAAGTACTGCTGTTTGACCCAGCCCGTTTCATAATCATGAGGGTACAGATATCCGATGCCTCTTCCGAGCTCTTTTGCTCCTTTGTAGTGGGCGTCCTTCAGATGATCGGGGACTTCACCGCTTTTGCCTGCGCGAATATCTGCAATGGCAGAATCCAAAGCTTTGTATGCAGAATTGGATTTTGGAGACAAGCAAAGCTCTATGACCGCATTTGCAAGCGGTATCCTTGCTTCCGGAAATCCTATTCTTTCGGCTGTTTCGACGGCTGCGAGAGTCCTGGCTCCGGCTTGGGGTGATGCCAGGCCGATATCTTCATAGGCAATAACCAGCAGTCTTCTGCTTATGCTCTGCATGTCGCCTGCTTCAATCAATCTGCCCAAATAGTGAAGCGCAGCATTTACGTCGCTTCCGCGGATAGACTTTTGAAAGCCGGATAATACATCGTAATGGGCATCCCCATCTTTATCGTGTGTAAAGCTTTTGCGCTGAATGCATTCCTCGGCAACGGACAAGTCAATTTTAATGATGCCTTCTTCATCTTCTTTTGTTGAAAGGACAGCCAGTTCCAAGGCATTTAGCGAGCTTCTGACATCCCCATTTGAAGCAGTGGCCAGATGAGCTAGAGCTTCATTGGTAACATCGGTTTGTTTATTGCCGAGGCCCCGTTCCTTATCCTGCAAGGCTCTTGCCAGTGCTTTTTTTATTTCATCTGCAGACAGCGGCTTCAGTTCAAAAATTTGACACCGGCTTCTGATCGCAGGGTTTATTGCATGATATGGGTTGCTGGTTGTGGCGCCAATTAAAGTGATGCTGCCATTTTCCAGATAGGGAAGCAGAAAATCCTGTTTGCCTTTATCAAGCCTATGGACTTCATCCAGCAGCAGAATGACCTTACCCGACATTTTTGCCTCTGCCGCTACCACTTCCATATCTTTTTTATTATTAGTCACTGCATTTAAAGTGCGGAAAGCATATTGGGTGCTTCCAGCAATGGCACTTGCAATCGACGTCTTGCCTATACCTGGAGGCCCATACAGAATCATCGATGAGAGCTGCTTAGCCTGCACCATGCGATAAATAATTTTTCCTTCTGAAACAAGATGCTCCTGGCCGATGATTTCATCTATCGTTCTCGGCCTCATCCGGAATGCAAGAGGTTTAATGTTCAAAGTTATCACTCCAGCCTTTTGCCGGCAGTTTGCAGTCTGCCTATCAATTTTCAGCAAAGCTTCCGCTTTCTATTTAAGATACCATAACATTTCCTGCTGCGAAATCAATTAGACCGCCATTGCCAGCGTCCGGGATTCAATCCCTCGCGCCCCTTTTCTCCCTAAAATATGCTATAATGTCAAAAGTCTATAATCTTACTAAGGATTAAAACTTAATATATTTTTGCAGGTCATGCGGGGAGCGTTGGGGACATGTTACTGAAAAATAAAGGGCAATTCGGTCCCAGGTTTTTGGTGTATCTAACAGGACTGCTTGTCATGAGCCTGGGTATTGTTTTGTTAATAGTGGCTGATATAGGGGCAACCCCCTGGGATGTTCTGCATGTTGGGCTGTACTACCAGCTTGGACTGACGATAGGCAGCTGGTCCATCATTGTCGGGATTTTCATATTAGCTGCTGCAGCACTAATTTCAAAGGAATTTCCACAGGCCGGTGCATTCTTGAATATGATACTGATTGGTCTGTTTATTGACGCCTATTTGCTTTTGCCATTTATGCAGACACCAAATGGTCTTGCGGGGAAAATGGCTATGTTTGGTTTTGGTATAGTTGTTTATTGCTATGGGATGGGAATGTATATTTCGGCTCAGCTCGGAGCGGGGCCGAGGGATAGCCTGATGATTGCATTGACAGCAAAAACCGGCTGGAAGGTTAGAAATGTCAGAGTCTTAATGGAAATTGCTGTGCTGACAGTTGGCTGGCAGCTGGGAGGACCTGTTTTTTGGGGCACCATTGTACTCAGTTTGGCAGTCGGGCCGATTGTCGGAGCAGCTTTGCCGCAGTGCCAGGCTTTAACTGACCGGTTTTTGGCAAAACTTAAAGAAAAGGATATTCATACGAATCAAATGCTTAAAGAAAAGGATAGAGGTGCAAGCTGATGAAAATATCTACTAAGGGCCGTTATGGTTTAACTATAATGATTGAATTAGCTAAAAAGCATGGGGAAGGTCCCACTTCGTTAAAATCGATTGCCCAGACGAATGACCTGTCTGAGCATTATCTGGAGCAGCTTATTGCTCCGCTTCGGAACGCCGGCCTTGTTAAAAGTATCCGCGGTGCATACGGCGGATATATTTTAGGCAAAGAGCCGACAGAAATTACCGCCGGGGATATCATCAGAGTTCTGGAAGGACCGATTAGTCCAGTGGAAGGAATTGAAGATGAGGAGCCTGCAAAGAGAGAACTGTGGATGCGAATTCGTGATGCTGTGAAAGATGTGCTTGATAACACAACGCTTGAAGATCTTGCCAGCCATACAGATACCGGAGAATCGGATGCCTATATGTTTTATATTTAGGTCATAATCAGGGAATAATTTTTGTTGAAAATAAAGCAGCAGGATGAAATGAAGTAGGTGAAATAATTTGGAAAGAATATACCTTGACCATGCCGCAACTTCGCCAATGCACCCTGAAGTGATTGAACGGATGACTGAAATCATGAAATCTGAATATGGAAATCCCTCAAGCATTCATCATTTCGGACGGAGTGCACGCCATATTGTCGATGAAGCAAGATCTGCTTTAGCAAACAGTATTGGTGCAAAAGCCAATGACATTATTTTTACAGGCGGCGGAACAGAAGCAGATAATCATGCGATTTTTGGAACGGCTGAATCCTGCCGCCATAGAGGCAACCACATTATCACAACTCAAATTGAACATCATGCGGTTTTGCATGCGTGTGAGGAGCTTGAAAGACAGGGCTTTGCGGTAACGTATTTGCCTGTTGATCCAAATGGGCGTGTTTCTGTAAAGGACGTCGAAGATGCTTTGCGGGAGGATACCATCCTTGTAACTATCATGTACGGAAATAATGAAATAGGGACTCTTCAGCCGATTAAGGAAATAGGCGGGTTATTGGAAGAGCATCCTGCGAAATTCCATACCGATGCTGTACAGGCTTATGGAATTGAAAAAATTGATGTGCAGGAATTGAGAGTGGATTTGCTTTCCGTCTCCGCCCATAAAATCAATGGCCCAAAAGGAATCGGCTTTTTATACGCCCATCCTGATGTGAAGCTTGCTTCACGGCTTTTTGGCGGTGAACAAGAAAGGAAGCGGCGGGCAGGAACGGAAAATGTTCCTTCTATTGCAGGCTTCCAGGAGGCTGTCCGGATCTCTCAGAAGGAGATGGAAGCAAAGCGGGAAGAGCTGCATTCTTTTAAGATGCTTTTCATGGATAAACTGAAGCAGGAAGATGCTGTTTTTGAGCTGAACGGATTGCTTGATTATTCCCTTCCTCATGTTTTAAACTTAAGCTTTCCCGGAACAAATGTTGAAGCCATGCTGGTTAATCTTGATTTGGCTGGAATAGCAGCATCAAGCGGGTCGGCCTGTACTGCTGGCTCCATCGAACCATCCCACGTCCTTGTCGGCATGTTTGGAAAAGGATCAGATAAACTGCAAAATTCCATCCGTTTCAGCTTCGGCCTTTTTAATACAAAAGAACAAGTCGAACAAGCAGCAGAACAAACAGCCAAAATCGTGAAACGGCTGGCTAAATAGATAAGATAATGGAAACATGCACGTCATAGCGTGGTTTCTGAAGATTTGAGGTGAAAGAGATGAACAAAGATCCAAAGGATACCCGGGTAGTGGTTGGTATGTCCGGAGGCGTTGATTCTTCTGTGGCTGCCCTGCTTTTGAAAGAACAGGGTTACGATGTAATCGGCATCTTCATGAAAAACTGGGATGATACAGACGAAAATGGTGTTTGTACCGCTACAGAGGACTACAATGATGTCATCCGAGTATGCAACCAAATCGGCATCCCCTATTACGCAGTCAACTTCGAAAAGCAATATTGGGATAAAGTATTTACCTACTTCCTTGAAGAATACAAGGCAGGGCGGACACCTAATCCGGATGTTATGTGCAATAAAGAAATTAAATTTAAGGCATTTCTTGAACATGCTATGAGCCTTGGCGCCGACTATCTGGCGACAGGACACTATGCACGTGTGGAATTCAGAGATGGCGAATACAAAATGCTGAGAGGTCTTGATGATAATAAGGACCAAACCTATTTCCTGAACCAGTTGACACAGGAGCAGCTTGAGAAAGTGATGTTCCCGATTGGCGACATTGAAAAATCCAAAGTTCGTGAACTTGCAAAAGAAGCCGGTTTGGCAACTGCAGCAAAGAAAGACAGTACGGGAATCTGCTTTATTGGTGAGCGCAACTTCAAGGAGTTCCTTGGGAATTACCTTCCGGCGCAGCCCGGAAACATGGAAACCATGGACGGAAAAGTTGTCGGCAAGCATGATGGCCTCATGTATTATACCATTGGACAGCGGCATGGACTTGGCATTGGCGGAGCAGGTGAACCCTGGTTTGCAATCGGTAAAGATCTAAAGAGAAATGTCTTGTATGTTGGACAAGGCTTCCACAATGAATTGCTCTATTCAGACTCCATTACTGCTGTTAACGCCAGCTGGGTAACAAACTCAGAACAGCCGCAGGAATTTGAATGTACGGCTAAGTTCCGATATCGTCAGGCTGACAGCAGGGTAAAGGTTCAAACACTTGGAGATGGCAAGGTCAAAGTTACTTTTGAGGAGCCAATCCGGGCTGTTACCCCTGGTCAGGCAGTTGTCTTTTATAATGGAGACGAGTGCCTTGGCGGCGGAACAATTGATGAAATTTTCAAGGATGGCAAACAGCTGGATTATGTCGGTTAAGAAAAGACTGGACCCCGATTCTTATCAAAGGATCGGGGTTTTATTACTGGAATAGAAGACAGCGGAAAAGGTGAATTCAAATATGCTATACTTTGATTTGAATGGAGTGATGGATAATGGATAAAAACCAAATGGGTATTCAATATATGCAAGAAGGAAAATGGGAAGAAGCAGCGAAGGTTTTTATGGAAGCAATTGAAGAGAATCCTTCAGATCCTGTTTCATATATTAACTTTGGAAATGTGTTATCTGCCGTAGGAGAAAACGAGAAAGCGCTGAAGTTCTATGAGAAAGCAATAGGACTTGATGAAAATGCCGGTACTGCTTACTACAGTGCGGGGAATTTATATTATGAATTACAGCAGTTTGACGAAGCTAAAAAGATGTTTGAAACAGCACTGCAAAAAGGCCTGGAAACTGCAGATAATTTCTTCATGCTTGGCATGTCCCTTACAGCCCTTGACCAGGGCAGACTGGCTTTGCCTTATTTGCAGCGAAGTGCGGAGCTGAATGAAAATGACGCCGAAGCACATTTCCAATATGGATTATGCCTGGCGCAGCTGGATTACATTGATGAAGCGATCGGGCAGATGAAAAAGTGCATAGAAATTGAGCCGGAGCATGCAGATGCTTATTATAATCTTGGAGTAGCATATGGATTTAAGGAAGACGAAAATGAAGCACTTGCTTACTTTAATAAGGCACTGGAAATTCAGCCGGACCATATGCTTGCGGGCTACGGAAAAAAGCTGATTGAAAAGGGCGGCAGTGAATTGAATTAAAGTTGTTTTTAGGGGAGGGAATGGAAATGGAAAAACAGGATTCCATGGATCTTTTTGCCGAACAGGGGAAGTTCATAAAGGGCAGGCATCTGGTCACAATCTTTCATAATGAGCAAAACTTATATACGGTTGTGCGCATTAGGGTTGTTGAAACGAATGACTCTTATGATGAGAAAGAAGCGGTCATTACCGGCTATCTTCCAAAGATGCATGAGCATGAAACCTATATTTTTTATGGTGAATTCAAAGACCACCCTAAGTTCGGCATCCAATTCCATGCAAGCCATTACAGGAAAGATCTTCCCCAGACGAAACAAGGCGTAGCCAATTATTTATCAAGTGAATTATTTAAAGGGATTGGCAAGAAAACAGCCGAGCAAATCGTGGAGACACTTGGAGAAGGTGCGATTACTCGTATTCTAAACCAGCCGTCCCTCCTCGATAATGTTCCCAAGCTGTCACCTGAAAAAGCTAAATTGCTTTACGATACGCTGATGGAACACCAGGGCCTTGAGCAAGCCATGATCGCTCTTAATCAATATGGGTTTGGACCGCAGCTTTCCATGAGAATTTATCAGGTGTATAAAGAAATGACGATTGAAGTCGTTCAAAATAACCCTTATAAGCTGGTTGAGGATATAGAGGGGGTCGGCTTTGGCCGTGCTGACGAGCTGGGATATCAAATTGGCATATCAGGCAATCATCCTGACCGTATTAAAGCTGCCTGCCTCTACATACTTGAAACGGAGAGTATGCAGGCAGGCCATGTTTATATTGAAGCAAAGCCTCTTCTGCAAAGTGTGAAGAAGCTGCTGGAAGAAAATAAACGTGATTTGATTGAATACAAGGATATATCCAATGAACTGATTAAGCTTGAAGAGGAAGGGAAGATCATGGCTGAAGGCCAGAAAATTTTCCTTCCATCTCTTTATTTTTCCGAAAAAGGACTAGTAACCAATATTAAGCGGATCCTCAAGCAAACCCAGTATGATGAACAGTTTCCGGAGTCGGAATTTCTTTTGGCCCTTGGAAATTTGGAGGAGCGCCTGGGTGTCCAATATGCCCCAACTCAAAAGGAAGCCATTCAAACAGCTCTTATGTCTCCTATGCTGATATTGACCGGCGGACCGGGGACAGGAAAAACAACCGTTATTAAGGGGATTGTTGAGTTATATGCCGAGCTGCATGGCTGCTCCCTGGAACTGAAAGATTATAAAAAGGAAGAGCCCTTTCCCTTCCTGCTGGCAGCCCCTACAGGAAGGGCTGCAAAACGGATGGCAGAATCAACAGGGCTGCCAGCTGTAACAATTCACCGTCTTCTTGGATGGAATGGGTCTGAAGGATTTGACCGGCACGAGGAGAGTCCGCTGGAAGGCAGGATTTTAATTGTAGATGAAACATCAATGGTTGATGTTTGGCTTGCAAATCAGCTATTCAAGGCTCTTCCTGAAAATATGCAAGTGATACTGGTTGGTGATGAAGACCAGCTGCCTTCAGTGGGTCCCGGCCAGGTTTTGAAGGATCTTCTGCGCTCAGAACGCATTCCAACTGTCCGTTTAACAGATATATACAGGCAGGCTGAAGGGTCTTCAATTATTGAACTGGCACATGAAATGAAAAAAGGCAAGCTTCCTGCGAACATCACTGGGCAGCAATCGGACCGTTCATTTATCAAATGCCAGCCGGGCCAAATTGCTGATGTTGTTGAAAAGGTTGTCCTTAATGCCAAAAAGAAAGGTTATTCATCTAAAGATATTCAGGTGCTTGCCCCGATGTACCGCGGACCTGCAGGCATCGACAGACTAAACGAAATACTGCAGGAAATACTGAATCCAAATCCCGATGGATCGAGGAAAGAGCTGTCCTTTGGTGATGTGAAATACAGAATTGGCGATAAGGTCCTTCAGCTTGTCAACCAGCCTGAGAACAATGTTTTTAACGGGGATATGGGTGAAATTGTTTCTATTTTTTACGCAAAGGAAAATACGGAAAAACAGGATATGATTGTCGTATCCTTTGATGGTGCGGAAGCTACATACACAAGGCAGGATTTGAACCAGATCACTCATGCCTACTGCTGCTCTGTCCATAAATCGCAGGGAAGTGAATTTCCGATTGTCATTATGCCTATTGTTAAAAGCTATTACAGGATGCTGAGAAGAAATCTCCTTTATACCGCCATTACCCGCAGCAGACAATTTTTGATATTGTGCGGTGAAGAAGATGCATTAAAAATGGGTGTGGAACGTGCGGATGAACAGGCCCGCTTGACCACTCTTTCTGAAAAGCTGAGAGATGCAATCCTGTTTAATGATGAAACAGGGCTTGAAGATACAGCGGAGGCTTCTCTTACGGAAACACTTTCTCTCGAAGAAAAGCTTCTCCAATCCGATCCAATGATAGGAATGGGAAATATAACACCGTATGATTTTTTGGAAAAAGAATATAGCTAAGAAGAGCAGTCTACAATAAAAGACTGTTCTTTTTGTATATCTAAGCAATAGACATGCAATTTGGCGGTTTAATCTAAATATATAAAGGAGAGATAAATGTGGACAAGAAAAGCAGAACTTCTCTTCTCAATCTCCATGGAGTAAAACGACGCAGACAGCCGCGGCAGGACTATGAGTTTTCAGAGGAACTGTCAGACGGCGGGGAGCGCAGCGAGCGTTTTAATAAGCCAAGGTACAGCGGAAAGTAGGCTTATGCAGGCTTTCTAATCCGTTCTTAACGATATTTTTTGGCTCCCATGGGAATGGTTTTCCGTTATGTTTTTTTGGGGACAGTGAAAACTATAAATGTTCGGGAAGGCGGGATTCTCTTTGCGGACATTTTCTTTATTAAAAGGGCTGCCGGTGTTTGAGTTGAAAACCGGCAATAAAGCAGGCGATATCTGTGATTTATCCATTTCAGGAACCGGAAAAGTTCAGGGATTACTGCTGCGAAAGGGCGCATTTCTGAAAAAGACCTATATCATCAATATTGAAGACGTGGCATCTTTCGGCTGGGATGGAGTGATGATTGAAGATACCTCTGTTCTCCAGGCAATTCCTAAACATGATGATTATACATGTGAGACCAATAACCGGTTAACCGGCAAAATGATTATGAGCCGGGAAGGAGAACGGCTGGGTTTGCTTGAGGATGTATACTTTAAGGAAGAATTGGGCACGATTGTAGGGTACGAACTGTCGGATGGCTTCTTTTCAGATGTGCTGGAAGGAAAACGTGTCATAAAAACCGATGACCCGCCTGCAATTGGAAAAGACGCCATTATTGTAAATGTAAAATAGTGAGGTGTCTTTTTCGTGCTGAAATGTCCAAATTGCCAGAGCAAAGATATTGGTAAAATCGGGATTAACCAATATTATTGCTGGAATTGCTTTATTGAACTATCCTTGTCCAAAGGGATCATTAACACCCATCAAGTAGAGGAAGATGGTACGCTCAGCTCCCTTGATGATTTATTTGAAGAAGAAGAGCGCCGGTTTCTTTCGTAAGAATTAACGGAAGAGGTGAACCAGTTTGAACAAAATATTAACCTCTGCAATGATGCTTGGGGCAGGCATGGCTGCTTATAATTATGCTCAAAAGAATAATATGATATCAGGCCGAAAAATGAAACGCATCCAGAAAAGAATAACCAAAGCTTTATTTTAAATGATCTAGGCTGGTTCTTAAAAAAGGGCCAGCTTTTTTTCGCAGCTCCATGCTTATCATTTTGAGTAAGATGCATAATTCCCATGGAAGCTATCACAATAATTACAAGGAGGGGGGCCATATTGAATATTCAAATGAAATGGTATTACCGGCTTGGATTTCTGCTTCTCTTGTTTATTGTGATTTTAGTTTTCCTAAAGCTCCAGGCATTATGGATGCCCGTTTTGGAAATCATTTTTGCCGTATTCATTCCTTTTGTCATTGGGGCATTTATTACATATCTTCTTCACCCGATCGTGGAAAAATTGCATGAAACGGGGCTTCACAGGGGGCTTGCCGTTTTTATTATATATTTTTTGTTCTTCGGGGGAATTGGCCTTATCCTATATAAAGGGATTCCGGCTTTTATTCATCAATTGCGTGATCTGGCGGAAAATGCACCTCAATTTGCAAATCAGTACCGCGGGTGGATCGACACGATTCAGAGTAAAACATCAACATGGCCAGATGGCCTGCAGACCAGGATTGATGAGGTAATTGCTGCTGTAGAGCAACGATTAAATAATCTTTTATCAAAGGTAATCACATTTTTTCTGAATGTACTGAACTATGCTGTGATTATCGCAGTTATTCCCTTCATTTCCTTTTACCTTCTTAAAGATTTTTCGATTATGAAAAGAGCTGCCTGGTACTTGACGCCAAGAAAATGGAGGAAGGAAGGCGTATTATTCTTAAAAGATATAGATAAGTCCCTCGGAAGCTATATCAGAGGACAGCTTCTGGTATGTGCAGCCATTGGGGCGATTTCTTCTCTGCTATTCTGGGTTTTTGATATGCGCTATCCTCTTTTGCTGGGCACAATTATAGGTGTTACCAATGTAATTCCTTATTTTGGTCCAATTATCGGAGCGGTTCCGGCTGTCATCATTGCTTCAGCTTTATCGGTTAAAATGGTCGTAATAACTATTGGGATTATTATTGTTCTTCAATTCCTTGAGGGGAATATCCTATCACCCCTGATTGTTGGAAAAAGTCTTCATATGCACCCTCTTCTCATTATGCTCGCACTGCTGGCCGGCGGAGAAGCTGGAGGGATATTGGGCTTGATTATTGCAGTTCCGATTTTAGCTGTCATTAAAGTAAGTATGATACATGCCAAAAAACACTTTTCAAAAAATAAACAGTCAAAAATCAGCGGAACCTCATCATGATGTTGACAACAATAAAGGTAAATCGCTATAATGCGTCTATAAAGTTATATATTAAACATTTTGACGGAATGAGTATGTTATAGGCCATCTGCGTGAATGCATTGCTGCGTTCATAAAAGAGAGGGAGTTCCATGGCTGAAAGAACTTCCAGATGAAGGATAACAGAAAGCTAATCCTGAGTGCAGCTAATCCCTGCCGTATTTCCGCGTTAAGGATCTGAGAGATGGAAGATTGTCTAATAAACCGGATAAGGGTCTGGTCTTTATACTATTAACTTCCATAATCAGGGTGGTACCGCGAGCAAGCTCTCGTCCCTGTTCAGGGATGAGGGCTTTTTTTGTTGTTTTTAAAAGATTTTACATATTTTAGGAGGTTGGTTAGAATGAAACAATTATCAGGTGCTGAAATACGCCGAATGTTCCTGGATTTCTTTAAAGAGAAAGGGCACGCTGTTGAACCGAGCGCATCCCTCGTTCCTCACGAAGATCCTTCCCTTCTCTGGATTAACAGTGGTGTCGCCACTCTGAAAAAATATTTTGACGGCCGTGTCATCCCAGAGAACCCAAGGATTACAAATGCCCAAAAATCCATCCGCACCAACGATATCGAAAATGTCGGCAAAACAGCAAGACATCATACTTTTTTTGAAATGCTGGGCAACTTCTCAATTGGTGATTACTTTAAAGAAGAAGCAATCGTCTGGGCTTGGGAGTTTTTGACTGATAAAAAATGGATCGGCTTTGCTGAAGAAAAGCTTTCAGTTACGATTCATCCTGAAGATGATGAAGCATTTAACATCTGGCGGGAAAAAGTGGGAGTGCCGGAAGAGAGAATTATCCGTTTGGAAGGAAACTTCTGGGATATTGGAGAAGGCCCAAGTGGTCCAAATACAGAAATCTTCTATGATCGCGGTACTGAATATGGAAATGACACAGAAGATCCTGAACTATATCCCGGCGGTGAAAACGATCGCTATTTAGAAGTTTGGAATCTTGTGTTTTCTGAATTCAACCATAATCCAGATGGCACTTATACGCCGCTTCCTAAGAAAAATATTGATACCGGGATGGGGCTTGAGCGGATGGCATCTGTCGTTCAAAATGTTCCTACCAACTTTGATACAGACTTATTTATGCCGATTATCCGGGGAACGGAAGAAATCTCAGGCCGGAAATATGGAGCATCAAAAGAAACGGATGTTGCATTTAAAGTTATTGCTGACCATATCCGCACAGTGGCATTTGCAGTGGGTGACGGTGCTCTGCCTTCTAATGAAGGACGGGGCTATGTATTAAGAAGATTGCTTCGCCGTGCTGTCAGATATGCTAAACAAATTAATATAAACGAGCCATTTATGTATGAATTGGTGCCTGTGGTAGGAGAAATTATGCATGACTTCTATCCGGAAGTAAAAGAGAAAACAGAGTTTATCCAAAAGGTCATCAAGAACGAAGAAGAACGTTTCCATGAAACACTTCATGAAGGTCTAGCCATTCTTTCATCTGTTATCAAGAAAGAAAAGGAAAAAGGCAGCGATACGATTCAGGGTGAAGACGTTTTCCGTCTTTATGATACGTACGGATTCCCTGTTGAGTTAACAGAGGAATATGCTGAAGAAGAAGGTATGAAAGTGGACCATGCCGGATTTGAAAAGGAAATGGAGGGACAGCGTGAGCGTGCACGTTCAGCACGTCAGGATGTAGATTCCATGCAGGTTCAGGGCGGTGTATTAGGAGAGCTGAAAACCGAAAGCAAATTTGTCGGATATGATAAGCTTCAGACAGAAGCCATAATAGCTGCAATTGTGAAGGATGGGCAATTAATTGAAGAAGCTCATGCTGGTGATGAGATTCAGCTGATCCTGAATGAGACACCATTTTACGCAGAGAGCGGCGGACAGATTGCTGACCAGGGAACTCTTGAAGCAGAAGGATTAATGGTTTCAATTAAGGATGTTCAAAAAGCTCCGAATGGACAAAACCTTCATAGAGCTGTCGTTGAAAAAGGAACGCTGAAGGCTGAAGCATCTGTACTGGCTGCCGTAAATGAGCAAATCCGTTCAAAGGTAATCAAAAATCATACTGCAACTCACTTGCTTCATCAGGCTTTAAAGGATGTTTTGGGAGGCCATGTTAACCAGGCTGGTTCTTTAGTAGGGCCGGATCGCCTGCGTTTTGACTTCTCTCATTTTGGGCAAATTACTTCTGAAGAACTTGAGAAAATTGAAGCGATTGTCAACGAACAAATTTGGCAAAGCCTTGAAGTTGAAATCAACAACAAGGACATTGAAGAGGCAAAGGCAATGGGGGCTATGGCTCTTTTTGGTGAGAAATATGGCAAGATTGTCCGGGTTGTTCAGGTTGGTGATTACAGTCTCGAGCTTTGCGGCGGATGCCATGTTCCTAATACTGCTTCCATCGGATTGTTCAAGATCCAATCGGAAAGCGGAATTGGCGCTGGAACTCGCAGAATAGAAGCAGTAACTGGCGAATCTGCATACAAGCTAATGAATGACCAGATTACTGTATTAAAAGAAGCTTCAGGCAAATTAAAGACCAATCCAAAAGATTTGTCCGCAAGAATTGATGTGCTGCTTGGAGAAATGAAGCAGATGCAGCGTGAAAACGAATCTTTAGCAGCGAAATTGGGCAATATTGAAGCAGGGAGCCTGGTATCAAAGGCAAAAGAAGTCAATGGCATTACCGTTCTTGCTGAGAAGGTCCAGGCATCAGACATGAATAACCTGCGCAATATGGCTGACGATTTAAAACAAAAACTCGGATCTGCAGTTGTTGTATTAGGCAGTGTAAACGAGGGAAAAGTGAATATTATTGCCGGGGTGACAGATGATCTGATTAAAAAAGGCTTCCATGCGGGCAAAGCGGTCAAAGAAGTTGCTGCAAAATGCGGCGGCGGAGGCGGAGGCCGTCCGGACATGGCTCAGGCTGGCGGAAAAGACCCGGAAAAACTTGAAAGTGCTCTGCAATTTGTAGAAGAATGGGTTAAATCCGTTTGATATCCCAGTAAAGTAGTGTAAAATGGAGGTAACCAAGAGAGATTGTTCATCATCAGGAAGAAACAGCTTGTTCTTCACCATGTTTTCCTGTCAGGAACAAGATCATTTATTGATCGCTCTGTTTATTCAGGCGGCAGGCCAAACAGTTATGAAGAGGGGGACAAGCGGGTAATGAACCGGATTCAATCCGGCAAATATAAGCTATCCTATCCTTCATGCAGAAAAGCGAGGTGTAAGATATGAGCTCATTTGACAAAACAATGAGGTTTAACTTTCCTGAAGAACCAATCGAACAGGATGTGAATGAAGTTCTGTTTCAAGTGTATGGTGCCCTCCAGGAAAAAGGGTATAATCCTATAAACCAAATTGTCGGTTATCTGCTGTCCGGGGATCCGGCTTACATTCCCCGCCATAAGGATGCACGCAATATCATCCGTAAACTTGAACGGGATGAGATCATCGAAGAATTGGTTAAATCATACTTAAAACAGCAGCGTGAGGGGTAAACATGCGGACTATGGGACTGGATGTCGGCTCTAAGACAGTCGGCGTCGCTCTAAGCGATGCGCTCGGATGGACAGCGCAGGGCTTGGAAACCATCAAAATCAACGAGGAAGAAAAAGAGTTTGGTTTTGAAAGAATTGGTGAAATAATAAAAGAGCATGAAGTCAGTAAAATTGTTGTCGGCTTGCCTAAAAATATGAATGGAACCATTGGCCCACGCGGTGAAGCCAGCCAGTTCTTTGCTTCAGAGCTGGAGAAGCTATTTGGCCTTCCGGTCGTATTATGGGACGAGCGTCTCTCAACAATGGCAGCTGAAAGAGTTTTGCTTGAAGCGGATGTCAGCCGCAAGAAACGGAAAAAAGTCATTGATAAAATGGCAGCCGTAATGATTTTACAAGGCTTTTTAAATAGCCAAATTTAATGAGGTGAACAGAAATGAACCATGGAGATAACAACATTACTGTAATTGACGAGGAAGGCAACGAGCAGCTTTGCGAAGTATTGTTCACGTTTGATTCCGAAGAATTCGGAAAGTCATATGTCCTTTACTACCCAGTGGGGGCCGATGAAAATGATGATGAAGAAATTGAAATTCACGCATCAGCATTCAGCCCAAGCGAAGACAGCAAGGATGGCGAGCTGCAGCCGATCGAGACAGAAGAGGAATGGGATCTAATTGAAGAAATGCTAAACACATTCCTTGATGAGCAGGAAGATTAATTAAACTGGCCCCCGGGCCAGTTTTTTATTTGCTTCTTTTTCGGCTGGAGCTGAATAAACCGAAAGTGCAAAATGTGGAAAAAAATGGCGAATCTTTTTGGTTTTTGTAATATCCTGCGACTTCCAAAAGAAAATATAGTATAATAAGCCCGTGATGTCTCAGGAACAAAAAGAAAATACAATTTCTTAGGCCAGTTGGCAAGAAAACGTGCAGTTAATTTACAATGCTGTTTTTGCAAAGTTTTTTGCTTTTATAATATTATTTACTGAGTTGATTGCAGCGGCAGGCGCGAGACTCCAGCGGGAGTAGCGGGGCAGGTGAGATCCCGCAGACGCGAAGCGTTGAGGAGGCTCACCGCCTGCCCCGAGGTTCGCTGAGCAGCCTGGAGCGGAAATCAACGGACAATATTGAAAGGCGAAAATAAACAAATTATACGAAAAGAGCCATTTACAAAGCTAAGGTCTTTGGAACGGGGGGATATGTGATGTCGGCAGACGATCAAAAAGGGAAAAAAGAAATAATACGCGAAAAAATGATTGAGCGCCAAGGTGAAGCAAAAGTAGTCCGTAAAATTGTACTGATAGTTGCAATCATATTATTAATCTCAGCTGCTGCAGTGCTCGGCGGCGGATATTTTTATATTAATTCAGCTTTAAAGCCTGTTGATCCCGATAATAATAAGCCGAAAAAAGTAGAGATACCAATCGGGTCATCTGTTACAGGAATCGGCACGGTCCTTGAAGAAAATGGAATTATCAGGGATGCACGTGTTTTTAAATATTATGTGAAATTTAAGAATGAAGCTGGATTCATGGCAGGAGAATATGAATTGAAGCCTTCCATGAATATGAAGGAGATTCTGGATAGCTTGAAAACAGGTAAGGTAATGGAAGAAGTTGCTTTCAAGATCACCATTCCAGAGGGAAAACAGCTTGAGCAGATAGCAGGGATCATTGCAGAAAAAACTGATAAAAAACCAGAAGATGTGTTGAAAAAACTTAATGAAAAAGCTTTTATTAAGTCTTTAATGGCAGAATATCCTGAATTGCTTACAAAGGAAATCCTGGGTGAGAATATTAAATATCCTCTTGAGGGATATCTATTTCCGGCAACCTATCCTTTTTACAAAGAAGATCCGACTATAGAGGAAATTGTCAAAGTTATGCTTGATAAAACGGCTTCAGTTATTAAAGAGTATAGCGGTGATATGGAGAAGCAGGAATATACTCCGCACAAATTATTGACAATGGCATCGCTCATAGAGGAAGAAGCAACGGCGAAAGTAGACCGTGATCAGATTGCGAGTGTTTTCTACAACCGGATTGACACAGGAATGCCTCTGCAGACAGATCCAACTGTCCTGTATGCACATGGTGAACATAAATCAAGGGTCCTATATAAAGACTTAGAAATCGACTCACCATACAACACATATAAGTACCCTGGACTGACTCCCGGTCCAATTTCAAATGCAGGAGTTTCCTCAATTGAAGCAGCATTGGTGCCTGCAGAAACGGATTACCTTTACTTCCTTGCTACATCATCAGGAGAAGTTCTTTTCTCAAAGACACTGGATGAGCATAATCAAAAAAAAGCACAGCATATATCAAATAATTAAATGGGAAAAGGGGAATGTGCAGATATAGCATTCCCCTTTTACTTATGGTAAAATAGATCAGGTGTTTTAATGTCTTTAAGATAGCGTAAATCACGGACAAGCATGGATACAGGCTCATCTAAGCCGGAATGCAGCACAGCGCATTTTCACATCCTATCTGTGAACGCTATTTTTTCATGTCTAAATAAAAAAACGGCTGAGACCTAAGTGTCTTTTAGAGCCCAGCTTGACAATAAAATTCCATCTGATCGAGGTGATGCCAGCTTGATGAACGATAAGCTGCATGCATATATAGAGGAAATAATACCTGAAAGATCCCAGTTACTGGACAAAATGGAGCAGTACGCCAAAGAGCATAATGTTCCAATCATGGAGCTGGCAGGAATCGAAGCGATGCTTCAGCTTTTGCGCATTCAAAAACCGAAAATGATTCTCGAAGTAGGCACGGCAATTGGCTATTCAGCACTCAGAATGGCGTTCGCAGTTCCTGAATCGAAAATTGTTACTATTGAACGCGATGCGGAGCGTTACCAGCTTGCCGAAAAGTATATAGAAGAAGCCGGGAAAAAGGAGCAAATCATCATCATTAAGGGAGATGCCCTGGAAGTCGAGGAAGATGTTGAAAAGCACGGATGCTATGATGCTATATTTATTGATGCAGCAAAAGGCCAATATCAGCGGTTCTTTGAAATCTATTCACGTTTTCTCTCAGATGGCGGTGTGATTATAACAGACAATGTCCTTTTCAAAGGCCTTGTGTGTGAACCAGATATAGAAAATAAACGTATCCGGAATATGGTTAGAAAAATTGATGTGTTTAATAAATGGCTAATGAGTCATCCTGAATATCATACAGTTATTTTGCCTGTTGGGGATGGCGTGGCAATTAGTAAAAAGAGGTGATTATAATGAATAAACCTGAACTGTTGGTAACGCCAACAAGTGTTGAAGATATCGGGCCCCTTGTGTCTGCGGGTGCAGATGCCTTTGTTGTAGGAGAACAGCGGTATGGACTGAGACTTGCAGGGGAATTCACAAGGGAAGATGTGAAAGAAGCGGTTCAACTTGCGCAAAAACATGGGAAAAAAGTGTATGTGGCGATGAACGCTTTATTTCATAATGATAAAGTGCCTGAACTTGAAGGCTATATCAGTTTTTTAAATGAAATAAATGTTGATGCAATCATTTTTGGAGATCCTGCTGTATTAATGGCCGCCCGCTCGGCTGCGCCGGACATGAAGCTCCATTGGAATACAGAAACTACTGCAACAAACTGGTATACATGCAACTACTGGGGCAGAAAAGGTGCAAAACGCGCAGTCCTTGCAAGAGAGATTAATATGGATGCCATCATTGAAATAAAAGAGAATGCCGAGGTAGAAATTGAAGTGCAGGTTCATGGCATGACTGCCATGTTCCAATCAAAGCGCTCCCTGCTGGGCAATTATTATGAATACCAGGGGAAAGCCCTGGAAGTGGAAAACCGCAAACAGGAAAAAAATATGTTCCTTCACGATAAGGAACGGGAAAATAAATACCCGATTTTTGAAGATGAAAATGGCACTCATATCATGAGTCCTAATGACATCTGCATTATAGATGAACTGCAGGAAATGATTGAAGCGGGCATTGATTCATTTAAAATTGACGGGATATTAAAAACTCCTGAGTATATTGCTGGAGTGACTAAACTCTATAGAAAAGCTATAGATCTATGTGTCGAAGATCCGGACCAATACGATGAAATAAAAGATGGTCTTCTCACTGAAGTTGAAGAAATTCAGCCGGCGAATCGTCCGCTTGATACCGGATTCTTCTTTAAGGAAACTGTCTACTAATTTGACTATATTAAAAAGAAAGAGGAGGAAGCTCTATGGCAGCGGTAAAAGAAAAAATTTCCGAAATTGTCAACGGCAAACGGGTTATTGTAAAAAAGCCTGAATTGCTTGCTCCGGCTGGAAACCTTGAAAAGCTGAAGATTGCCGTCCACTATGGTGCCGACGCTGTGTTTATCGGCGGACAGGAATACGGCCTTCGTTCAAACGCAGGCAACTTCACTTTTGAAGAAATGAAAGAAGGCGTAGAATTCGCCAAAAAATACGGAGCAAAGATCTATGTTACAACTAATATTTTTGCTCATAACGAAAATATTGATGGTCTTGAGGAATATTTGCTGGGCCTTAAGGAAGCAGGAGTTGCAGGAATCATTGTGGCAGATCCGCTGATCATTGAAACCTGCCGCCGTGTTGCACCGGAGATAGAAGTGCATTTAAGCACACAGCAATCCCTCTCCAACTGGAAGGCAGTCGAGTTCTGGAAGGAAGAAGGATTGGAGCGTGTCGTCCTTGCGCGTGAAACAAGTGCGGAGGAAATCAAAGAAATGAAGGAAAAGGTTGATATTGAAATTGAAACCTTCATTCATGGGGCGATGTGTATTGCCTACTCCGGGCGCTGCACACTCAGCAACCATATGACTGCACGTGATTCCAACAGGGGCGGCTGCTGCCAGTCCTGCCGCTGGGATTATGATTTGTATCAGCTTGAAGGAGAAAATGAAGTACCTTTATACAGCGAAGGAGATGCTCCTTTTGCGATGAGTCCTAAAGATCTTAAGCTGATTGAATCAATTCCGCGTATGATCGAATTGGGAATTGACAGTTTAAAAATTGAAGGACGCATGAAATCCATCCATTACATTGCAACAGTAGTAAGCGTGTACCGCAAAGTGATTGATGCCTATTGTGCAGATCCGGATAACTTCCAGATTAAGCAGGAATGGCTTGAAGAGCTTGATAAATGTGCAAACCGCGAAACGGCGACCGCTTTCTTTGAAGGGGTTCCCGGGTATAAAGAGCAAATGTTTGGAAATCATAGCAAAAAGACGAATATCGATTTCGTCGGGCTTGTGCTGGATTACAATCCGGAAACACAAATTGTTACCCTGCAGCAGAGAAACAAATTTATGCCTGGAGAGGAAGTAGAATTCTTCGGCCCTGAAATTGAAAACTTTACACAAGTCATCGATAAAATATGGGATGAAAAAGGCAATGAGCTTGATGCAGCGCGCCATCCGCTTCAAATTGTTCAATTTAAAATTGATAAGCCGGTATACCCTGACAACATGATGCGAAAGGAGCTCTAATCAATGAAACGCAAACCCGTTGTAATTGGGGTGGCCGGCGGTTCCGGCTCAGGAAAAACGAGCGTAACTAAAGCGATTTATGACCGATTCAAAGGGCACTCAATCCTTATGATCGAACAGGATTATTATTATAAGGATCAGACTCATCTGCCCTTCGAGGAAAGACTGAAGACAAATTATGACCATCCGCTTGCATTTGACAACGACCTGCTTATTGAACATATTGAAAGCCTGCTGAAATATGAGCCGATAAGAAAACCTGTATATGATTATGCCATGCATACAAGGTCTGAAGAAGTAATTGAAGTCGAACCAAAGGATGTCATCATCTTAGAGGGCATTCTGATTCTTGAGGATGAGAGGCTCCGTAATCTGATGGACATGAAATTATATGTAGATACAGATGCAGACCTGCGGATCATCCGCCGCTTATTCAGGGATATAAAAGAGCGGGGACGCACCATGGATTCAGTCATTGAACAGTATGTAAATGTTGTACGGCCAATGCATAATCAATTTATTGAGCCGACGAAAAGATATGCTGACATCATTATTCCCGAAGGCGGGCATAATTACGTTGCCATTGATTTAATGGTCACAAAAATTCAAACAATTCTTGAACAAAAGTCATTTTTATGAAACAATAGCATTGAAAATGTTCTATAGGACTTATCCTTTTACCGAGTGGCTTTTTTAGATCTATTGCTTGTCCCGGTTCAATATAACCGTCAGCTAAATCTTACAGAGCCGGTCAATATAAAAAGATGATCTGCGCGCCCTTTAACAAAGGACGCGCTCCTGTTCATTTTCTTGATAATATGATAAAAAGAAGTACATACATTATAGAACACATCCTTTTAAAGGATGTGTAATTCGAAGGAGTGAAGGTTTTGGCTACAGAAAAGGTTTTCCCAATGACACAGGCAGGTAAAGAAAAACTTGAGCAGGAACTTGAATACTTAAAATCGGTTAAACGCAAAGAAGTAGTTGAACGTATAAAAATCGCAAGAAGCTTCGGAGATCTTTCCGAGAACTCGGAATATGATTCAGCAAAAGAAGAGCAGGCATTTGTTGAGGGCCGGATTACTACTCTTGAAAATATGATCCGCAATGCAAAAATCATTCAAGAGGAAGAAATGGCTGGAGATATCGTTGGACTTGGCCGTTCCGTTACGTTCGTGGAGCTTCCGGATGGAGACGAAGAAACTTACACTATCGTAGGAAGTGCCGAGGCGGATCCTTTTGAAGGTAAAATCTCAAACGATTCACCAATTGCCAAGAGCCTGATTGGACGTACAGTCGGAGACGAAGTTACCGTTCAGACTCCTGGAGGAGAAATGAACGTACGCATTGTTTCCATTAAATAAGAATAGCTGGTTTGAAATCAGAAAACCTCGTCAAGACTTTTGACGAGGTGTTTTTTATGTGGAGAAAAAGAGCAGTTGGCTGGCTAATCGTTAGTTTCATAATTCTTTGTTTTTTAATGGGAAGGCTTATACAGCTGCAGCTTGTTTCAACAGAGCATTTTACAGGCAGGGAAATCAATCTTTTGGAAGCAAGTGTCCGTCAGCGCTCCCAGGAAATGATTATCGATGCCGGGAGAGGGGATTTTCTTGATCGCAGCGGTAATCCCATGACTTTTGAAAACAAATCTGTTCTTATATTATTCCCCTTCCTCGCAAGAATGGATTGGGATATAAAAAAGATATCTGAAATTACGGGTGCTTCGGAGTATTCTTTGCGTCATTCTGTTGAGAATGCAAAAGAACCTTTTGCATTTGGAAGCCCGCAGCCCATTCAGCTGTCTTACGATCAAATGGAGAAAATCAATGATTTGAAAATTCCGGGTGTCTTTGCTGTTGAAAAGAAATACAGCCGTTCCGAAAAACCCGCATCCCAGCTAATTGGAATTACCGGCCAAAATCAGGACGTCCTTAATGAAAGGTACCCGGACAAAGATCTGTCTCCTGACACAATGATCGGCATTACTGGCATGGAGAAGAGCTTTGATGAATTTCTGCTTCCTGAAGGGGCATCAAAACTTGTTTATCATGTAGATGGAACAGGCGGACCCCTGTTTGGCATCGATGTAAAATATGTTGAACCGGCAAATCCCTTTTATCCGGTTAATATTAGGACAACTTTGGACTATGATTTGCAAATGATGGCTGAAAAATTGGCGGATCAGCATGGGATTAAAAAAGGCGGTATTGTCCTGCTTGATATAGAGACTAATTCAATTTTGGCAATGGTGTCGCGTCCATCCCTTAATAAACATAATCCATTTGATGAAGAAAGCAGAGGGACGATTAATCATATGATTAAACAGCAGATCATGGGATCGGTTTTTAAAACGGTAGTGGCAGCAGCCGCAATTGACCATGGTCTGGACGACCCTAAAAGGCAATTTGACTGCAGCAGGAAAATAAATGGGGAGCCGGATCTTAAATATCAGCATGGCATGCTGAATTTCGATGAGAGCTTTGCCAGGAGCTGTAATAATACATTTGCATCCATTGCTAAGGAATTAAAAGATATTAACCCGGATCTCCTTGAGGAGTATGCAGACAAACTGTCATTAATAGGTCCTGTAAGCTGGGAGGGAGATATTTATCACTTCAGCGATTTTAAACAGCTTCAGGACGAAGAAAAAGGACGGGTGTTTCTGTCTGAAGATGCTAAGAAAGACAGTAATTTTGCAGGCCTGACAGGAATTGGACAGCATGAGGTGAGAACTACTCCACTTGCTGTTGCCAACATGATGGCAGCTATAGCCAGAGGGGGAGAGAAAGAAATGGTCCGGGTTGCGTCAGAAATTGAATATAAAAACAGTACATCTCTTATAGAATTCGAGAAACAGAAGCTGCAGGGAGAAATAATTGCCCCGTTTACCGCTATGAAGCTTCAAAGGCTGCTAAGGGAAGTCGTAATCAATGAAGAAGGGACCGGCCGCTGGTTTAAAGAACTTCCTTACGAAGTTGCAGGCAAATCCGGCACTGCTGAAACGGGCATAATGGCAGATGGAAAGCAGCTTCACAATAAATGGTTCGCGGGTTATTTTCCATATAAAAATCCAAAATATGCCCTTGTAACTGTAAATCTGGAGGTTACTGAAGACACAGGAGGAGTGAATCCGCTCTTTGCTGATATCATCAAAGAAATCTATAACTATAATCATAACCAGGAAACTCCTCCATTGGGCTCTGCAGACCAGTAAACAAATATGGTATAGTGTAACTTTCCGAATACTGCTGTCGTCCATTTAATTGCCGGCAGTACAGGTGTCCATAGGTTATTTCTTTTAACATAACCTGATTCCGTGTTAGAATGTTGACAGCCGCTGTTTGAGTAAAGTAATCCTCATTTTTTATATTAATTTCTTTCAAAGTATGTAGATTTGTGCACTAAGTATATACACTGAGTTGATCTTCGCTGTGGGCACTTGACTTCTGCGGGAAGTGAGGGAATGCGAGACCCCACAGGCAAAGCCGAGGAGGCTCGCAGGACTCCCCGCGGGTTCGCTGCGTGCCTGGAGCGGAAATCAACAGACTAAATTATAAGTGAAAATTATATTATATTAGTGCATTAATCAGTTCATTTTGATATTTACTTGTAATTCTGACAGATTGGGGAGGAGAAAGTCTTGAAAGGGAATAACAGAGAATCCCGTTTTGGTAAACGGGAAAAAAGAAAAAAAACCAATATCATCTTAAATAGCCTTATTGCACTTGTCATCATCCTTATTATTGTTGTATCAGCCAAGATATTCTTTGGCGGTAATAATGACCAGGCACTTCCTGCCGATGAACAGACAGCATCTGAATCGAAGCAAAATGAGAAAAACAAGGAAGACAAGGGCAATGATATAGAGCAAAACGAGGATAAAGACGAAGAGAAAGCAGATAAAGAGTCTGAAGAAGAAGAAAAAGAAACAGAAGAGAATGCTGAAGATGAACCTGAAGAAGATAAAGAACAAGTCGTAACAGAAGGCGGAAGCGGACCTGACGTTGAAAAAACGATTGAAAATCCATCATGGAAACCAGTCGGAACCTCTCAAACGGGAGAGCATACTGCTGTCTACGATCAAAATCATGCAGATTGGCAGGAAATGCTCAGTGCCATTTCTTATGCGACAGGTGTTGATCAGGGGAATATGACTGTTTGGTTCCTCGGAAATAATGGGCCCAATAGCTCTGTTGGGACAGTTTCCACAAAAGATCAAAGTGAAAAGTACCGTGTCTATATAGACTGGGTTGACGGAGAAGGATGGAAGCCATCCAGAGTAGAGGTCTTAAATGCAATAAATTAGTTAATAAGGACGCCAAGGCGTCCTTATTTTTTTGCTTTATAGTGAACCACCGCCGAGAAATAAGTCCTTCCATTCTCATCAAGATGCATTTGATGCGATACGTGGTGGACAGATAAAAGGATGGCTTTATTATGCTCAATCTGTAAATTTATCTTCTTTTCAAGCTCCTTTAAAGTAGGAGCCTCATAAAACTCAACCTTATCTTCTATCAAATCAAACTGGAAATTCATCGTGATTCCCCCTTCCCTTCGATACTATCTTTTATTTTATGGGGTGAGTTTTAGTCTGGCAACTTTCAAAACCTGAGAAGTTAATGCATGAATTATTTACGAATATGGCAAACATCCCGTCTATGATGGTAGAATAGAGTTTGCATAAATCATATGGGCAAACTAATTCCATGAATGTAATCAAAGCATAGAAAGAGGTCTTAAAATGAAAATAGCTATTATTGGAGCAATGGAAGAGGAAGTTACTTTACTTAGAGATAAAATAGAAGATAAGCAACAGGATACTATTGCAGGATGCGAGTTTACAGCAGGAAAAATGAGTGGTGCGGATATTGTGCTGCTCCGTTCTGGAATAGGCAAAGTAAATGCAGCCATGTCGACTGCCATCCTTTTGGAGCGGTACAAGCCGGATTATGTCATTAACACCGGTTCAGCTGGAGGATTTAATCCTGAACTGAATGTGGGAGATACGGTAATTTCGACTGAGGTTAGACATCATGATGTAGACGTTACCGCTTTTGGCTACGAATATGGACAGGTACCTCAATTGCCGGCAGCATTCGAAGCCGATCACAGCCTCGTGCAGATTGCTGAAGCATGCGCCAAGGAAATCGGGGATATCCAGGTTGTAAGAGGGTTAATTGCAACAGGTGACTCCTTCATGAGTGATCCTGCAAGAGTGGATTATATCCGTGATAAATTTACAGACCTTCAGGCAGTAGAAATGGAAGCAGCAGCGGTTGCTCAGGTTGCGCATCAGTTTGAGACTCCTTTTGTTGTCATCCGTGCCCTGTCAGACATTGCAGGAAAAGAATCTGATGTTTCATTTGAGCAATTTTTGGAGAAGGCAGCACTTCATTCTGCTACACTTGTAATGAAGATAGTAAATGCCCTTAAGAATAACAAATAACTTTAAAAAGGGATAATCTCTTCCCTATTTTTCCTATCTTACATTATTTACATCACCTTCAAACTTGCTAAGTATGTTAAAGTAGAAACATAGTCTTTCTTAGAAGGTGATAATAAATGATGAACGAAGCAAAGAACTTATATCAAAAAATGGTTGATTTCAAGCGGTTTGCAATTTCAATGCTCGCTGTCGGATCGTTTTTTTACATTGGCTTAATTATCCCTGACACTGCAAATACAGTTTCTGATTTATATATAATGGCTGGATCTTCTTCAGCTTTCCTTATAGGCTCAATCCTTTTCTTTATCCTTTCCAGACGATGCAGAACGAAATTGAATGAAACGGATGAAGGTCAGGAATACCTCATGAGAAAATAAGTAAAATCAACGTCCGGATATCCGGGCGTTTTTTTCATTGGCTATTTTCGTAAAGTATGTTGCTTCTTAATAACGAACACCGCACGAAGGAAATGCGTCAGCATTTTCAAATGCCCACAGCGAAGAGCAACTCACTAAACTACACCCTGCAGCGGAAATTAACAGGCTGTATTTATAAAACAAAAAAATAAAATTAAAATTTATCAAAAAAGGTTTACAAACTGCATAATCGTGGATATAATTACCAGTGTAAGTGAAAATTCTAAAAAGGAGGTCGAATGAAATGATGTTAACTGCAATTGTATTAGGAACACAGCTAAATAAATATTGTACAAATTCGACCTACATGGAATGGATCGCTTAGATTTGCTTTATTGACATTACATATCCATGCCGCAGGGAGAATTGTGCCCTGCGGTTTTTTATGCCTTAATGGCAGGCCGCTGGGAGTATATCTCTTTGCGGCTTTTTTGTGCCTTTTGGCAGGATATGAAAGAGGAGGTGGAATATCTAATGACATTAAATATCTTATTTTTAACAGTCACGATAAAAAAACGTCACGTATCAGCAGAAGATGTTGTTCGTGAACAAATGGTTGAAAAAATTATTGAGCAAAACCGTGATCGTCAATTCTCAATTTACCGTCCATTTTAATTTCAGTGACAAAAAAACAAGAAAGGTGGTTTGTTAGATGATTTACATTTTACAAGGACGTCAGGCAATTTTTTGGGTGGAGAAAGATTCCACCTAACAAAGCTGTAACCGGTTAGGAGGTAAGGAGCGTGTCTTTGCATATTTTAATTTTAACCTTGAAATTCCGAAAGAAAAGGAACTGATCCACTTGATGCTGATTAACAGAATGTTCACATTCCTCCCTTTTTCTGAAGCAGAAACCATGTTACATTAAAGAAAATAAGGAATTAAAAAAGGGGTGTGGAGGATGTTCTGGATCGTAATGGGATTAGTTGTGTGCGGTACTGTCGGCTGCATCATTTCTGCTGAGGTAAGCGTAATAGAGTAATATGAAATATAAAAAATAGGACTGACTTCCGGAATTGAGAAGTCAGTCCTTTTTGTTAGGGTAAATCCAGAGAAATAGGACAATTCCAGAAACTGCGATCAATATCAGCACGGTCTTTAAAGAAAAACCTTCAAAAATAAACTTTGCAAGGCTGTCAAGAAAAACAATAAAAAATACGAGGGCTAAAATTATTCTCTGACCATTCAAATTATCAAGACCTCTTTCTTCCTGATTATTTATATAACTTGAAACGGAGCTATGTATACCGCATGCAGGCGATAAAAATTATACCATGAATAATTATATCCTATCATCATAGCGAAAAGCTTTATTGAAGGACTATTGGCTGAAAAAATGAGGGACGGAATTTTTTCTGAGGAAATTATCTGAATTGGACAGACAAAAACAACTCCATCCATACATAGGAATTAGTTATAGGCATTTTTGAACGCATTATAAGCGGGGGTGGAACGATGTCCGGTATTTTAACTGCACTCGGGTTTTTGGTTAAGGAGATAGTGTTTCTTGTATCTTATGTAAAAAATAATGCATTTCCTCAACCGCTGTCTCCTGCAGATGAAAAGAAATACCTGCGTTTGATGGCTGCTGGCGATTCGCATGCCCGTAATATGCTTATTGAACATAATCTAAGGCTCGTTGCCCATATTGTAAAGAAATTCGAAAATACAGGAGAGGATTCTGAGGATCTGATTTCAATAGGGACAATCGGACTGATAAAGGCCATCGAGAGCTATTCGGAAGGGAAAGGCACAAAGCTTGCCACCTATGCAGCCCGCTGTATTGAGAATGAGATACTGATGCACTTACGGGCACTGAAGAAGACTAAAAAAGATGTATCCCTTCATGATCCTATTGGGCAGGACAAAGAAGGCAATGAAATATCTCTTATTGATGTTCTTAAGTCGGAATCTGAGGATGTTATTAATACGATTCAGCTAAATATGGAGCTGGAAAAAGTGAAGGAGTATATTGATGTTTTAGATGACAGAGAAAAAGAAGTCATTGTCGGCAGGTTCGGACTTGACCTGCAAAAAGAAAAAACACAAAGAGAAATTGCCAAAGAGCTTGGCATATCAAGAAGTTATGTCTCCAGAATTGAAAAGAGAGCATTAATGAAAATGTTTCATGAGTTTTATCGGGCGGAAAAAGAAAAAAGGAAAAGTAACAGCTAAAGGGACAGTTTGACTGTCCCTTTAGTTATTTAATTCTGCCGTTTTTCAATAGGAGCTTCCAGTTCTCACTGCTGTCTGCAGATTCATATACATCTTTTAGATAAGTTGAAACAGCAAGCTTTCCGTCAGATTTATGTTCGGCAGCAATGTATGTAATAGGGTTGTCATAGCTGAGAAAAGGGATTTTAACCTGTGAGTTTTCCATCGTTTTAAGATCAATTTTGCTCATTTGGACCTTTTCCTGATCTGCATAGGCATAATACAAGCTGTTTTCCGTAAATGCGAGGGCTGTAGCCATAATTGGCTCAGATACTAACTTTACAGTTTCCCCTTTATCCTGTGAGTAAAAGATGCCGCTTCTTGTTGACATGGCCATGATTTCAGGATTAGTTGGATGTGCCGCAATCATACCAAGTGTGTCGGCCTCAAGTCCTTTTAAGCTGACTGGATCCCATGTTTTTCCTGCGTCCTGAGAGCGGTATACACCTGCCTTGAGTTCATCGATATTTTCCTGATTGATCATATAGATTAGATTGGTATCATAGCCTGCAGCTAGAAAAGGAAAGGAACTTGTTCCGTTAAAAGCCAGTTTCTTGAAAGAGGCTCCTTTATCTGTACTTTTCACAATTCCAAGAGGGTTTTTTATAACGGAATTCTTATCAGGATGGCCGCTGACAATAAATCCATCTTTGACAGCCTGAAATCCCATATAGTCATGGTTAAGAGAAGTCGTCTCATGCCAAATGCCATCTTTGAAAAATTTTAAGCCTTCGCTGGATGAAAGGTAAAGTCCGGCATCATTTCCGGGATATCCAATTCCTTGAATATGCTCGATTTGCTGAGCTGAGGCCTCAATAATAGTATAATCAGTCGCTTCTGAAGTTTTATTTGAAGGTTCATCAGCAGTTTTCTTATTTTGCTCATCCTCCACAGAACAGCCGGCAGTGAGCAATAAAAGGAGAACCGCCAAAATCGTTCTGCCATGTTTCATTCGTTTCACTCCAATCCATAACTTTCAATGGTTATAATTATCGATGTCATTATATAGTATTTCAGCCAAAAATAAAAAACCCTTGCCTGTGGAAGGGTTCAAATTAATGGCTACCTGTTATGAGTGAAGAAAAAACTTATTTCTCTCCTGATACTTGATATCGGAAAGGTGTTTTGTCATTTTGCCTGACCCCTTACAGGCAGGGCAGGTTTTCTTTATGAATTTACATGCTGTTATGCTGCCTGTGCCTTTGCATTTTTTGCAGATTGAGATAATCTTCATTTAACACTCCTCCCATAAAATTCCTTCTAGTATATTCTATGAATTATACTAATAGAGGTGCAAAGAAAACATCAGTTTTAAACCGTGATTTAGTACAAAAGCCTAAGCGATTGTCCATTTAATACATATCTTAGTAATAGAAGGCGAAGGGAGGTAATTGGTTATGCCTTATGGTTATGGCTGTTATCAGGTTCCCCCTCCTTATCCATGCGGTTATTATGGCGGAGGCGGTTTCTGGCTGGCCCTCGCAGTTGTCCTGCTGATCTTGCTGCTTGTTTTTGGGGGATTTGCTTATTATGGCGGCTATTTCAGGTAGCGATAACCAGCAATTGGCTCATATCTTAGGATATGGGCTCTTTTATGTGTTATTTTATAGAAATTTCGGAAAAATCAAGGTATAATATTTCTGCAGCCGAAACTTTTTAAGGGGGGATTATATGACTGCAACAGCATATTCGTCCGTGTGGGATTTAGATGTTTTTTTTAAGGGTGGAAGCGACTCAGCTGAATTTAAACAGCATTTACAGGAAACAAGAAAACATATTGATTCATTTTCTAATCTAATACATAATTGGGAGCCTTCTAACTCAGCTGAAGATGCCGATGAAATAAGTAAAATTATTGAGCTGTTTCAGCAGACGGCAAGAAAAGTGCGCCAGGCCGGAGCTTTTGTCAGCTGTCTTCAGGCACAAAATATAGAAGACAAAAAAGCGAAAGACCTTAGAGGCGCAACTACTGAATTGAGTGCAGGTTTTCAAAACGCTTTAACTGTATTTGATCAGAAGCTGGCAAGTTTAGATCACGGTGCATGGGAGCAAATAATAGATGATCAAGATTTAAATGAACTCTCATTTGTATTAAGCGAGCGCCGCGAAAAAGCCTCAGAAAGGCTTTCGCAGGAGGAAGAGACTGTCATTAATGCTCTTGCTGTTGATGGTTACCACGGATGGGGCCAGATGTATGACGTAATAGTAGGAAACATAAAGATTCCATGCAATGAAAATGGGGAGGTAAAACAGCTGTCAGTTGGGCAGGCTGCCAATAAGTTTTCTAGCCCTGACCGAAAGTTGCGCAAGGAAGTTTTTGATAATTGGGAAAAGTCATGGAACAGCCAGTCTGACTATCTATCCAAGACTCTAAATCACTTAGCCGGCTTTAGATTAAATGTATATAAATTAAGAGGCTGGGATGACTTTCTTAAGGAACCGCTGGATTTAAACAGGATGAAAAAAGAAACCCTGGAGACAATGTGGGGGGTAATTTCCCGAAATAAAGCACCTCTTGTTCAATATTTGGAGAGAAAGGCAAAGCTTTTAGGTTTAGAGAAATTAAGCTGGTATGACCTGGATGCGCCGCTCTCCGAGTCAGAAACGAAATTATCCTATCAGGAAGGCGCAGAATTTATCCTTGAGCAGTTTGCCCAATTCGGAGAAGAGATGACCTCCTTTTCTAAAAAAGCCTTTGAAGAAAAGTGGATTGAAGCTGAGGACCGTCCAGGAAAGGCGCCAGGCGGTTTTCATACTTACTTTCCTGAAGACAGCCAATCAAGAATCTTTATGACATACTCAGGGACACCATCCAATGTTTCTACCCTTGCACATGAACTCGGGCATGGTTTTCATACATATGCAATGAGAGATCTTCATTTGCTGAATCGAAATTATGCCATGAATGTTGCAGAGACAGCTTCTACTTTTGCAGAAATGATTGTCTCTGATGCCGCAGTGAAAAAAGCAGGGTCAGAAGAAGAGAAGCTGGCACTATTAGAAGATAAAGTACAAAGATCTGTTGCACTGCTAATGAATATCCATGCGCGATTCCTGTTTGAAACCAGATTCTATGAAGAAAGAAAACAGGGGAATGTGAGTGCCGAACGTCTGAATGACATCATGGAGGCAGCCCAAAAAGAGGCTTATGGCGACGCGCTTGATGAGTATCATCCGTCCTTCTGGGCTTCAAAACTGCATTTCTTTATTACTGGCGTGCCATTCTATAATTTCCCATATACTTTTGGGTATTTATTCTCGCTCGGAATCTATGCACAGGCACTAAAAGAAGGGAAAGGATATGAAGAAAAATATATAGCATTATTAAAGGATACTGCATCGATGACAGTTGAAGATTTAGCGATGAAGCATTTAAATGCTGATTTAACCAAGCCTGAGTTCTGGGAAAGTGCCGTGCAATTATGCATGGATGATGTGGAAGAGTTCCTGGCATTAACAGGAGATAAATAAAATATAGAAGCCGCGCTCTAATTTTGAGCACGGCTTTTTTACATTTTTCTCAGCTTGAAAGGGCTTATCATTAAAATTGAAAGTATCAGCATTATGAAAAGGAATATAGGTGAAGGCCAATACGGGACAGCCAGAAAACATAAAGTGGCGAGGCATCCGGAAGCTGTTATTGGCAGGCCTGTAAAATAGCCGTTATTCTCACTAATGTTAAAACGGGCGAGCCGCAAAGCTCCACATCCTATATATAGAGCAGTCAGGAAGGCGCCGGGTGCCCCGAATGCATAAAGTACTCCCATGTAAAGGAGCAGTGCAGGTGCAACTCCAAACGAAATAATGTCACTCATCGAATCCAGCTGCTTTCCTAATTCCGATTCAATATTCATTTTCCTTGCTGCCATCCCATCAAAGCGGTCAGCAAGAGCTGCGATAAAGATCAGCAGCACACTCAATTTCAAATTGTCATTAATAGAAAACAAAATAGCAAAGCACCCTAAGAATAAGTTAGACAGAGTTAAGATATTGGCAGTCTGAGCCTTTAGCTTCTTAATGGTTAAATCAAGAACATCCTGAGAAAACATATCGAACACTCCTTGCAACGGGGGATCACAGCTTGCAGACTTTAGGAAGTTTTTCTAACAGCTATGTGTAAATGTCTTCTGGCAAATGGGAACTATAGGGAAGGGCGGAAAAAGAAGTAATCTGCAAATTTACTGAAGCTAATAATAAAAAAAGCGCCAAATCTGAGGAAGTCTATGGCAAACTTAGTTTTATATGTTATATAATAATATTTTATTCTATGCTTTTTATGCCTGTTCGTAAAGAACATATTTAGTTAGGGGGCATTTCCTTTGTTAAAACCTGTATATCGACTGCTGATTGAATTGACAAATGGAAGATGGACATCCGGTATACTTCAGAAATTTGCACAATCAAGTTTAAGCAGGAGGGTCATTCCTTCATTTTCAAGAATTTATAATATTAATGAGAGTGAAATGGAAAAAAAACTGCATGAATATCCAACACTTCATGAGTTTTTCATTAGAAAGCTGAAGGAAGGGGCACGAGTAACCGATGAGAGCCCTGATTCAGCAGTAAGTCCTGTAGATGCTGTAATCGAAGATATTGGGGATATCCGGGAGGATCGTATAATTACAGTAAAAGGGAAGAACTATTCCATCTCTGAGATGCTTGGTGCAAATAAAGCAGGGAAATATGCAGGCGGCACTTACATGATCTTTTATTTAAGTCCGAGCCACTACCACAGGATACACAGCCCGGTCACTGGAAAAGTAGCAGATCAATGGATTCTGGGGTTAAAATCTTTTCCGGTTAACAAATGGGGTTTAAAATATGGAAGAGAAACGCTTTCTAAGAATTTCCGGAGCATAACTGAAGTAAAGCATGGTGATTCAGCAATCGCAATTGTGAAGGTGGGTGCTATGTTTGTAAATTCCATCGAACTTACCCATGAAGGGGACCAGCTTGAAAAAGGAAAGGAAATGGCCTATTTTACATTTGGCTCTACCGTCATTCTCTTATTTGAGAAGGGGAAATTCCAGCTTGAAAAGTCAATTAAGACTCCTGCTCATATTAAAGTAGGAGAGCGGATTGGAACTCTATTGTGATTGTGCAGGCCAATTGTTCCGGTTTTAAATATGGAGAATAAAAAAAGCCCTATTCAGGGCTTGTCCATTTTTAGGATGTAACTTTTATTCTGTTTGATAGTGAACGACGGTGGATTTCTGTTTCAATTAAACGGATGAAGTCTTTGCTTAGCTGCAGTTCCTTTGCTTTATAATAGGATTCGATTAATAATTCATCTGACAGTTTACGCATTCCTGTCCCACCTCCAGGTCCTTGATATTTCAGTTCTAAAAGAATTATTTTATACATATAATGTAAGATTTTATGTTGTACCCCTACTCTAGCAAATTAAAACGATTAGAACAACTGTTCTCTTATCCACAGGAAACCGTGGATAACCTGTGATTATTTTGTTTATAAAAAGGGAAAAAGTATTAAAATCATATTGGATTATGTGCATAAAGTTATCCACAGGTGTGAGGAGCAGTTGATTTTTGTCGAAAAATTTTTATTTTAAGGGTGAATAACAACTATTCCGTGGAAATTTACTGAGTTTTGAGTGTCTTTCCCCATTTTGTGGAACCGTATAAAATAGAACTGCCTGATTGTATCCATCATTCTTTATTTTGAAAGAGCGGGTGAAATTGGGTATGATGAAATCGGTGTTTTATCTAGTGAAAGGCTGCAGACCCTAATTGTCATTAAAGACGGGGAACTAGTTGAGGGCAGCAAAAACATTTTTGCCGGACAATATGAATAAATGATTGAGGTGTAAATATAGTGTTAAAGCAATTTTTGCCTAATCAGCATGTTAAAAGTATTTTTGAAATATCTCCACACAGTTTACAGGACAAAGGAGTTAAGGGGATAATCACGGACCTGGATAACACTCTAGTCGAATGGGACAGGCCGAATGCGACACCGAAGCTGATTAGCTGGTTTGAAGAAATGAAGCAAAGCAACATCAAGGTTACCATTGTGTCTAATAATAATGAAAATCGTGTAAAGGCTTTTTCCGATCCCCTTGATATTCCGTTTATTTATCAGGCTAGAAAGCCAATGGGCAGGGCCTTCCGGAGAGCTCTATCCGAAATGGGGCTGAGAAAAGAAGAAACAGTAGTGATTGGAGACCAATTGCTGACTGACGTGCTGGGAGGAAACAGAAGCGGTTTCCATACTATTTTGGTCGTACCTGTAGCTCAAACTGACGGATTTGTTACGAAATTTAACCGTCTGGTGGAGAGACGGATTTTAAATTGGTTCAGAAAAAAAGGAATGATTCAGTGGGAGGATTAAAAAGTGAGTGAAGAACAATTTGTTTGCATAGGCTGTGGAGTAAAAGTTCAGGCAGATAACCCTGATGAGTTGGGTTATGCTCCTCAATCAGCTCTGCAGAAGGAAACAATTATTTGCCAGCGCTGTTTCAGGCTGAAGCATTATAATGAAGTTCAGGATGTAAGCTTGACTGATGATGATTTTCTGAAGATCCTGAATGAAATTGGACAAAGTGATGCACTTATTGTGAAGATTGTGGACATTTTTGATTTTAACGGCAGCTGGCTTCCAGGTCTTCACCGTTTTGTGGGCAGCAATAAAATCCTGCTTGTTGGAAACAAAGTTGACCTGCTTCCAAAGTCCGTGAAGACAAACAAGCTGATTAACTGGATGAAGCAGGAATCAAAACAGCTGGGGCTGAAACCGGAAGAGGTTTATCTGGCTAGTGCTGCAAAAGGGTACTCCATTAATGAAATTGCAGCAGCCATCGATCATTATCGGGAAGGAAAAGACGTTTATGTAGTAGGATGTACTAATGTAGGTAAATCCACTTTCATCAATCGTATATTAAAAGAAGTAACAGGTGAGGGAGATGTCATCACTACTTCCCACTTCCCAGGAACGACTCTTGATATTATCGAGATACCTCTATCTGACGGAAAGGCTTTAGTGGATACACCAGGTATAATTAACCATCATCAGATGGCCCATTATGTAGATAAAAGGGATTTAAAGGTGATAACACCTAAAAAGGAAATTAAGCCTAAGGTTTACCAGCTGAATGAAGAGCAGACTCTGTTTTTTGGCGGACTGGCCAGGTTTGATTACATTGCTGGCGGCCGGCGGTCATTTGTTTGCCATTTCTCCAATGACTTAACTATTCACCGCACCAAAACAGAAAAGGCGGATGAGCTATATGAGAATCATGCGGGAGAAATGCTTACGCCGCCAAGAATAGAGCAGATGGAAACCTTCCCGGAGCTTGTGAAACATGAATTCACAATAAAAGAACCGAAAACGGATATAGTATTTTCAGGACTTGGCTGGATAACGGTAAATGAGGGTGGGGCCAAAGTAGCTGCATATGTTCCCAAAGGTGTCCATGCCATGATAAGGAAGTCTTTAATTTAGGCTGTGTCTTGCATTTGCTTACGCTTTTCAAAAGGGGTGAGGATTTTTGAAAAAGCTGTTTGGAGTGATTGGGGATCCAATTTCCCATTCAATGTCCCCCGCTATGCACAATGAATTATTTAAGATTTACAGTATTGATGCACATTATCAGCCATTTCATGTATCCAGGGGAGATCTGAATGACGCTATTAAAGGGTTCAGGGCAATCGGCATTGCGGGATTTAATGTTACAGTACCCCATAAGGAGGCTATCATTCCTCTTTTAGATGAACTGGATCCTCTTGCTGAGGCAATTGGGGCAGTTAATACAGTGGTCAATCAGGAAGGTAAGCTAATAGGCTGCAATACGGATGGAAGCGGATTTGTAAAAGGCCTGCTGAATCAAAATCAATCAATTAATGACAAAAAGGTTCTGATAGTGGGGGCAGGCGGGGCTGCGAGAGCCATTTATTTTACAATTGCTAAAGAAGCCCCGGAGCTTCTGGACATTTGCAATCGAACTCCAGAAAGGGCAGAACAGATTTTGAATGATTGCCCTTTTGAGGTTCCTTCTCGTGTGCTGAACCGGCAGAAAGCAGAGGAAAGTCTGGAAACATACGATTTAATTGTTCAGACTACATCAATTGGAATGCATCCGGACATTGGCCAAAGCCCGCTTTCGGTACATAAGCTTAAGCCTGGAGCCTTTGTCAGTGATATCATTTATAATCCGCTGCAAACCAGGCTTTTAAAGGAAGCTGCCGTAAAGGGCGCCGGAATTCAGAATGGTATTGATATGTTTGTGTATCAGGGGGCTCTTGCTTTTGAAATGTGGACTGGCATTGGGCCGGACATTGAAAGAATGAGACAAAAGGTTTTAAATCAGCTGGGAGGATTATTATGCTAACAGGAAAGCAAAAGCGTTTATTGCGATCAAAAGCGCACCATTTAAACCCTATTTTCCAAGTGGGAAAGGGCGGGGTTAATGAAAACATGATTAAGCAAGTAGGAGAAGCACTGGAAGCCCGTGAGTTATTAAAGGTTTCAGTCCTTCAAAACTGTGAAGAAGACAGAGATACGGTAGCACAGCAGCTGTCAGAAGGCACGAAGGCTGATGTTGTCCAAATCATCGGAAATATAATTGTTTTATACAAAGAATCAAAAGAAAACAAACAAATCAACTTGCCGTAAGCTTCGGGGAAATTAAACTGAATGTATGGAGGAGTGTAAATGGAAAAGGTAGGCATACTTGGAGGGACCTTTAATCCGCCTCATTTAGGCCATCTCATTATTGCAAATGAGGTAATGTCTTCCCATGGTTTGGATGAAGTATGGTTTATGCCGAACCATGAGCCTCCCCATAAAAAGAGGTCAGACAATGTCAGCAGCCTTGATCGAATAGAAATGCTGAAACTGGCATTGCAGAATCATCCTGGCTTTAAATTGGAGTTGATTGAGCTGGAGCGGGAAGGTCCTTCATTTACCTACGATACGATCAGGATTTTGAAGGAACACTATCCTCAAAAGCAATTTTATTTTATTATTGGAGCTGACATGGTTGAATACTTGCCCAAGTGGCATAACATTGACAAACTTCTTGAATTGATTACCTTTATAGGAGTAAGGCGGCCATCTTACAATTTGCAGACTCCGTATCCGATTCTTTATGCTGACGTTCCTGAAATGGGAATCTCCTCAAGTATGATCAGAAGCCGTGTAAAGGAAGGCAGTACTGTACGATATCTGGTACCGGATTCTATAAGGAGTTATATAAAGGAGAATCATTTATATGAATCGTGAAACAGCTCTGGATATTGTAAAGGAGCAGCTGACAGAACATCGCTACCTTCATACAGTCGGAGTGATGGAAACAGCCATTAAACTTGCAGAGAAATATGGCGCTGATAGTAAGAAAGCTGAATTGGCAGCCATTTTTCATGATTATGCTAAGTTCCGCCCTAAGGAAGAAATGAGGGAAATTATCATTAAGGAAGGTATGCCAGCCGAGCTTTTGGATTACAATAGTGAACTTTGGCATGCTCCTGTCGGTGCTTTTTTGGCTGAGAAAGAAGCGGGAATCCATGATAAAGAGGTACTGGATGCAATAAGATATCATACTTCTGGGAGACCGGGAATGGCACTTCTTGAAAAGATCATTTATCTTGCAGATTATATTGAACCTGGAAGGCATTTTCCGGGAGTTGACGAAGTGCGTGAATTAGCACAGACGAACTTGAACAAGGCTTTAATAAAATCTGTTCAAAATACCATCATGTTTTTAATGAAAAAAGGGCAGCCTGTATTTCCGGCTTCCTTCGAAACTTATAATGACCTTGTAATGAATAAGGAGGATTGATCAAATGAAAGAAAATACTATGCTGATGACGGCAGTAAAAGCAGCTGATGATAAACGTGCAGAAGATATAACGGTTCTTAATATGAAGGGAATTTCCCTGATTTCGGACTACTTTGTTATTTGCCACGGAAACTCTGATAAACAAGTGCAGGCCATTGCTCGGGAAATGAAAGAAAAATCAGAAGAACACGGGTTTACGGTTAAGCGAATGGAAGGCTTTGATGAAGCAAGGTGGATTCTGGTTGATATGGGTGATATTGTTGCACATATTTTCCATAAGGATGAAAGAAGCTACTATAATCTGGAAAGACTCTGGGGGGATGCCCCGGTCGAAAACGTTCAGGGCATTCTTAACCAATGAGCTACGGAAAGTTCGCTTATCTCTATGACAGGCTGATGGAAGATGTTCCTTATGACAGCTGGATTAAATTGGTCAATGAAAAGCATGCGGAATTTAATGTTTCAGGCAAACAATTACTGGATCTTGCATGCGGCACAGGACAGCTTTCCATAAGGTTAAGTGAACAGGGCTATAATGTAACCGGTGTGGATTTATCAGAGGATATGCTGGCTGTAGCTCAATCAAAGGCGGAGCAGAAAGGTCTGAAAATCCCCTTTTACCTGCAGAACATGGCAGAGCTTGTAGGGTTTAGTGAATTTGATATTATTGGCATCTTTTGTGATTCTCTGAATTATCTGGAGACAGAATCAGATGTGAAGAACACTTTCCGGCGGGTCCATAGCTATTTAAAAAACGATGGTCTATTTATTTTTGATGTTCATTCCATTTATAAAATTATGCAGATATTTATGAACCAGACCTTTGCTGAAAATGACGAGGAAATTTCATATATCTGGCACAGCTTTCAGGGCGAATACCCCAATTCTGTAGAGCATGATCTTTCATTTTTTGTTCTGGACGCAGTAACAGGAAAGTATGACCGCTATGACGAACTTCATTTGCAGCGCACTTATCCTATTGATCAATATAAAAGCTGGCTTGAGGAATGCGGTTTTGACCTTGTTGACGTTTCAGGAGATTTTAAAGAAGGACCGCCAGACACCCAGGCTGAACGAATCATTTTTATTGCAAAGAAAAGACACTAAAAAAAACAGCCGGGTTCTCGGCTGTTTTTTTTTAATAGTGAAGGATTATTTCCATTAACGTCGAATAGCTAGTGGAGAGAATACTGCTTTTTTACTTCGACAAGATCTTCGTCAAACTTGGAATGTGTCGCCTGGAATAAGTGTTCAAATACACTGCCGAGCTCGCTTTCAAGAATTTTAATTCCCTCTCCTGTAATTCCTCCTTTGACACACACCTTTTCCTGCAATGTAGGCAATGTATAAAAACCTTTTTTCAGTAATTCCCCAAGCCCGATCAGCATTTCTCCTGCAAGCTTTGTAGCTGTTTCATTATCAATCTCCGTTTCCGCAACTGCCGCATTGATGAAGCGCTGTGTCAAGTAGCTGAAAAAGGCAGGTCCGCAGCTGACAATATCCGAAGAAACCCTGGTAATCGCTTCCTCTATAAAGACAGGTGTGGAGATGCTTTCAAAAAGCTTGTTAAGTTTTCCTTTCCATTGTTTGCTGCACTGTTCACCGAATGATAATAATGACACCCCTGATAAGGCCCGGTTAGTAATGCTTGGAATCGCCCTCGCTGCTGAGCAAGGCACAATTGATTCAAGCTGTTGTACACTAATAGGGCTGGTTATGGACACTACACATTTATCTTCTGACAGGAACGGCAAAATATCCTGAACGACATTATATACATCATGAGGCTTTACACAAATAAAGATCAGCGAAGAACGATGAGCAGCCTCTCTTGCATTATTTACAACGGTAATTTCCTGATGTGTTTCTTTTATTTCCTTCGCTTTTGCCACTGTCCGATTGGTTATAGTCATGGAGGCCGGGGAAACGGCTCCTCCATCCAGGAAGGCCTCGGTCAAAATTCTCCCCATATTACCTGTGCCAATGATTCCGATTTTCAATGCTATATCCCTCCTTTAAAAGCAGGCTCTCTCATATAACGATATGTATCAAAAAAACATTTATTCCAAAAAGAAAGGATGATCCATAGTGCCCGAATGGATAAAAATCTATAAATTTTACTTTGCAGGAGGTGCGATTGCATTGGCTGCACTCCTCTATCATATTTTAATGCCCGTTCAGGAGACTGAAGCATTTCCTGAGATTGAACAGTCAATTTCTTTGAACGGAGAAGAAGGTAAAGAAAAAGCAGGTGATATGCAGGCTGAACAGGTGCCAATGGTGATGAAAGCAGATATTAAAGGAGCAGTAGAAAAGCCGGGAGTGTATGAAGCAGAAGAGGGTGAAAGGGTGATAGACCTGCTGGAAAAAGCAGGGGGACTGACAGAAAAAGCCGATAGAACTAAAATTAATTTTGCCCTGAAAATTACAGATGAAATGGTGATATATGTTCCGAAAGAGGGTGAAATTCTTGAGGAGACCCGGGCGGGAGCCGGAAATGGCGAGGTTAAAGGACAGCAGGATAGCGGAAAGGTAAATTTAAACGGGGCGGATGAAACAGAATTGCAGACATTGCCGGGAATTGGCCCCTCTAAGGCTGCAGCGATAATTGAACACCGCGATACAAATGGACCCTTTAAGGATATTGAGGATTTGAAATTAATATCAGGGATAGGGGAAAAAACTTTTGAAAAACTCAAAGAGCATATTAGTGTAAACTAATTTCATTCCATTGACCTGCACAAGCTTGAGGCTTACACTTATTGAGAGAAAAAGATATATTTTAATTCAGGGCATACAAGCCTGTGTAAAGGGGAGAGACAGATGGACCGGATTTCCTGGAACCAATATTTTATGGCACAAAGCCATTTGCTTGCTTTGAGGAGCACATGTACAAGACTTGCGGTCGGAGCAACCATTGTAAGGGATAAGAGAATCATTGCAGGAGGCTATAATGGCTCAATTGCCGGCGGTGAACATTGTGTTGATGAAGGCTGCTATGTTATTGATAACCATTGTGTCAGGACCATTCATGCGGAAATGAATGCGATTTTACAGTGTGCAAAATTTGGGGTGCCGACAAGTGATGCAGAAATATATGTAACTCATTTTCCGTGCCTTCAATGCTGCAAAGCAATTATTCAGGCGGGAATTAAAACAGTTTACTACGCACAGGACTATAAAAATCATCCTTATGGAATTGAACTCTTTGAGAAGGCTGGTGTGAAATCTGTCCAGGTGGCGGCCGAAAAAGTATCCTTCGATGACAGCATACAGGAAAAACGTGATTTTATAGAGGATTTAATCAATGAGCTTGAAAAAAGCGGTAAAAATCAGGACATTATGAAAGGCTATAAAGAAAAAAAGGACAAGCTTTTTCAAAATTAATCCATTGAAGAAGCAGCACCTTCAATGATAAGGTGCTGCTTCCCTTCAAAAAAACTAAAGGAGCAAATGATATGAAAGGCAGATGGATCTACGCAGCTGCTGCCTCACTTCTGGGAAATTTGACATCATTACTTCATCCGGCAATTGCTGTCATTTTTTCTCTTCTTGCCCTTTTCCTTTTAAAAAGGAATATCTTGACTAAACAGAACATGACCATCCTGATTTTGATTTACCTTTCCTTAATCATAAGGAGTGAATTAGCGGCAGAATATAACAGGACAAGTCTTACAGGAAATGAGGGTGATTTTGAAATTACCCTGTCAGAATCAGTGAAGATAGATGGGGACCTTCTCACAGTCCTAATTGAATTGACCGAAAAAAAGGAAAAGCTGGCTGCCAGGTATAAGATTAAATCCGAAGCAGAACAAAAAATCCTTTCAGACCATCTGAGGATAGGCATGACATGCCGGGTTAATGGCACCTTACAGACTCCTCCAACATCTACAAATCCTAATTCCTTCAGCTACAAGGATTACTTAAACCACAATAGTATCTTTTGGATCCTCGAATTGGAACAGTTAAACCTCTCTGATTGCACCTACAATAAAAGCCGCATCACATTACCTATTTTAAAAATGAGGGAGATGGGCACAAAACATATTTTAGAGCATTTCCCTGAACAGGCAGCTCCGCTTTCAATCGCACTTGTCTTCGGCGATCGGAGTTTTATTGATGAGGATATTGTCGCTTCTTATCAGGAAATCGGAATTATCCATTTGCTTGCAATATCCGGACTTCATGTAGGAATGCTTGCTGGTATGTTTTTTCTTGCAGGAGTACGTGCCGGGATCACCAGAGAAAAAATGACCAGTATCCTAATAATGGTTTTGCCGGTATATGCAATACTTACAGGTGCTGCACCGTCTGTACTGCGGGCTGTGTTTATGATGCTTCTGGTTTTACTGGCAAAGAAGCTGATGGCCCCTATTCAATTAGCTGATGTTATCTCCATTGTGTTTGCCGGCTATCTTTTTATCTTCCCTTTTATTATCTATAATGCGGGGTTTCAGCTGTCTTTTGCTGTGGCCTTATCGCTTATTCTCTCAGCTCCTGCCATACTCAAAAAATTCACTCATCCTCTCGCTGCACTCCTGTCTGTTTCTCTTATTTGCCAGATAGCGGCCATTCCGATCCTCCTTTGGCATTTTTATGAGGTATCGATTATTTCCATAATTGCCAATCTGATCTTTGTGCCTTTGTATTCTTCCATAGTCCTGCCTGTTGTATTAATTTTATTTATTTTTGATTTATTAACAGGAGGAAGGGCAGATTTCTTACTTCATGTATTGGAAAAAATGATCGTTTTTCTTAATTGGATTGCTGAAATGCTTTCCGCCATTCCTAATTCGACCCTTATTCTTGGCAGGCCATCCCCTTTAAATCTGATTATATATCTTCTGCTCATTCCCGCATTCTTTGCCGGCTGGGAAAGGTCAAAAAACAAAAAAGCTATTATTAAGAACGGTGTGCTTCCTGTTCTTGCGATAGTAATTCATTATTTTGTAAATGTGCTTACACCAGCTGGTGAGATTACATTTATTGATGTTGGGCAGGGTGACAGCATCCTGATAAAGCTTCCGTATGGGAGAGGGAATTATTTGATAGATGCAGGAGGTGCGCCTATGTTTGAGACAGAGGAATGGAAGATGCGAAGCGACCCATATGAAACAGGAAAGGACACAGTAGTGCCTTTTCTGAAAAGCAAAGGGGTCAGTAAAATAGATAAACTTTTTCTCACTCACGGGGATATGGACCACATTGGCGGAGCATCAGCTGTTCTGAGGGAAATGAAGGTAAAGTCTGTTGTGTTTCCACATGGAGCTGAGTTCTCGGAGGCTGAAAAGGATTTGGTTGTACAGGCTAAAAATAACAAAAGTGAAATTTTCTTCATTAAAGCCGGAGATAGCTGGCTCATAGGAGATTCCGTATTTCGAGTTTTGTCCCCGTTTGGCGGGGAGATGGGGGACGGTGTTGGCAAAAATGATGGATCTATTGTCCTTTTTGCCAAAATTGGAGGGTTAAACTGGCTGTTTACCGGAGATTTGGAGGAACAGGGGGAAGGTCAGCTCATAAAGTCTTATCCCAAGTTGAGAGCCGATGTATTGAAAATCGCACATCATGGAAGCAAAACCTCCTCAACAGATTTATTTCTCGCTGGATTGAAGCCGCGGATTGGCGTTATTTCTGCAGGCAGGAACAACAGGTATGGGCATCCTCATAATGATGTAATGAGAAGGATGAATGACTATAATGTCAAAGTATTGAGAACCGATAAGCAAGGGGCAATTACCTATTTTTTTAAAGGGGATTCAGGAACCTTTTCAGTGCAGCTTCCATAGTATATGTTAGAAAGCATCAGCTTCCAGACTTGATAATGCTTCATCGGAATTCCGTCCAAAAAAAAGAGGCTGCTGAGGCAGCCTCAATGTGTCAGCAGTATTGTGACACATTACTGTATGTAGCCATTAAGCTCCTAAAAATTTAATGACTGTTGCAATAATAAATAACGTTGCGAAGAAACCGAATGATACGATGAATCCTACACCAGAGTCGATTGCATCATTACGTTTGCTTTGGACGTTCTTTTCAAATTCGTTCACAGTCTACCCCTCCTATTTCCTATATAGTATAAGTCATTCAAATGAAAAAATCTAGAGTTCGCCTGCCCTTTTCCTGCATTAGCAGGAGTTGTCACAAATATGACGAAACATCATGGGAATAATAACTAACAAAGGTGCACCGCAGCTTCCTGAGTTTCCCGGGCCTCAAGGATGCAGCGTTCTATATAGATTGGAAATTGGCGTTCATGTGGGCGCCAATTTCTTATGTCTTGTCAAATTGCCATCGCTTCTTTAGGATATATAGTGAATATATTGTTTGGCGAACGGAGAGAAGAAATTGGTTTTTGATATTTGGAACAGAATTAAAGCGAAAAGTTTTGCTCCTATTTATTTATTATACGGAACAGAACCTTATCTTATAAACGCAACGAAGCAGCTTCTGATCAGCAATGTGCTAAGTGAAGAAGAAGCTGATTTTAATTTATCCTCTTATGACCTTGAGGAAACCCCCATTGATACAGCGCTTGAAGATGCGGAGACATTTCCTTTTATGGGTGAAAGAAGACTGATCTTTTTACATAACCCGGTTTTTTTAACGTCAGAGAAATCGAAAGCTAAACAGGAGCATAACCTGGCTAAGCTTGAAGCCTATATTAAAGAACCTGCTCCATATTCAGTGGTGGTATTTTCCTCATCGGCAGAAAAACTCGATGATCGGAAAAAAATAACCAAACAATTGAAAAAAACGGCTGCAGTCCTTGAAGCCAAGAAATTAAATGAAGGTGAATTGAAAGCCTGGATCAGGGAAAGGGCAGCATTAAACGGTGTGCAGATTGATGAATCGGCTGTTGAGCTGATTTTGACATTGGCAGGCGCCAACCTGTTTATTCTGACCAACGAGATCGATAAATTAGCCCTATATGCGAATGACACAAAGCGGATAGATGAACAAATGGCAGAAAAAATGGTATCACGGTCTTTAGAGCAAAACATTTTTTCCCTTGTGGATAAGGTGGTTCACCGCAAAATAGAAGAAGCCCTGAGAATTTATTATGATTTATTAAAGCAAAACGAAGAGCCCATTAAGATTTTATCTGTTATTACAGGGCAGTTCAGACTGATTTATCAGGTGAAGGAGCTTGCCAGGAGAGGCTACGGCCAGCAGCAGATTGCCGGCTATTTAAAGATTCATCCTTTCCGGGTGAAGCTGGCGGCCGGACAGGCTCAACTGTTTGCAGATGAAGAGCTGGCAGCGATCATAAGCTTGCTTGCTGATGCGGATTATCAAATGAAAACAGGGGGCATGAATAAAACCATGCTGATTGAAATGTTCCTGTTTCGTCTGCAAAGTCAGGCGCTCAGAAAATAGAAAAGCGGAAGTGCCTTGCCCGAAATGTGGAGGCGGCTGCTCAGGGACGACAAGCATAAGACTAGCCCTGCAAGAAGGTGTTCTTTCCTTCTGGAAGGGATTAGGCTGGTCTTTCGTCCCTAGGAGCCGAAACAAGACAAGCTTGTGACCTCGAGGGGGTAGGCGCTGGAGCTAGACAGTTCTCGAAGTACAAGTTATAAATTCTGATTACATAAAAAAAGCGGTCCGCAATTTGGACCGCTTTTTTTATGTAAAATAAAAGGCTATCCCTTAAGATAGCCGATATCTTTAAACATTACGCATTTAAAGAGTTCATTTTTTTCATTAAACGAGACTTTTTACGGGCAGCAGCATTTTTGTGGATAAGACCTTTTGCAGCAGCTTTGTCCAGTTTACGAGCAGCATCAGCGAATGATTCAGTTGCAGCAGCAGAATCGTTGTTTACGATTGCAGCATCAACCTTCTTAACAGCTGTACGCATTGCTGATTTAACAGTAGCGTTTTGAGCGTTGCGAGCTTCGCTAGTTTTAACACGCTTGATAGCAGATTTAATGTTTGGCATTCCATTCACCTCCTGAAAAAGCATCGAGATTCTATAACTCGACATTCACGTTCATTAACAAATTCAGAACAAGTGATATTTTATCAAACACAGGGGCATAATGCAATACTCTGTACTTAAAATTACTGAAGGATAAATCGGGAAGTTCATTCTTTTTCTGCATGTTTTTGCATTTTAAAGGCAAAGATAGTATATATCTGAATTTTAGTAATTTGTCTGTTTTTTTCCAACCTAATAAGCTGAGATTGTGAGGGATACATGTGAAGGAATCCATAGATTTAAGCCAGTACTCAGTTCGAACGGATCTTGCCATTGAAGCCAGGGAAATGGTGATTTCCGGCAGGCAGAAAGACAATGTTCACGAGCAGGAGAATCTTTCCCAAATAGAAGGCGTCATAATTAAAGAAAAAGAAGAAAACGATATTAAAATTTCCTTTGTTGAAGTAACAAAGGAAGGAGCAGAAGCATTAGGAAAAAAAGAGGGCAAATATCTTACCCTCGAAGTGACGGGCATACGCCAGCAGGATACGGAGCTTCAGCACAAAGTGGAGACTGTATTTGCAAGTGAATTATCCCAATTTATAAAGCAGCTGGGCATTAATGAAAATGCATCCTGTTTAATTGTCGGACTGGGCAATTGGAATGTCACTCCCGACGCATTGGGGCCGCAAGTCTGCGAAAATCTGCTTATTACAAGACATCTCTATCAGCTGCAGCCTGAAAGCGTAGAAGAAGGCTATCGGCCGGTCAGTGCTATTTCTCCAGGGGTTATGGGCCTGACAGGAATTGAAACAAGTGACATTATTCATGGCATTGTTGAAAAAACAAAGCCCGACTTTGTCATTGCGATTGATGCTCTTGCTTCCCGATCAATTGAAAGAGTCAATTCTACTATTCAAATTTCGGATACAGGGATTCACCCTGGTTCTGGTGTAGGGAATAAACGAAAAGAAATAAGCAAAGAGACTTTAGGAATACCTGTCATAGCGATTGGCATCCCAACAGTTGTTGATGCCGTATCCATAACAAGCGATACAATTGATTACATCCTGAAGCATTTCGGCAAGGAAATGAAAGAAGGCGGCCGTCCATCACGTGCCTTGGCTCCTGCAGGAATGACTTTTGGAGAGAAGAAAAAGCTGACAGATGAGGACCTCCCGGAAGAGCATCATAGAAAAACCTTTCTTGGCATGATCGGAACCTTGCCTGAAGAGGAGAAGCGGAAGCTTATTTATGAAGTTCTGTCTCCTTTGGGTCACAACCTTATGGTGACGCCAAAGGAAGTGGATGTATTTATTGAAGATATGTCAAACTTAATTGCCAACGGTTTGAACGCAGCGCTCCACCAGAAAGTGAATCAGGATAATGCCGGATTTTATACAAGATAGAAAATATCCTGTTCTATCTTCTCTAGCAAAGTCATAACATTTACTAGACTAGCAAGGAGAGGTGGAACAATGAAACCTTTTAAAACGAACGGATTTGTAGTAACTATCCAAGGGACAAGCCTGCTGAAGGCTATTGGCGGATTTCTGCTTTTTCTATTTATGATATTTTCCATAAGCGGAGCAATAACTTCCTTAAAGCCTGAATACCGAATCAGTTCATCTTCAGTAAATTCTGCAGCGAACAGCCTGACAGGAGAAATGCTTTATCGTTTTCTCGGATGGGAAAATCACGCATTTCTCCAGGGGGTTTCTGAAAGCAGTTCTCCCCCGGGCTTTGCCAATTTAATTTTTCAGCTATCCACGAATGTCAATTTGGATGATCCCAGAAGTCTTCTGGGAAGGGAGCTTCCTTTTTTCTCGATTTATGACAGTAAAATTCTGGTTGCAGGTGAGGGAACAGATTATACAAACATGCCTGTAGAATCTTCTCCGCCTTTAGAAGTACTCATGGCCGAACAGGAGGCAGCCCTGCAAAACACCGAAGGGCTTGAGCCGTCTGGAGATAAGAAGCAATCAAATGCCCCGCCGGTGTCTACAGGAGATAAAAAACCGGTCTATGTATACTTTTCGCATAATACTGAATCCTATCTACCATATCTGAAGGGTGTCACCAACCCTGATGCTGCCTACCATTCAAAAATTAATATTACTAAAATCGGTGACAAGCTTAAGGAAGAGATGGAGAGCAAAGGAATCGGCACCTTTGTGGATAAAACGGATATTCAGGGGAATTTAAACAAAAAGGGCTTATCATACGGACGCTCATATCAGGAATCCAGAGAGGTAGTTCAGGCAGCAATCACTTCCAATCGGGATCTGGCTTATTTAATCGATATTCACCGTGATTCAAAAAGAAAAAAAGATACTACAAAAGAAATTAACGGAGAGTCTTATGCCAAGCTAGCTTTTATTATTGGAGGAAATAATCCGAATTATGAAAAGAACTTAAAATTTGCAAAAGAGCTGCATGATAGACTGAGCGTCAAGTACAAAGGATTAAGCAGGGGAATTATGAAAAAAGAAGGCGCAGGGACAAATGGCAACTTTAATCAGGATTTATCAGGCAATGCCATACTCATTGAGTTTGGGGGAGTCGATAATACGTTTGAGGAGTTAAACCGATCGGCCGAAGCACTCGCGGAAGTGTTCAGTGAATATTATTGGCAGGCCGAGGAAGTGAATTCACCGGCTGGCGGTGAATCAGAAAAGAATTAATAATAGGATGATGCGGAATGAAAATGTTTATGCTTAAAGCTCTTTTTCTTGCAGCGCTCATGTTTGTCTCTGTGTTATTCGGAATGCAGCAGGCAAATGAAGGAATTCACAGAATGAAGGGATTCCATGACGGGGATTTCAAAAGTGCCCTGACCATAAATGAAACCAATGAAGGTGAAGTTCAGGCTTCTGTCCTGGGGAATGATGTGTCAAGCCATGATCTTCAGAAGAAAAGGGAAAAGCTTGAAGAAATGAAAGCATATAATTTCTTTTCATCTTTAGGAAAAAGCATATCCGAAGGCATATCAGAGCTGACAGAAAAATCGGTCGCAATCATCACAGACTTAATAACAGGGAAATAGGCTGCTCAGGAGGGCAGCCTTCTTTTTTTTGGAAAATTAGCGGCTTAAAGCTTAGCATTGAATCTTCACAAACCTACTGATATAATCAAAAATAGTGTATAAACTAAAAGGACTATTTTAAAATTGACCACACTTAGCTCCAAGCGCCTGTTTAAGGCGCTTGCGCTTTTCTATAGTAGGAGTTGAAATAATATACAATGAACAGAGAAGAGAGATTAAAAAGACAAGAGAAAATAAGGAATTTTTCGATCATCGCCCATATTGACCATGGTAAATCGACTTTGGCCGACAGAATTCTTGAAAAAACCAATGCGCTGACTTCACGCGAAATGAAGGACCAGCTCCTTGATTCCATGGATCTTGAAAGGGAGCGCGGCATTACGATCAAGCTGAATTCAGTTCAGTTAAAATATAAAGCGAAAGATGGAGAGATATACACTTTCCACTTAATAGATACACCGGGACACGTCGATTTTACATATGAAGTATCCCGAAGCCTTGCAGCATGTGAAGGAGCCATTCTGGTTGTGGATGCAGCTCAGGGTATTGAAGCGCAAACCCTTGCCAATGTTTATCTGGCCCTGGATAACGATCTTGAGATTCTTCCAATTATTAATAAGATCGACCTGCCAAGTGCGGATCCGGAAAGGGTTCGAAATGAAATTGAAGAAGTTATCGGCCTGGATGCATCTGAAGCAGTACTTGCTTCAGCAAAGGCTGGAATTGGAATAGAAGAAATTCTTGAACAGGTCGTTGAAAAAGTTCCTGCTCCAGTAGGGGATCCGGATGCCCCATTAAAGGCTCTTATATTTGATTCCCTTTATGATGCCTACCGCGGTGTAGTAGCCTATATCCGTGTGGTTGAGGGTACGGTAAAAGTAGGGGATAAAATTAAAATGATGGCAACCGGCAAAGAATTTGAAGTCACAGAGGTTGGTGTGTTTACGCCAAAATCAACGCCATTGCCTGAATTGTCAGTTGGAGACGTAGGGTTTTTGACTGCTGCAATCAAAAATGTTGGTGATACACGTGTGGGTGATACCATTACAAGCGCGAAAAACGGTGCTGCAGAAGCTCTTCCTGGATACAGAAAGATGAACCCAATGGTTTATTGCGGACTTTATCCAATTGATAGCGCCAAGTTCAATGACCTGCGTGAAGCGCTTGAAAAGCTGGAGCTGAATGATTCCGCCCTTCAGTTCGAACCGGAAACTTCACAGGCACTCGGATTTGGATTCCGCTGCGGTTTCCTTGGATTGCTTCACATGGAAATTATCCAGGAGCGCATTGAGCGCGAATTTAAAATAGATTTGATTACAACAGCACCTAGTGTTATCTATGATGTTATCATGACAGACGGCACTGAGGTTAAAGTGGATAACCCATCCAATATGCCTGACCCTCAGAAGATTGACCGTGTTGAAGAACCTTATGTAAAAGCTACAATGATGGCTCCGAATGATTATGTGGGAGCCATAATGGAACTTTGCCAGCAAAAGCGCGGCATCTTTATTGATATGCAATACATGGATGAAACCAGAGTAAACATTATATATGAAATTCCTTTATCGGAAATTGTTTATGACTTCTTTGATCAGCTGAAATCCAATACAAAAGGATATGCCTCTTTTGATTATGAATTAATTGGATACAAGCCATCAAAACTTGTTAAGATGGATATTCTGTTAAATGCAGAAAAGGTAGACGCATTGAGCTTCATCGTTCATAAGGATTTTGCTTATGAAAGAGGAAAAGTAATCGTTGAGAAGTTAAAAGAGCTAATCCCCCGTCAGCAGTTTGAGGTTCCTATTCAAGCGGCGATCGGCCAGAAAATTGTAGCCCGCTCAACCATTAAAGCCATCCGCAAAAATGTATTGGCTAAATGTTACGGCGGAGACATTTCCCGTAAGCGTAAATTATTGGAGAAGCAGAAAGAAGGTAAAAAGCGGATGAAGCAGGTTGGTTCTGTTGAAGTTCCGCAGGAAGCTTTCATGGCCGTTTTGAAGATGGACGATAATACCCCTAAAAAGTAAAATAGTTGCTTTGTTTTAAGAGGTTAGATATGCTGTCATAATAATAACAGCACTAGCCTCTTTTTATTTAGGAAACTGCTGTATATGAATGTTGATTGAATGATGGAAAGTAGTGAAATGAATGATTAAAGCAGCTTATATACACATCCCCTTTTGTGAACATATCTGCCATTATTGTGATTTTAATAAAGTGTTTTTGAAGAACCAGCCGGTTAAAGAATACCTTGACTCTCTTGACAAAGAGATGGATCTTGCTTTGAAAGAAACACCGGCATCGCGCCTGGACTCCATCTTTGTCGGAGGCGGCACACCCACTGCACTGAACGGGAAGCAGCTTGAACAGCTTTGCAGCACAATTAAACGTCAGCTTCCCTATGACTCTTTCACAGAATATACATTTGAAGCTAATCCGGGAGATCTCTCTAAGGAAAAGCTTCAAATATTGCATGATGCCGGAGTCAACAGGCTCAGCTTTGGCGTCCAGACCTTCAACGATGAACTCTTAAAAAGAATTGGAAGGTCACACCGGGCAAAAGATGTTTTTCAGTCAATTGAAGCTGCAAAACAAGTAGGTTTCGATAACATCAGCATTGATCTGATATACAGTCTTCCCGGCCAGACACTTCAGGACTTTAAAGATACACTTGAAACATCATTTACATTGGATATTGTTCATTATTCGGGCTATTCTCTGATCATTGAGCCCAAGACGGTATTCTATAATCTGATGAGGAGAGGGAAACTGCCTACACCCGGAGAAGATGTGGAAGCTGAAATGTATGACTTATTGATGGAGCAAATGGACAAACATGGATTTGCCCAATATGAAATCAGCAATTTTGCCAAACCTGGCTATGAGAGCAGGCATAACATCACTTATTGGGATAATGAATGGTACTTCGGCTTTGGGGCAGGTGCGCATGGCTATGTTAATGGGCTTCGCCGTTCAAACCACGGACCCCTGAAAAAATATATGGAGCCAATTGAAAAGGGCCAGCTTCCGATCCTTGAAGAACATAAGGTGCCCCTTGAAGAACAGATGGAAGAGGAAATGTTTCTTGGGCTGAGAAAAACTGCAGGTGTCTCAATTAGTCGCTTTAAAGAGAAATTTGGCAAAGACCCGCTTGTGCACTTTGAAAATCAAATTAAACAGCACACCGAAAAAAAATTAATTATTGCCGGGGAAGAGCATATTAAATTGACAAGGCGAGGCCGATTTCTCGGAAATGAAGTATTTCAGTCCTTTATAGGGTAATCTGCCTGGGGATTCCTTCAGGAAAAAAGGAAGCCAAATTATTGACACTGCACGTATGATTTGATAATTTATTAGTAGAATTAGCACTCGGGGGCAAAGAGTGCTAACAGAGGTGATAACTGTGTTAACAGATCGTCAATTATTAATTTTTCAAGTAATTGTTGATGATTTTATTCAAACTGCACAGCCTGTAGGGTCGAGAACTCTGTCGAAAAAAGAAGAAATTTCTTTTAGTTCCGCAACGATCAGAAATGAGATGGCTGATTTAGAGGAACTTGGGTTTATTGAGAAAACACACACCTCATCGGGGAGGATTCCATCTGAAAAAGGGTACCGCTACTACGTGGATCACCTTTTATCCCCGCAAAAATTAAATCAGCATGATATCCACAAAGTACAATCGATCTTTGCGGAAAGAATTTATGAGCTGGAGAAAATTGTTCAAAAATCGGCAAAAATCCTATCTGAGCTGACTAATTATACATCCATAGTCCTCGGGCCTGCAGTAAGGGATAACAAGTTGAAGAGAATTCAGATTGTTCCTTTGAATAAAGAAACAGCGATAGCAATTATTATCACAGATACAGGCCATGTGGAAAACAGAATGTTCCACTTGCCGGAAAACATTGATGCAGGTGATTTGGAAAAAGTCGTCAATATCCTTAATGAACGTCTTGCCGGTGCACCATTGGAAAGTCTGAACAATAAGTTATATAAAGAGGTTGCCGTCCTTTTAAGGCATCATATCAATAATTATGATCTAATGCTGAATTCAATTGCCGATACAATAAAGATACCTGCCTATGATAAGCTTTTCTTTGGCGGTAAAACAAATATGCTCAGCCAGCCGGAGTTTCATGATATTGAAAAGGTTAAAAACCTCATGAATATGATCGAGCAGGAAAAAGGCATATATGATTTACTGAGTAAAAACAAGTCAGGGATCAATATTAAAATCGGCCGGGAAAATAATAATTCAGCAATGGAAAACTGCAGTCTGATAACAGCAAGCTATTCAATCGGCACCGAACAGCTCGGCACAATTGCCATTCTGGGCCCTACCAGAATGGAGTATTCAAGAGTCATCAGCTTATTGAACTATATCAGTGCAGACTTATCATCTGTTTTATCCAAGTTGTATCAAAACAGATGATGGTGGAGATATTGATTAAGGGTGGAAAAACCTTTCCACTCCTTTCCTTATGTTTTTTTATTCTATAATACAGCGATTCTTTAAGGGAGGTGAACATGTTGGCAGAAGAGAAAGAGACATTGAGTCATGAATTAAATGAACAAACCAACGAACCTGAAGGAACTGAAAATGAGGCTCCTATTGAAGAGGTATTTGCAGAGGCTGATGAAGCAGAAGCAGGTACTGAAGAGGGAACTGATTCAGACCTTACAGCAGCAAATGCAAAAATAGCTGAATTGGAAGGTAAGCTGGAAGAGGCTGAAAATCGCATCTACCGTCTTCAGGCTGATTTTGAAAATTCCCGGCGCCGTGCAAGGCTGGACCTTGAAGCGTCTGAAAAATATAGAGCACAAAGCTTAATCTCTGATTTGCTGCCTGCGCTTGACAATTTTGAAAGAGCACTTCAGATGGAAGCTGAAAATGAACAGGCTAAATCTATTCTTCAAGGAATGGAAATGGTTTATCGAAGCTTGGTGGAGGCTATAAAAAAAGAAGGCGCAGAACAGATTGAGGCAGTTGGGAAAGAATTCGACCCTCATATGCACCAGGCTGTAATGCAGGTAGAAGATGAGAATTTTGATTCCAATATCGTGGTCGAGGAGTTCCAAAAAGGCTACAAGCTAAAGGATCGGGTCATTCGTCCATCAATGGTTAAAGTAAATCAATAACTACATATTTGGGGAGGTAAAGAACATGAGCAAAATTATCGGAATCGATTTAGGTACAACAAACTCATGTGTCGCTGTACTTGAAGGCGGCGAACCGAAAGTAATTCCAAATCCGGAAGGCAACCGTACAACGCCATCAGTTGTAGCGTTTAAGAACGGCGAGCGTCAGGTTGGTGAGGTGGCAAAGCGCCAGTCTATTACAAACCCGAACACCATCATGTCCGTTAAACGCCATATGGGTACAGATCATAAAACAGAGGTTGAAGGAAAGGAATACTCTCCGCAAGAGGTTTCTGCTATTATTCTTCAATATTTGAAATCTTATGCAGAAGACTATCTTGGCGAGAAGGTTACTAAAGCGGTAATCACAGTTCCAGCATATTTCAATGATGCTGAGCGTCAGGCTACAAAGGATGCAGGCCGAATTGCCGGCTTGGAAGTTGAACGAATCATCAACGAACCGACTGCTGCAGCGTTGGCATATGGACTTGATAAAATGGATGAAGACCAGACTATCCTTGTTTATGACCTTGGCGGCGGTACATTTGACGTATCTATCCTTGAGCTTGGCGATGGTGTATTTGAAGTAAAATCCACTGCCGGGGATAACCGTCTTGGCGGAGATGATTTTGACCAGGTAATTATTGATTACCTCGTTGATCAATTCAAAAAAGAGAACGGCATTGACCTTTCTAAAGATAAAATGGCTCTGCAGCGTTTAAAAGATGCTGCTGAAAAAGCGAAAAAGGATCTTTCCGGTGTAACTTCAACACAAATTTCACTTCCATTTATTACTGCCGGCGAAGCTGGACCTTTACACCTGGAAGTGACACTTTCAAGAGCTAAATTTGAAGAGCTGTCAGCAGATCTTGTTGAACGTACAATGGGACCTACACGCCAGGCATTAAAGGATGCTGGTTTGACTCCTTCAGGAATCGATAAAGTTATCCTTGTCGGTGGTTCAACGCGTATTCCGGCTGTACAGGAAGCAATCAAAAAAGAAACAGGAAAAGAACCGCACAGAGGAGTTAACCCTGATGAGGTTGTAGCTATGGGTGCAGCTATTCAGGGCGGTGTCATCACTGGTGATGTTAAGGATGTTGTCCTTCTGGACGTAACACCTTTGTCTCTTGGAATTGAAACAATGGGCGGAGTGTTCACTAAGCTGATTGAACGCAATACAACTATTCCAACATCAAAATCCCAGGTGTTCTCAACTGCTGCTGATAATCAGTCTGCTGTTGATATCCATGTTCTTCAAGGGGAGCGCCCAATGGCAGCGGATAACAAAACACTTGGCCGTTTCCAGCTAGGAGATATTCCTCCAGCACCGCGCGGTGTGCCTCAGATCGAAGTGTCTTTTGATATTGATAAAAATGGTATCGTAAACGTACGCGCTAAAGACCTTGGCACAAACAAAGAGCAAGCCATTACGATCAAATCATCAACAGGATTATCTGATGAAGAAATTGAAAAAATGGTAAGAGAAGCTGAAGAAAATGCTGAAGCTGATAAGAAACGCAAAGAAGAAGTTGAACTCCGCAATGAAGCGGACCAGCTGGTATTCACTACTGAAAAGACTCTAAAAGATCTTGAAGGCAAAGTGGATGAAGCAGAAGTGAACAAAGCAAATGAAGCTAAAGATGCACTAAAAGCTGCAATTGAAAAGAACGATCTGGATGAAATCCGTACTAAGAAAGATGCTTTACAGGAAGTTGTCCAGGCGTTAACAATGAAGCTTTATGAGCAGGCGCAGGCTGCTCAGGGAGCTCAGGGCGCAGAAGGTGCTGAAAGCAAAAATGGTGACGATAACGTTGTAGATGCTGAGTTCGAAGAAGTTAAAGACGATAAATAACCTCTGAATCTTTTAAGTCAAAGTCAGGTCTTTCTTGGCTTTGGCTTTTATTTTTGATACAATAATCTTTATGTGAAATGAATCGGGGAGTGGTAATCATGAGTAAAAGGGATTACTATGAGGTTCTCGGAATCAGCAAGGGTGCATCCAAGGATGAAATTAAGAAGGCTTATCGAAAGCTTTCAAAGAAATACCATCCTGATATTAACAAAGAGCCTGATGCTGACGAGAAGTTCAAGGAAGTTAAAGAAGCATATGAAGTCCTAAGCGACGACCAGAAAAAGGCCCACTATGATCAATTTGGCCATACTGACCCTAATCAGGGCTTTGGCGGAGCCGGTTTTGAAGGTTTCGGAGGATTTGAAGACATTTTCAGCACCTTCTTCGGAGGGGGCTCCCGCAGACGTGATCCTAACGCTCCAAGACAGGGTGCAGATTTACAGTACACCATGTCCTTAACTTTTGAGGAAGCAGTATTTGGCAAAGAGACCGATATTGAAATTCCGCGTGAAGAGACGTGCGATACATGCAGCGGGTCAGGCGCTAAACCGGGAACTAAGCCGGAAACATGCCGTCATTGTCATGGATCAGGTCAGTTGAATGTTGAACAAAATACGCCATTTGGCAAGATCGTAAATAGAAGAGTTTGCCACTACTGTAATGGTACCGGCAAAGAAATCAAAGAAAAGTGCACAACCTGCCGTGGAGCCGGTAAAGTGCAAAAACGCAGAAAGATACACGTGAAAATTCCTGCAGGCATTGATGATGGCCAGCAGCTTCGCGTAGCAGGCCAGGGGGAACCAGGTGTTAACGGAGGACCTCCAGGCGACCTTTATGTTGTATTCCATGTGCGGTCACATGAGTTCTTTGAGCGTGATGGCGATGATGTTTATTGTGAAATGCCTATAACATTTGTGCAGGCTGCCCTCGGCGATGAAATAGAAGTGCCGACACTGCATGGGAAAGTAAAACTTAAAGTCCCTTCAGGCACACAAACAGGAACCAAATTCCGTCTGAAGGGAAAAGGTGTGCCAAATGTAAGAGGATACGGAACTGGAGATCAGCACATTATTGTCCGTGTTATTACTCCGACAAAGCTGACCGAAAAACAGAAGCAGCTTTTAAGCGAGTTTGCTGAAGTCAGCGGAACAGTTCCACAGGGAGAACAGGAAGAAAGCTTTTTTTCTAAAGTAAAACGAGCCTTTAAAGGTGAATAAAGGAATGGGAGTTGGTAGTAGTGAAATGGTCAGAAATCAGTATTCATACTGCAAATGAAGCTGTTGAACCGATTTCGAATATTTTGCATGAAGCCGGAGCAAGCGGAGTTGTAATAGAGGATCCTTTAGAACTTGTAAAAGAAAGAAAGGATCAATTCGGTGAAATCTACCAGCTCAATCCGCAGGACTATCCTGAAGAAGGCGTAATTGTAAAAGCATATTTGCCAGTAAACAGTTTCCTTGGGGAAACAGTTGATGAAATAAAAGAGGCAATAAATAACCTCATTTTATTTAACATCGATATTGGCGCAAATAAAGTCAGCATCAGTGAGGTAAATGAAGAAGAATGGGCTACTGCCTGGAAAAAATATTATAACCCTGTAAAAATTTCAGAACGCTTTACCATTGTCCCAACCTGGGAGGATTACACACCTGTCAGCAGTGATGAACTTATCATAGAGCTTGACCCGGGCATGGCCTTTGGAACTGGGACACACCCCACAACGGTTATGTGTATCCAGGCTCTTGAAAGAACAGTAAAACAGGGAGATAATGTTGTGGATGTAGGAACAGGATCGGGTGTTTTAAGCATTGCTGCAGCTATGCTGGGTGCAGGGAAGGTAAAAGCCCTTGATCTTGATGAAGTGGCAGTAAATTCAGCTAAATTAAATATTAAGCTGAATAAAGTGCAGAATATAGTGGATGTATCACAAGGGAATCTGCTCGATGGTGTCAGCCAGGGAGCAGATGTAGTCGTTGCCAACATCCTTGCAGAAGTAATTCTTCGCTTTACAGATGATGTTGCGTCAGTCGTAAGGGAAGGCGGATACTTCATCGCTTCAGGCATTATCCAGCAGAAGAAACAGGAAGTAAGGGATGCTATTTCCGCTGCAGGGTTTGAAATAGAAGAGACGATACAAATGGAAGATTGGGTTGCCATTGTAGCAAGGAGAAAGTAATTAGAAAAACTCCGGCTTCCCGGGATGGGAGGGGCCGGAGCTGGATATACCGTAAAAAGGGGGTAATGAACTTACCCTCCTTTTTACAGTTGAAAGGATCTTGAACAGGTAAGAAAGAGGGTGCCGATTGTGCAGCGGTATTTCACAGAAAATGCAGTTAAAGATAAGTACTTTCATATTACAGGAGAAGACCGTCATCATATAGTGAAGGTAATGCGCATGAAAGAAGGCGACAAAATTATCTGTGTCGATCCATCCCAAAATAGTGCACTTTGCTCAATTGCAGAAATTACCGATGAACATGTGGCTGCAGAAGTTGTACAATGGATTGAAGGATCTTCTGAGCTTCCTGCAGATATTACTATTGTGAGCGGACTGCCTAAAGGGGATAAGCTGGAGTGGATCATTCAAAAGGGCACTGAGCTGGGAGCGCGCCGTTTTATCCCTTTTACTTCAGCTCGTTCAGTAGTAAAATGGGATGCGAAGAAATCAGTGAAGAAAGCAGAGAGATGGCAGAAGATTGCTAAAGAAGCTGCTGAACAGTCACATAGGAGCATAGTGCCTGAAGTGCTTGCACCGCTTGATTTAAAGTCATTGCTGAAAATATCAGCTGATTATTCATATAAATTGATTGCCTTTGAGGAAGAAGCGAAGCAGGGAGAGGACTCTGTGCTCTATAAAACACTTTCTTCCATGAACAAAGGAGAATCCCTTTTAGTTGTATTCGGACCTGAAGGCGGTCTTGCAGATAATGAAGTTTCATTGCTGCTCGAAGCAGGCTTTCTTGCCTGCGGTTTGGGACCGCGTATTTTAAGGACAGAGACAGCGCCTCTTTATTTGCTGTCAGCTGTTTCCTATCATTTTGAATTAATGGGGTGAATATAGATGCCTGCAGTTGCATTTCATACACTTGGCTGCAAAGTCAATCATTACGAAACAGAAGCCATTTGGCAGCTGTTCAAAGAAGCTGGCTATGAACGGACAGACTTCGAATCCGTTTCAGATGTTTATGTGATTAATACTTGTACGGTTACTAATACCGGTGATAAGAAAAGCCGTCAGGTAATCAGAAGGGCAATCAGAAAAAACCCTGATGCCGTTATCTGTGTAACAGGCTGTTATGCACAAACCTCACCTGCCGAAATTATGGCAATCCCTGGAGTTGATATCGTTGTAGGGACTCAGGATCGGGTGAAAATGCTTGAATATATCGAGCAATATAAACAAGAACGGCAGCCGATCAATGGCGTCGGAAACATCATGAAGAACCGTGTCTACGAAGAGCTTGATGTGCCGGCATTTACTGATCGGACACGTGCTTCCCTTAAAATTCAGGAGGGCTGCAATAACTTCTGCACATTCTGTATTATTCCCTGGGCGCGCGGCTTAATGAGATCAAGAGACCCGAAAGAAGTAATCCGGCAGGCTCAGCAGCTTGTTGATGCCGGATATAAAGAAATCGTCCTGACTGGAATCCATACAGGCGGATATGGCGAAGACATGAAGGATTACAATCTGGCTATGCTTCTTACGGATCTGGAAGCTCAGGTAAAAGGTCTCAAACGTTTAAGAATCTCTTCAATTGAAGCCAGCCAAATTACCGATGAAGTCATTGAAGTTATGGATAAGTCCAAGGTCGTGGTAAGGCACTTGCACATTCCTCTGCAGTCAGGCTCAAATACGGTTCTTAAAAGAATGCGCCGCAAATATACCATGGAATTTTTTGCTGAGCGTCTCGAGCGCTTGAAGGAAGCTCTTCCAGGTTTGGCTGTTACATCTGATGTTATCGTAGGCTTCCCGGGGGAAACAGAAGAAGAATTTATGGAAACCTACAACTTTATTAAAGAGCATCAGTTCTCTGAGCTTCATGTATTCCCGTACTCAAAGCGTACAGGAACGCCTGCGGCAAGAATGGACGACCAGATCGATGAAGAAGTCAAAAACGAGCGTGTTCATCACCTTATTGCTCTGTCAGATCAGCTTGCAAAAGAATATGCATCTCAGTACGAAGGTGAAGTTCTCGAAGTGATCCCGGAGGAAAGCTTTAAAGAGAGCAGTGACAGCAATTTATTTGTCGGATACACGGACAATTATTTAAAAATCGTCTTCCCGGCAACAGAAGAAATGGTAGGCCAGATCGTAAAAGTGAAAATTACAAAAGCTGGCTACCCATACAATGAAGGTCAATTTGTAAGAGTTCTAGATGAATTGAACGAAACAGAAGAGGCGGCAGTTTAAAGGAATTACCTTTTGGTAGTTCCTTTTTTTTGATAAGCAGTAATTGTTTAGTTTATTGCTTATTTGTTTAGAATCACTGAGTTGATTGGAGCGAAGGGCAATTGATCCTCGAAAATGCATTCGCATTTTCTTCGTGCGGTGTTTAGTCAAGGAAGCTTAATCATTGTCCTGCGGGAGACCCCGCAGGCGAAGCTGAGGAGCTCCGTTCTCCCCCGCGGAAAGCAAGTGTCCGCAGCGGAAACAACGGGCTGAATTCACAAGCACAGACATCATCTATGAGAAACGTGACTTTGATAAATTTATTAATATTTTTTGGGAAAACTACTTTCGAAAACGATTACAAAAAATATAAATAGTGCTCGATATTTTTTTATCTAAGTGATATTATGAAGAGGTACGTACAACTGTTTTATAAAGGAGTAGTTATAATGACAAATAACGTAGCAAAAATGATCGATCATACATTACTAAAAGCCGATGCAACAAAAGACCAAATAGAAAAAATCTGTGCGGAAGCTAAAGAATACAATTTCGCTTCTGTTTGTGTTAATCCGACATGGGTTAAACTTTCAAGCGACCTGCTTAACGGAACCGAAGTGAAGGTCTGCACAGTAATCGGATTCCCGCTGGGAGCTTCAACACCTGAAACAAAAGCATTTGAAACAAAGAATGCCATTGAAAACGGTGCAACAGAAGTAGATATGGTCATTAACATTGGCGCTTTAAAAGGCGGAGACAATGAGCTGGTTGAACGGGACATTCGTGCGGTTGTAGATGCTGCAAAAGGAAAAGCATTAACCAAGGTTATTATCGAAACTTGCCTTCTGACTGAAGAAGAAAAAATTAGAGCATGTGAGCTATCTGTAAAAGCTGGTGCTGACTTTGTTAAAACATCTACAGGATTCTCAACTGGCGGCGCAACAGCTGAAGATATCGCCCTAATGAGAAAAACTGTCGGACCCGATCTTGGCGTAAAAGCTTCGGGCGGAGTAAGAAGCGCAGAAGATGCACAGAAGATGATTGAAGCAGGTGCAACGAGAATCGGAGCAAGCTCTGGCGCTGCTATTGTCAAAGGTTTAACAAGCGATTCTGATTACTAAGAAAAGCGGAAGGCGCCGTTTAAAAAAACGCAGACTAAACTGCCACGTCCTCCCGAAAACTACCGCTTTTGGTCGTGCGATGTATCGCTGCCGCAGCTATACTTGTCCTGTGAAACGTCTGCATGACCCGCATCGTGCGGGCCCCAAGCATAAGACAATCCGGCTGAAAGGTTGTTCTTTAACCTTTTGGACGGATTTGCTTAGACCCGTGAGCAGATGGCGCCTGGAACTGGACAATTATCGAAATTCTAAAATATTATAATTGTTGTAGGAAATGCCGGGATTTCCCGGTATTTTTTATTTTTTATCGGCCGTGCAGACTAATGACAAACCTTCCAAACTGATTTGCAAATGGGAGAACAAGCAGGGAAGATATTACATTAAATAAAACACTGATATGTGCAAGCTGCACGTCCGGGGAACTGGCTGCACTCTCTCCTGCGACAGCAAGGACATGAATAAAAGGATAAAAGGCCGCCACACCCAAACAGTTCAGCCAAATATGGGCAAAGGCAGTCAGTTTTGCTTCTTTTCCTGAACCGATGGATGCTAAATATGCGTCTACGCATGTACCTATATTAGATCCAAGCATTATGGCAATACCGGTATCCAAATCCATTGCGCCAGCAGTTAAAAATCCCATTATGATGCCAGTTGTTGCCGTGCTTGATTGGATGATAGCCGTAAGGACAATTCCGGCAGCCACAGCGAACAAATAATTCCCATCCAAGGTAAGCAGCCAGTGGTTGACCATATCATTATCTTTAACAGAACCAGCAAGGTATTCAAACCCGCGCATTGCAGCAAAAACCGCTGATAATCCAAGTAATGCCAGACCGGAGCTTCGCAAGCTCTTATTTCTCATTACAGCCAGGATGCTCCCGGCAGCAGCAAGCGGAACAATATATGATTCAATATTAAAAGTGATTAACTCTGTCGTAAATGTTGTACCTATGTTGGTTCCTAATATGATGCCAATCGTCTGGGGAAAAGTCAGCATCCGTGCAGAAACCATTCCAATTGTTATAATCATTACCGCTGAACTGCTTTGCAGGACAGCCGTCACGATTGTGCCCATCACAGTGCCTTTCCAAGGTGAATTAGTCACAACTGCCAGCCAATTCTTTAATGAACCTGCAGATAAATTAAAAAGACCCGACCGTAAGAGTGTCATACCATAAATAAATAACCCGATTAGCAGAAAAAATAATAACAGCTGGACCAAGCAGCATTCACCCCCTACATTTAATACTATGGAACACCCTGCCGGGACATGCTTATGTACAAAAAAATTGTTTAGCTTGTCAGGAAAGGGGTATTAAATAATCACAAACTAATAAAAATCAATCCCGCAGCAGGCTAAATACTGTTGACCTTGATAAGCTGTTATATTATAATTGCAAGGTACATGGAATAAACCATGTTGTTGATGTAAGTGTGTTGTGCTCGGAGGGAGGGAAAGAGAATGTCTAAAACCGTCGTTCGTAAAAACGAATCGCTTGAAGATGCTCTTCGTCGCTTCAAACGTTCAGTATCAAAAACTGGTACTTTGCAGGAAGCAAGAAAGCGCGAATTCTACGAAAAACCTAGTATTAAACGTAAGAAAAAGTCTGAGGCTGCTAGAAAGCGTAAGTGGTAAGAGAGGGTGTATGTAATGAGTCTTCTCGAGCGTTTAAATGAAGATATGAAACAAGCGATGAGGAATAAAGAAAAAGAAAAGCTTACTGTTATTCGCATGATTAAAGCTTCGCTTCAAAATGAAGCAATCAAGCTTGGTGAAGATCTAAACGAAGAACAGGAGCTAACTGTCCTTTCTCGCGAAGTTAAACAACGCAAGGATTCCCTCCATGAATTTGAAAAAGCAGGTCGTGAAGATCTTGTTGAAAAAATTCGTACTGAACTTCAGTATGTCGAATTATATATGCCAAAACAGCTCTCTGAAGATGAAGTTTCAAAAATTGTTGCAGAAACAGTTGCAGAAACAGGTGCTTCTTCAAAAGCTGATATGGGAAAAGTGATGGCTGCAATCATGCCTAAGGTAAAAGGCAAAGCAGATGGATCACTAATAAATAAACTTGTACAACAACACCTTTCATAAAACTATGCATTAAAAGACCGAAAGCCAATGGCTGACGGTCTTTTTTACTTTCGTAACAGCAAAGGCCGGGTTGAATGAATTACTCTTGCTTCTAGGTTATACTAAAGCAGTAGCAGATTTGTGAATTAAATAAAAATGAAACTTTTTAATGATTCAATCGTACATACATATAGAAATCATTTTTGCGGATAAAGGGGGGAAAGATTTGATTGCCAGAAGAGCAATAACCGCCTTTGCATTGTTTTTTGCCCTGCTGCTGCTGGGAAGCCCTTTTCAAGGAAAAGCCGATAATGAAAAAGTGCTGATTGTTCCTATCGAAGAAACGGTGGAGAAAGGGCTATATGCTTTTTTAAATAGAGCGGTGCAAACAGCTGAAGAAGAAAATGCATCAGCCATAATATTTGAAATAAATACACCCGGAGGGGCAGTGGATGCAGCCGGGAAAATTGGCAGGCTGTTAACCTCAACAAATGTAGAAACAATATCTTTTGTCAACAAGCAGGCCTTATCTGCAGGTGCCTATATAGCTTTGAATACGGATAAAATATACATGGTACCTGGTTCAACAATGGGTTCAGCCGCAATTATTGACCAGCAGGGAAATACCGCTGGCAAGAAAGCAGAATCATACTGGTTTGCGGCAATGCAGAGTGCGGCCTCACAAACGGACAGAGATCCTGTTTACGCCCTTGCTATGGCGGATGAATCGGTGGATCTGCCTGAATTGGGGGCACCTAAAGGAAAGCTGCTTACCCTCACAGCTGAACAGGCTGAGCAGGTAGGGTATTCGGAAGGCACGGTAGACTCAAGGGCGGAGTTACTGAATGTGCTCGGATTTAGTGAAGCTAATATACAGACAATTGATGAAAGCTTTGCAGAAAAGGTTGCCCGTTTTATTACGCACCCTGTCGTTATACCAATTCTATTATCCATTGGAAGCCTCGGGCTGGTTCTGGAGCTGTATTCACCGGGTTTCGGCATCCCCGGATTAATGGGATTGTCGTCCCTGCTTCTGTTCTTTTATGGCCATATGGTCGCCGGGCTGGCAGGATATGAGACCTTAATTCTGTTTGTAATAGGCATTGGCTTAATAATAGCTGAGTTTTTCCTTCCTGGAGGAATTGCGGGAATAGCCGGTATAGCAGCAATACTGGGGAGTCTGTTCCTGGCTTCGGATAATATGGCCCATATGGGAATGTCTATTTTAATTGCTATGGGAGTTTCAATATTGGCATCTATATTAATGATAAAGGTGTTTGGTAAAAAGATGAAATTCTTTAAAAAAATTATTTTAACCGATAGCACTAATACTGAAAAAGGTTATATCTCAAATAAGAGCAGGCTTGAACTGATTGGCCTTGAGGGTTATGCTCTTACTGCTCTAAGGCCTTCAGGTACTGTAGTTATAGGCGATGAGAGAATTGATGTTGTCAGTGAGGGAGCCTTTATCCTCAAAGGGGCAAAAGTAAAAGTTGTTAAAGCGGAAGGTTCGCGTATTGTTGTCAGAGAAATATCTAAGCTTGATTTAGATAAATAAAATCATCTGGAGGTAAGATTATGTTAGAAGCAGGAACAGTAGCAATATTGGTTGCCGTTGTACTCGGTGTTATATTGCTGGGGATATTATTCACCTTTGTACCGGTTATGCTGTGGATATCAGCATTGGCAGCGGGTGTCAGAGTCAGTATCTTTACATTAATCGGGATGAGGCTTCGCCGGGTTATACCAAGCCGTGTTATTAACCCGCTAATTAAGGCACACAAAGCAGGGCTGAATGTATCAACAAACCAGCTGGAAAGCCATTATTTAGCCGGAGGTAATGTTGACAGGGTTGTGAATGCATTGATTGCAGCCCATCGTGCAAATATCGATTTAAGTTTTGAGAGAAGTGCCGCTATTGATTTGGCAGGCCGAGATGTTTTGGAAGCAGTACAGATGAGCGTTAATCCTAAAGTAATTGAAACTCCTTTTATTGCAGGGGTGGCGATGGATGGTATTGAGGTAAAAGCAAAGGCCAGAATTACTGTAAGGGCCAATATTGACCGCCTTGTTGGGGGAGCTGGAGAGGAAACAATCGTGGCGCGTGTCGGGGAAGGAATCGTATCTACAATCGGATCATCAGATAATCATAAAAAGGTTTTGGAAAATCCGGATATGATTTCTCAGACTGTTCTTTCAAAAGGTCTGGATGCTGGAACTGCTTTTGAAATCCTCTCGATTGATATTGCAGATGTGGATATCGGCAAAAATATTGGTGCAGAACTTCAGACTGAACAGGCTGAAGCAGACAAGAAGATTGCCCAGGCTAAAGCCGAAGAAAGACGTGCTATGGCCGTAGCTCAGGAACAGGAAATGAAAGCCCGTGTTGAAGAAATGAGAGCGAAGGTTGTGGAAGCAGAGGCACAGGTGCCGCTTGCCATGTCAGAAGCGCTGCGTTCCGGAAATATCGGGGTAATGGACTATATGAATATCCAGAACATCTCGGCTGATACCGAAATGAGGGATTCAATCGGCAATATGAGTGACGACGGCAAAAATGGCCGGAAAAATGACTAAATGATCCCATAAAGGGAGAAGGGAGGAAACTCTCTTGGAATTTTTATTGGAGAATCCTTTTATTCTAATTGCTGTCATAGCTTTCATTTCCTCCTTTTTCAAAAAAAAGAAGGAGGAGAAGCCCGTTGAACAGGCTCCCCGTTCAGTACAGCAAGAGAACCGGGCACAGGGGGAAAGAACTTCTGCAGATCCTGCTTTGGCCGAAGTGCTGAAAGAGGAAAAAAGGAAGCTGACCGAGAAATCCAGAAGAATAGAGGAAGATTACAGACAGCGTAAACAGCAGGCAGAACAAAGCATGAAGGCTCTCCAGAGCCAGCAGAGAGCTGCTGAAAGAAAAGCAAGCGCAATATCGAGAACAGCAGCCAATGCAAAAACAGGATACCCGGTGGAAGCCTCAGGAGCCGGAAAGTTTGAGCCGCAGAAACAGTCGCTTGTTGACGGGATTATCTGGTCTGAGATTCTTGGACCTCCAAGATCAAAAAATCCTCATAGGTCCCTCAACAGAAAGCGGTAAAAAATAAGTGCTAGAACCTTCGTTCATTTCATAAATATGAGATGAAAGGGGGTTCTTTTTTTATGGCAAAAAAGTGGGGACAATTCGTCCGCGGCTGGATGACTAAAAATATGGAGCTTCCTCAAGATGTCATGATGGATCTGCCCCGCATTACAATGATCGGGCAAATCCATATCTATATAGAAAATCACAGGGGATTACTGGCTTTTTCAGATAAGGAATTAAGACTGCTATTAAAGCAGGGGCAGCTTTTAATAAGAGGGAAAGCCTTCGTCATAAAAACGATTCTGCCGGAAGAAATACTGCTCGAGGGAAAAATTGATTCAGTAACTTATATTACAGATACTGATTAAGAATTCAGGGGGAAGGAAATGAAGAACCAGTGGATTGAATTTTACAGGGGCCTTGTTACAGTTAAAGCAAGCGGGAAAGGAATAGAAAGATTTATTAATGCACTTACCCGCAGCGGAATCAACATCTGGAATGTAAAGAACCATGGCACGCAATCAGTCACCTTCAAAATGAAATTGGAAGATGCAAAAAAAATAAGGAGCCACGCCAGGAACAGCGATTGCAGAATCGAGTTCCTGCAGCGGGCAGGAGCACCGTTCCTTATGAAAAGGCTGCTGAAAAACAGCGGATTTGCAGCTGGTGCCCTCGCGTTTTTTGCTGTCATTCTCCTTTTATCCAATATGGTTTGGGGCATAGAGATTAAGGGGGCAAATCCTGCGACTGAATATCAGATCATCAAAGAGTTGGACAAGATGGGGGTTAAAAAAGGAAAGCTGCAGTTCTTTGTAGATAACGTGGAGTCTATTCAGCGGACGCTATCCAATAATATTGAGGCAATAACCTGGGTTGGCGTGGAGTTAAAAGGGACAACCTACCATTTACAGGTAGTTGAGAAAAATGAACCTGAGAAGCCCGAGTATTTAAGTCCGCGTCATCTGGTAGCCAAGAAGAAAGCCGTCATTGTAGAAATGTTTGTTGAAGAAGGACGTCCGGTCGTCGATATTCATGATCATGTTCAGCCAGGACAGCTTTTAGTCTCCGGGATAATCGGGAAAGAGGGCCAAACGGAGACTGTTCCTTCAAAAGGGGAGGTTTTCGGGGAGACCTGGTATAAATCGGAAGTCATTCTTCCGCTTAAGAGCACATTCAAAGTCTTCAGCGGCAATGAAAAATTAAAGCATAGCATCACAATCGGAAATCTTGAGATTCCTATATGGGGATTTGGGAAACCGGTGTTTGAAGAGTATGAATTAGAGGAAAATGAGAAAGTAGTAAAGTTCCTGAAATGGGAACTGCCTGTTTCATATGTAAACAAGACATTCCGTGAAAGAGAGCAAGTCACCAGAATATATTCCAATAAAGAGGCTTTTGAAGCTGCGAAAGATTTGGCGAGAAAAAAAATAAAAAGCAGCTTAGATGAAAATGCTAAAGTTAAGGGAGAAAAAGTTTTGCACCAATCAATTGACAATGGTAAAGTAACTATAGCAATACATTTCCAAATTATTGAGAATATTGCAGAAGGACAACCAATTATTCAAGGAGATTCGGAATGACAGAAGACTTGAAAACAATGAACCTGCAACTTGAAGATCCTAATGAAGCCATTGCATTATTAGGCAATTCAGATGCAAACCTAAAAATTATTGAGCAAGAACTGAATGTCTCCATCGTAACCAGGGGAGAATCCGTTTATGTGTCTGGTGAAATGGAGAAGGTAGAATTGGCTGGAAAGGTTCTGGATAAACTGCTTTATGTTATCCGGAAAGGAATAAATATAAGCCAGAGAGATGTTATGTATGCTCTTCAAATGGCAAACAAGGGAACACTAGAGTATTTCAGCGATTTATACGAAGAAGAGATCACCAAAAATGCAAAAGGAAAGTCTATTCGTGTTAAGACATTAGGACAGCGTCAATACATTCATGCAATCCGCCAAAATGACCTGATTTTTGGCATAGGGCCAGCAGGAACAGGAAAAACGTATTTGGCAGTTGTCATGGCTGTCAATGCTTTGAAAAATGGGAATGTGAAAAGAATCATTCTTACCCGCCCTGCAGTCGAAGCAGGGGAAAGCCTTGGCTTTCTGCCGGGGGATCTGAAGGAAAAAGTAGATCCTTACTTACGGCCTTTGTATGATGCTTTGCATGATATATTAGGTGCAGAGCATACGCAAAGAATGATTGAAAGAGGCACGATTGAAATTGCACCGCTGGCTTATATGCGCGGAAGAACCTTAGATGATGCCTTTGTCATTCTGGATGAAGCGCAAAATACAACTCAGGCGCAAATGAAGATGTTTCTGACCAGACTGGGCTTTGGTTCAAAAATGATTATTACCGGAGACAGAACACAGGTTGACCTTCCAAAGGGTGTCAAATCAGGACTAATCGCAGCAGAAGACATACTCAAGGGTGTAAGCGGACTATCATTCGTTCATTTGGAACAAAGTGATGTTGTGCGGCATCCGCTTGTGGCCAGGATTATTCAGGCATACCAAAAAGAAGATAGCCAATGAACCTATAAGCCGCCTTTTTTGGCGGTTTTTTCTTTAGCTGCTAAAATCGGAAATTAATTACTATGGAATTATTTGCTATTAATGAAATGTTTAGGTAACCTGTTATTAGATAGGCCATTTTTCATTGGTGAAAACCATTAGAAAAACTGTTATGATTTTACATAATTAAAATTAAACTATTTAAAGTGTAATAGAAGTTTTTTTACCCAGGACAGGAGGGGTAAATGTGCCAAATCTTCAGCAGAGTATGACGACAATCAGAAATTTACTTAATATGACCTTTTTTCGTGTTCTCTTATTTGTTCTATTGGGTGTTGCTATGTATTTTTCCATGTATAGCAATGTGAAGCCTGAAAAGCTGGATTTGAGTCTGTTCTCTGTGGCTGAACAGACAATAAGGTCACCTATAACAATAGAGGATAAAGCAAGCACAGAAAGAAAGAGAAAAGAAGCAGAAAATAATGTTAAGGATATTTACGTTGTAAAAAAAGAGATTGCACAAAACAGAGTTGACCTGGTTACCTCCATTTTTGGATCCGTATCGGAAGTGAATGAAGAAGTAAAAGAAGTGATGGATGAGAAAAAGAAAGCTGCTGCAACTGAGTCCGGCAAAGATGTAGAGGCACCAGACCCTTCCGCTCCTGGTCCTGAAGATAAACTATCCATGGTTAAAGAAAAACTCACTGATGACGTAACACGTGAAGTAACTGATGGCGTCTTCCTTGCTTTGCTGCAGGCAAAGGAGGGGGAACTGAGCATTGCGAAAGACCTTACTGTCACTGCCATCAATAAAATAATGAATAATGAAATTCCGGCTGAACAGGTGGAGAACGCGAAGAAGCGTGTGGAAGAAGAACTGAAGTTCACCAGCTTAAATTCAGATTTAAAAAAAGCCGCAATTGAGCTGGGCCGCTATGCAATATATCAAAATCAATTTTATGATCCTGCTGCTACGGAAGAATTGCGGCAGCAGACTATCGAGAGTGTGGAGCCTGTAAAAATCCTTCAGGGACAGATCATTGTTGAAGAAAATCAGCTGATCAGCAGGGACATATACAGACAGCTTGAACTTGCAGGACTTCTTGACAGTGTTAATTCGATTCAGCCTTTTATCGGCTTATCTCTGATCATTGTCATCGTTTTATCAGCCCTATACTATTATTTCCACGAATTGAATGTGCAGCGGGAATTAAAGCAAAGCTATTTATTGTTGTTCAGCCTTGTTTTTATCTTATCGATATTGCTTATGAAGGTCATCAGCCTGTTCCAATATGCTGATTACTCAGAGATAGGGTATATTTACCCTGCAGCCATGGGAGCTATGCTGATCAAAATACTGATCGATGAAAAGCTTGCAATGTACTACACAATTATTATGGCTATCAGCGGAAGCATCATTTTTAATGAAGGTGTTACAGGAACATTCCAGCTGACATCAGCCATTTATATCCTTTGCAGCGGCTTGGCGGCCATATTGTTTTTGAGTAAGCAGAATCGCCGCTCCAAAATATTGCAGGCTGGTTTATTTGTTTCTGCAGTTAACATCCTTGTTATCTTTTCAATGCTTTTCTTAAGAAATGGCCACTATGAAACGATAGAATATGGATTTTACTTTGTCATAGCTTTGATTTCAGGTATCTCTTCTGCTGTCCTGGCGATTGGCCTGCTGCCATATTTTGAGGCGGGATTTGGAATTTTGTCTACTATGAGGCTGATTGAGCTTTCCAATCCTAATCATCCGCTGCTGAGAAAGATACTGACCGAATCTCCCGGAACCTACCATCATAGTGTAATGGTTGCAAATCTTTCCGAGTCAGCTTGTGAAGCTATTGGAGCAAATGGTCTTTTGGCGAGGGTGGGCTGCTATTATCACGATATCGGCAAAACGAAACGGCCGCAATTTTTTATTGAGAATCAGGTGAATATTGAAAATCCGCATGATCGGCTTCCTCCTCAGACCAGTAAGAACATTATTATCGCCCATGCCGCAGATGGGGCTGAAATGCTGAGAAAACATAAGATGCCTAAGGAGATAGTGGATATTGCCGAACAGCATCATGGAACAACATTGCTGAAATATTTTTACTATAAAGCAAAACAGAATGGCCTTGAGGTAAAAGAAGAGGACTACCGCTATCCGGGACCTAAACCGCAATCAAAAGAGTCGGCAGTCATCGGCATTGCGGATAGCGTAGAAGCTGCAGTCCGTTCAATGGCACATCCTACAACAGAGCAAATAGAGGATTTGGTCAAAAAGATAATCGCAGACAGGCTTCAGGATGGACAGCTGAATGAATGTGATTTAACCTTAAAAGAACTGGAAACCGTTTCACACTCGTTCTGTGAAACGTTAAACGGAATTTTCCATTCACGTATTGAGTATCCTGAAATGACAAAACAGAAGGTGAAACAGGCATGAATTTAAGCATTGATTTTTTAGACGAAACGAATGAGCTTCATGAAAATGATATAGCCAAAATTGAAGAGTTAATTAACTTTGCGGCTTCAAAAGAAGTCGTAGAGCCTGAAAGCGAAGTATCCATTACTTTTGTGACAAATGAGCGCATTCGCGAAATCAACAGGGAGTACCGGGATAAAGATCGGCCGACAGATGTTATTTCTTTCGCGATGGAAGAGCTGGGTGAAGGTGAAATTGAATTGATTGGTGCTGATATGCCGCGGGTACTTGGGGATATCATTATCTCCACTGCTAAGGCGAAGGAGCAGGCGGAGGAATATGGACATTCTTTTATAAGGGAGCTTGGCTTTTTGGCGGTCCATGGCTTCCTTCATCTTCTTGGCTATGATCATGAAAATCCGGATGATGAGAAAAAAATGTTTTCCCGCCAGAAGGATATTCTTGATGAATTCGGGCTCACGAGATAAAAAAGTCCGAAAACACAATGTCCTCAAATCCTTTGTGTTTGCTTTTTCCGGAATTAGAACAGCGTTATTGAATGAAAGGAATCTGCAGATACATTTGGCAGTATCCCTGGCTGTCATGTTCTCTGGAATATATTTTGGCATTACCCGGTTTGAATGGATGATCATTCTGCTGGCCATCGGGGGAATGTTCTCACTTGAATTGCTGAATACAGCCATTGAAAGGGCTGTGGATCTGGCAACAGAAGATTACCATCCCCTTGCCAAACAGGCGAAGGATATAGCCGCTGGAGCGGTGCTGGTGTTTGCCATTATAAGTGTAATAATAGGCGGAGTAATATTCCTCCCTAAAATCCTGATATTTTTGCAGTAATGTGAAGCTGTCCGAATGGGCAGCTTTGCTTTTTTGCTTTTTCTATATAAATGATAAAGGCTGACCGTAATCTGCTGAGAATTATCAGGCATGAGTTTGAAAACGTTCACTGAATCAGCTAAAATGACAGAACAGCATTAAATTTCACAGGCCGGGGAGATTTTGAGGGATGCCATTTAGAAAACAATGGGCAGATAAAATTTAAACAGCCTACATATTTTTAGAAAATTCAATTTTTTAATTACGATTTTGCTACAAACGATGAAAATCAAAGTAAAATGTTGTAAAATAAAAGAGAAGCGGCTGCTTTTCACAGAAAGAAGCTTTGCGAGCCCCAAGGCCCATGATTGCATCGGGAGCAGCTCCGTTTTACAGGAAAGGAAGAAATATTTGTGAATAACGATCAACTAATACAGGAAGCAATGATTGCAAGAGATAGAGCATATGTGCCATATTCAAAATTCAAAGTGGGAGCGGCGCTATTAAGCAGTGACGGTCAGGTTTTTCACGGCTGCAACATAGAAAATGCAGCGTACAGCATGTGCAATTGCGCTGAAAGAACTGCGCTCTTCAAAGCATATTCTGATGGCGTAAAAAGCTTTTCAGCCATTGCTGTTGTTGCTGACACAGACCGTCCTGTCCCCCCATGCGGTGCATGCAGACAGGTAATATCCGAATTATGTCCGCCTGAAATGAAAGTTGTTTTAACCAACTTAAAAGGGGATATTAAAGAATTAACAGTTGAAGAATTACTGCCAGGAGCATTTTCACCGGAGGACTTACATGAATAATACACAACAAGGACACAAATCAGGCTTTATTTCCATAATCGGCAGACCAAACGTTGGAAAGTCAACATTCTTAAATCGCGTAATTGGGCAGAAAATTGCCATTATGAGTGATAAGCCGCAAACGACGCGCAATAAAGTTCAGGGTGTCCTGACAACCAATGACGCACAATTTATTTTTATTGATACGCCAGGAATCCATAAGCCAAAGCATAAACTGGGAGACTTTATGATGAAAGTTGCCCAAAACACACTGAAAGAAGTGGATGTCATCCTGTTTATGGTAAATGCCCAGGAAGGCTTTGGACGCGGTGAAGAATTCATACTTGAGAAATTTCAGTCAGTCCGTACGCCAATTTTCCTTGTGATCAATAAGATTGACCAGGTGCATCCAGATGAACTTTTTAAAATTATTGAGTCTTACAAGGAAAAGTACGATTTCAGTGAAATTATCCCCATTTCTGCTTTGGAAGGCAATAATGTAGAGACGCTCTTAGAACAGATTAAAAAATATATTCCGGAAGGGCCGCAGTTTTATCCTGCTGATCAGGTAACAGATCACCCTGAGAGATTTATCGTTTCTGAACTGATCAGGGAAAAAGCGCTGCATCTAACAAGAGAGGAAATACCGCACTCGCTTGCTGTAACTATTGATAAAATGGAGCGCCGCGAAGATAAAGATGTCGTTCATGTCATGGCTACGATCATTGTGGAACGTGACTCCCAGAAAGGCATTGTCATTGGAAAGCAAGGAAAAATGCTCAAGGAAATCGGAAAAAGAGCAAGGGTGGATATTGAAAATCTTCTTGGATCACAGGTTTTTCTGGAGCTATGGGTCAAAGTCCAGAAAGATTGGCGCAATAAAATGTCTCAGCTCCGCGATTTTGGCTTCCGTGAAGATGAGTACTGAACCAGCCCTAATTAAAGTATTATCCATTTCTGGTTTATATGCATACAGGTGATTGACAATATTTTCGTCTCATGATTTTACAAAGACAGGCTATGATATAGATAAATGTATTGGGATAAAGAATTGCTAGTTGAATAACTGAAAGGTGGGGTTTTCGATGATGGATTTTACCTGGAGAGTGTTTTCCCAGACAGGAAACATTGACACATATCTTCTCTTCAAGGAGCTAGAAAAGGAAACTCAGGATATACCCGGCAGCAATGACGAAGAGCTAGCAGAAGCTGATTTTCCCATCTCATAGGTTTGTCGAAAGACAGGGATGGTGTCACGGTTGCTTGATAAATGTGAAGGCATTGTCATCAGGACAACTAATTATAGTGAAACAAATAAGATAGTTACTTTATATACCCGTGAATGGGGAAAAGTTGGTGTGATGGCACGAGGAGCGAAAAAACCGAACAGCAGACTTGCTGCTGTCACCCAGCTTTTTACATACGGGAATTTTTTAGTTCAGCGCGGAAGCGGTCTGGGCACCCTGCAGCAGGGTGACATGATTTCATCCATGCGATCTATTAAAGAAGATATTTTTCTTACGGCTTATGCAAGCTATATTGTCGATTTAACGGATAAAAGCAGTGAGGATAAGAAGCCCAACCCATTTTTGTTCGAATTGCTGCATCAAACGCTAAATTTAATAAACGAAGAATATGATCCGGAGATTCTCACGAACATTTATGAAATGAAAATGCTGAACGGTTTGGGTTTATATCCAGTTCTTGATCAATGTTCTGTCTGCGGAAGCACTGACGGGCATTTTGCATTTTCAATCCGGGAAAACGGCCTCATTTGTCACCGCTGTCTTGATAAGGATCCTTACCATTATAAAGTATCACAGGCGACAATTAAGCTGCTGCGCCTGTTTTATTTTTTTGACTTGTCCAGGCTCGGCAATATCTCTGTTAAACCGGAAACCAAAGCTGAATTGAAAAAGATTATCTCTGCTTATTATGAAGAGTATTCCGGCTTAAGCCTTAAGACTAAGAAGTTTTTGAATCAAATGGACAAGTTTAATGATCTGATGTAATGAGCTCGTCTTGCTTTTTATTAAAGATTGACAATCCAATGTGATTCCGCTATGATTCAAATTAATAAAATATTATTGCTGTGAAGGAGAAGAGTACTTAACTTTTTCTCATTAAAGCGAACCCGGGACAGTGGGAGCCGGGTATGGATAGTTAAGGAAGGGCGCTCTGGAGCAATTTTGTCTATTGACAACCAAAGAGGCTGCGTTCAAACTCGCAGCAAATAGGGTGGAACCGCGGGTAACTCTCGTCCCTATGCCATTTGGCATAGAGACGGGAGTTTTTTATGTTCCGCAGGAAAAGTGAGCAGCCTGGAGCGGAAATCAACGGACAACATTGAGAGACGAAATATAACTATTTATACGAAAGAGGTGTCCTATGAATATTCAAAACATGATATTAACACTTCAAAAACATTGGTCTGAACAGGGTTGTATCCTGATGCAGGCTTATGATACTGAAAAGGGCGCAGGTACTATGAGCCCATATACATTTTTACGTGCAATCGGACCAGAGCCGTGGAATGTGGCTTATGTAGAGCCTTCACGCCGTCCGGCTGATGGCCGATATGGAGAGAATCCCAACCGGCTTTATCAGCATCATCAATTTCAGGTGATCATGAAGCCATCCCCTGATAATATCCAGGAGCTGTATCTTGATTCACTTAAGGCATTGGGCATTGATCCGCTTGAACATGACATCCGGTTTGTGGAAGATAACTGGGAGAATCCTTCACTGGGCTGTGCGGGCTTAGGGTGGGAAGTGTGGCTTGATGGAATGGAAATAACACAGTTCACATACTTCCAGCAGGTAGGCGGATTGGAATGCAAGCCTGTGTCTGTTGAAATTACATATGGAATTGAAAGGCTTGCCTCTTACATTCAGGATAAGGAAAATGTCTTTGACCTTGAATGGACAGAAGGATTTACAGTTAGGGACATTTTCCTGCAGCCCGAGTTTGAGCATTCGAAATACACGTTTGAAACATCAGATCAGGAAATGCTCTTCAATTTGTTCAATATTTATGAGAAAGAAGCACATAGGCAAATGGATGAAGGGCTTGTACACCCGGCTTATGACTATGTATTGAAATGTTCCCATACTTTTAACCTGCTCGATGCCAGGGGAGCGATCTCAGTAACAGAAAGAACAGGCTATATTGCAAGGTGCCGGAATCTGGCCAGAAAAATAGCCAAGACCTTTTATGAAGAGAGAGAAAAACTTGGCTTCCCAATTCTAAAGGATAAGGAGGAAGGCTCTCATGAATAAGAAAGATCTTCTGCTGGAAATTGGACTCGAAGAAATGCCTGCCAGATTTGTCACTAATTCAATGAATCAGCTTTCAGATAAAGTGAAATCATGGCTTTTGGAAAAGAAAATATCTTTTGAAGAGATCAGCGCTTTCTCCTCTCCCCGCCGTTTGGCTGTTCTTGTAAGGGGAGTGGATACCGCCCAGGAGGACATAAATGAGGAAGCGAAAGGACCTGCGAAAAAAATCGCTTTAACAGAAGATGGAGAATGGTCAAAAGCTGCGATTGGATTCAGCCGGGGTCAGGGAGCTTCTATTGAAGATATATTTTTTAAAGAAATTAACGGCATTGAATACGCCCATGTCAGCAAATTCATTAAAGGTCAGGAAACAGCTGCACTTCTGCCTGAACTTCAGCAGATTATTACCTCGCTATCATTCCCGAAGAACATGCGCTGGGCAAACCAGGATTTGCGTTTTATCAGGCCGGTCAAATGGCTTATTGCATTATTCGGAAATGAAGTCATTCCTTTTTCAATCACAAATGTCCAGACCTCCAATCTTACAAGAGGTCACCGCTTTTTAGGGGAAGAGATTGAGATTAACAATCCTGCTGATTATGAAAAGGCATTGCTGGCTCAATATGTGATCACTAACCCTCAGGAAAGAAAAAGTGCCATTCTCTCTCAATTGGAAAAAATTGAGGAAGAACATGGCTGGGTTGTCCCGGTGGATGAAGATTTATTGGAAGAAGTAAATAATCTGGTTGAGTACCCGACTGCATTATATGGCAAGTTTGAAGAAGAATACCTTGAGCTTCCGGAAGAGGTGTTAATTACTTCCATGAAAGAGCATCAGCGCTATTTCCCGGTAAAGTCCAAAGATGGCACTCTTCTTCCTTACTTTGTGACAGTCCGGAATGGTTCACATGAACATTTGGAAAAAGTGGCTAAAGGAAATGAAAAGGTATTGCGGGCAAGGCTTTCTGATGCAGCTTTCTTCTACAGAGAAGACCAAAAAACGGATATATCAGCATCGCTCGAAAAACTCAATAACATTGTGTATCACGAAGAAATTGGAACCCTTGCTGAAAAGGTAAACCGTGTCCGCCAGCTGGCAGCAAAGCTGAGTGAGATTCTTGACTTCAGTGGTGAAGCAAAAGCAGTGACAGACCGCGCTGCTGAAATCTCTAAGTTTGACCTTGTTTCACATATGGTTTACGAATTTCCTGAGCTGCAAGGGTTTATGGGAGAAAAATACGCCCTGCAAAAAGGTGAAAAGGAAGCTGTGGCGCGTGCAATTAATGAACATTACATGCCGCGCAATGCAGAGGACCAGACGCCGGAAAGTGATGCTGGTGCAGTGCTTTCCATTGCTGAGAAGCTGGACACGATTGTGTCATCCTTTGCAATTGGAATTATTCCAAGCGGTTCCCAGGATCCATATGCTTTAAGAAGACAGGCATCCGGTATCATCCAGACGTTACTGGCTAAACACTGGGATTTGAAACTCGAAGAATTGATCGCATTATCTTTAGAGACCGTGCTTAATGCGAATATAGGAAAGAAATCAAAAAATGACTTAATGCAGGAATTAGTTTCTTTCTTTAAATTAAGAATTAAATATATGCTGCAGGAAAAAGCAATACGCTATGACTTAATTGAAGCTGTATTAGGAAATGATATCGGCTCCGTGCCTTCACTTGTGAATAGGGCTCAGGTATTGGAATCCAGCAAGGATGCAGATGGCTTCAAGGAAAGCATTGAAGCTCTTAGCCGGGTAATCAACATTGCTTCTAAGGCTGAAGATAAAGGGGATATTGACAGCGGCTTATTTGAAAATGAAAATGAAAAAGCTCTGTTCAGTAAATATTTATCAGTAACCGAGGAGTTGAAAAAAGAGGTTAAAGAGGAAGAAGCCTTTAACTTGCTAATCAGCTTGAAACCTGAAATTGATCAGTACTTTGAGCATACTATGGTAATGGATGAGAATCAGGAAATTCGCCGCAATAGGCTGCATCAAATGGCACATTTGTCTGATGTGATAAAGAAATTTGCAAATATGAACGAAATAATTGTTAAGTAATAAGCTAAAACTTTGCGTCATATGCTTGAATACGATTAAAATCTAAGATGAGGACAGCTGCCGTGGCTGTCAGGAAAGAGCCTGTTTATCACACTGACGGGCTCTTTCGTATTTTGGGCATATTAGGCAGCGTAAATCAAACTATAGATGAAACACATCTTTTCATTTATGACAAATAGTATATAATAATTATATAAAAGTATAACCTTATTATAGTGGGAAATGAGTGCCAAAAGCATCTCCTTTTCAGATTAGGTGGTGAGAAAAATCGAATTAAATAAAAGGCAGGAAAAAATAATAGAAATCGTTAAGGAAAACGGGCCGATCACTGGTGAGAGTATTGCGGAACAGCTTAATTTAACGAGGGCAACACTAAGGCCGGATCTGGCTATATTAACGATGGCAGGCTATTTAGATGCCCGTCCGCGTGTAGGCTATTTTTATACAGGGAAGACTGGGGCGCAGCTGCTGACTGAAAACCTTCAAAAGCTATATGTAAGGGATTATCAATCTATTCCTGTAGTGGTTAATGAGAATGTGTCGGTATATGATGCAATTGTGACAATGTTTCTGGAAGATGTCGGCACGTTATTTGTTGTCGATCAGGGTTCACTGCTTGTTGGGGTTCTGTCAAGGAAGGATTTACTCCGTGCAAGTATTGGCAAGCAGGAGCTAAATTCCATCCCTGTAAATATCATTATGACCAGAATGCCTAACATTACCATGTGTGAAAAAGATGATTTGCTTATCGAAGTTGCTAAAAAGCTGATTGAAAAGCAGATCGACGCCCTTCCTGTTGTAAAAAAGACGGAGAAAGGGTTTGAAGTAAACGGCAGGATAACCAAAACAAATCTGACGAAAGCATTCTTGGCTCTAGCCGGGGAAAAGTAGCAGTGAAAGAAGGAGATGGTGTTAAAGGATGGAAAAATTGCCAGTCATTTATGTCGTTTCAGACTCAGTGGGAGAAACGGCTGAACTTGTAACAAAAGCTGCAACGAGCCAATTCAATGGCAGCGATATATCTATCAAGCGTTTTCCATATGTTGAAGAGAAAGTACATATTGATGAAGTTATTTCACTCGCAAAGCTTGATAATGGGATGATAGCCTATACAATGGTCAAGCCGGACATGAGAAAATATATTAACCAGCGGGCTGCTGAAGAAGGGATATATGCTTTTGATATTGTTGGCCCTTTAATGGATCAAATCCAAAGAGCCTGCGGCATTACACCGCTTTTCGAACCAGGACTGGTCAGAAAGCTGGATGAAGATTATTTTAAAAAGATTGAAGCAATCGAGTTCGCTGTAAAATATGATGATGGCCGTGACCCCCGTGGTATATTAAAGGCTGATATAGTGCTGATCGGTGTATCAAGGACTTCAAAAACACCTCTTTCCCAGTATCTTGCCCACAAGCGCCTTAAAGTGGCTAACGTGCCCCTTGTGCCTGAAGTCGATCCTCCAGAAGAGCTGTTTCTAGTCCCGCCGGATAAGTGCTTCGGTCTGAAAATCAGTCCTGAAAAATTAAACTTTATTCGAAGAGAACGCCTGATATCATTAGGTCTAAGCGATAATGCCAGCTATGCAAATATAGAGAGAATCAAAGAAGAAATAGGTTACTTTGAAAAAACCGTTTCCAAAATTAAATGCCCGGTTATTGATGTTACGAACAAAGCAGTAGAAGAAACAGCCAATATGATCCTAAATCAATACCGGAAAAACTTTCCAAAAAGCTAGCACATAAATTCTTTATGTGCCTTTTCTTTTTTTTACCCGGCAAGGTTACAAGGGCTTTTTTCATATAAAAACTGCAAAATTAAATTATATTCTTGCCAGATAAAATAATGGCAAAATAGAGATTAATGTACTATAATAAAAAATTGTGATAAAAATGTATCCGAATAGGTTTAGAGTTCATTGCCAAGGAATAAACTATTTATTGTGGCATGTCAAGCTTTCGACCAAGAAAAAATTCGACATATCTCACTATGCAAAAGTTATTCATGTAAAGAAGGATTATGCGGAGTCATGTAGAATTATTAGAACATTAGGCAAACCAATCATTATGGTGGATGCTGATTCCTGTCCTGTAAAAGAAGAAATTGTCGAAATAGCCAATTCCTTTACTGTGGACGCAGTGTTTGTTGCTTCTTATGCCCATATGCAAAATGACCTGAATGGGGCTGTCTGGAAATTTATTGACAGCAGTAAGGAAGCTGCAGATTTATTCATAATGAACAATGTGAAAACAGGAGATGCAGTTGTAACTCAAGATATTGGATTGGCATCAACTCTTTGTTAAAGGGTGTTTATGTCCTTTCTCCCAGGGGAATTTTATTTGAGGAAAGTGAAATTCGAACCGCTTTGGAAATGAGGCACCTTTCAGCCAAGGCGCGAAGAAGAGGGGTTTATGGGAAAGGCCCAAAACCATTTAGTCAAGAGGACCGATCCAGGTTTGTGCAGCAGCTGACAAAGATTTTGTCGAATTTTGAAGGGATTCAGTAACGTTTATCGAATATCTCAGTAAGTAATGGAGTTGTTCATATGGCAGAACGGATCGCCGAGGAGAAAGTAAATGAGATTCGGCAAGCTGTAGATATTGTTGATGTCATTGGCGACTATATCCAATTAAACAAGCAAGGACGCAACTACTTTGGGCTTTGTCCTTTTCATGGCGAAAATACTCCTTCCTTTTCTGTATCACCCGAAAAGCAAATCTACCATTGCTTTGGATGCGGAGCAGGAGGCAATGCGTTTTCTTTTATAATGGATTTAGAAGGATATTCCTTTCAGGAAGCCGCATTAAAACTCGCTGAAAAGGGAAATATCAAGCTCGAAATTGATGCATCCGCAGCATCAGCAAAATCAATGCCTTTGGATGTACAGCAGATGATGGAAGCCCATGAGCTTCTGCGTAAATTTTATCACCATCTGCTTGTAAACACAAAAGATGGTCAGCATGCATTAGAATATTTGCTGAATAGAGGCTTTACGATGGAATCGATCGAGAAATTTCAAATCGGTTATTCATTAAAGTCCTGGGATTTTGTCTTCAAGTTCCTGACTAAAAGAAAGTTCCCCGAAGGCGTCATGGAAAGAGCAGGACTGATCATCAAAAGGGAGAAAGATGGGAACTATTTTGACCGCTTCAGAGATAGAATTATGTTCCCGATTTTTGACCGCAGCGGAAATACGATTGCTTTCTCAGGGAGATCCCTTGGGGCCGATGAGCCCAAATATTTAAATAGCCCTGAAACAGCAATCTTTAATAAAAGCAAAACTTTATATAATTTTCATTTGGCGAGACCACAGATTAAAAAATTGCAGAGAGCCGTTCTTTTTGAAGGGTTTGCAGATGTAATCGCCGCTGATCGTGCTGGCGTCGGTAATGGTGTTGGTACGATGGGCACTGCTTTAACTGAAGAACATGTTGCTTCCTTAAGAAGAAATGTTCAATCAATCACGATCTGTTATGATTCCGATAATGCCGGTATCGAAGCCGCATACCGGGCAGCAAACCTGCTAACGGAAGCAGGCTGCCAGATCAGAGTGGCACTGATGCCTGACGGCTATGATCCGGATGATTATATTAAAGAATACGGCGAAGAAAAATTTCGTCATGATGTAATCGAATCCAGCATAACCTTTATGGCATTTAAACTTCTTTATCTCCGCAGAGGCAAAAGGCTTCAAAATGAAGGAGATAGGCTCCTTTATATCGAAGAGGTATTAAAAGAAATCAGCCGACTTGATAAAGCGGTGGAAAGAGACCATTATCTTCGCCAGATGGCGAATGAATTTTCACTTTCTCTGGAAGCCTTGAAAGAGCAGCAAAAACAGGTTTATTACACGGAGAAGAGAAAAAGCAGCCAGAAGGGCAAAGGTGCTTTCGAGCCTCAAAAAAGGCTGCAGACACCCAAAAGGGCTGATAGTCTTAAACCCGCCTTTCATACAGCGGAAAGAAGGCTGATTGCCCATATGCTCAGGAGTAGTGACATAGCATTTAAAGTTCAGGATATGCTTCAGGGAAATACATTTAACATCGATGAACATCAGGCTATTATTACCTATCTTTTAGGTTTCTACGAAAAAGGCCATACGCCTGATCCGAGTGCATTCATAAATTTTATAAATGATGAAAAGCTTAAGCGTATTGTGGTGGATATAGAAATGATGTCCATAAATGATGAAATAAGTGAACAGGAATTATCAGATTACCTTAAACAGGTGTTGAATTATCAAAAGATGTTAAAAATAAAAGAAAAACTAAATGAAGAAAAGGAAGCAGAACGCCAGAAGGATTATGCTAAAGCGGCTTTAATCGCAATGGAAATTCTTCATTTGCGAAAGTCACTATAAGAAGGCTGTGTGCCTTGAATAAATGTTTTGGGATTAGCATTACCTTAGGAAAAGTCCCATTTTAAGAAGATTTAGAATGTGTGTGATTTTTGGAAGGAGGGGGACATATGGCTGAAAAGTCGGCCCGTTCAAAAGAGGTTGATACAGAATTGACCCTTGAACAAGCGAAAGATCAATTAGTTGAAATAGGAAAAAAGACAGGTGTCCTTGCCTATGATGATATAGCAGAAAGATTGTCTCAATTTGAACTTGATTCCCACCAGATGGATGAATTCTATGAATTCCTCGGAGATCAGGGTGTTGAGTTAGTTGGTGATAATGAAAATGAAGATCCGAATGTTCAGGAACTTGCAAAAAATGAGGAAGAATTTGATCTTAATGATTTAAGTGTCCCTCCGGGTGTGAAAATTAATGATCCTGTCCGTATGTACTTAAAAGAAATTGGACGTGTTGATTTACTCTCTGCAGAAGAAGAGATTGCACTTGCCAACCGTATTGAGGAAGGCGATGAAGAAGCTAAAAGACGCCTGGCAGAAGCGAACCTCCGATTGGTTGTGAGTATCGCGAAAAGGTATGTAGGACGCGGAATGCTGTTCCTTGACCTTATCCAGGAAGGGAATATGGGACTGATAAAAGCGGTTGAAAAATTCGATTACCGCAAAGGATTCAAGTTCAGTACGTATGCAACATGGTGGATACGCCAGGCCATTACGAGAGCGATTGCTGACCAGGCCAGAACGATACGTATTCCTGTCCATATGGTGGAAACCATCAATAAATTGATTCGTGTTCAGCGCCAGCTTCTTCAGGATCTTGGCCGTGAACCAACACCGGAAGAAATTGCTGAAGATATGGATTTAACTCCAGACAAAGTAAGAGAAATTCTTAAGATTGCACAGGAACCTGTTTCATTAGAAACACCTATCGGTGAGGAGGATGACTCTCACTTAGGTGACTTCATCGAAGATCAGGATGCCACTTCTCCATCGGAGCATGCGGCATACGAGCTTCTGAAAGAACAGCTTGAAGATGTTCTGGACACACTGACTGACCGAGAAGAAAACGTTCTGCGTCTTCGATTCGGCCTTGACGATGGCCGTACGAGAACTTTGGAAGAAGTCGGCAAGGTATTTGGCGTTACCCGCGAACGTATTCGCCAAATCGAAGCCAAAGCCTTAAGAAAGCTGCGCCATCCGAGCAGAAGCAAACGTTTAAAAGACTTTTTAGAATAAAAAATAATTGCCAGTGGATAGTTTACTTCTTACAATGGAAGTAAACTATTTTTTTTGACAGGATGTGCTTTGGTTGGAAGAAAACAGAAAAAAAATCATTGTTAACGAGCTGCTGCATTGGAAAAAGAGCCGAATGCTCCCTGACCATTATTGTGACTACCTGCTTGCTCTTTACACCGAAGGAAGTCAGCCGAAGGGAATAAAAAAACGTAAAAATACAGTGGTTTTATATCTTGCCAACCTTATCCTCCTACTGCTGATTCCAATTTCTGCTTTATTAATTTATTTTACTGAATTGTCTATTACTTTGCAAACCGTCATTTTAATTCTTTTCATGTCTTCGGATATTTTCTTTATTTTTTATTTTTCTAAAAAAGTAAAAATGATACATATCCCCATCATATCAGGAGCTTTGATTTTACTAATGGGATCTGTTGATATTGTATCGGTGTTATATCCAGGAAACGAGAGAATTCTCTATGTTTCCCTAGTAATTAATTGTGTTCTTTGGCTGTTTTCAGGATTAAAATGGAAATTCCTATATCTATGGATTTCAGGGGCTCTTGGCTTTCTTTTATTAGTTATTTCTATATTCATATAATAAAATATTTTAAAAAGTTTTTAAATGTTGAGAAAACTCTAATATCCCTTATATAATAGTAATGAAAGCGTATACAACTTTTGTTCTTATAAGGGGGATTTACATGAATTTTGACTTAACTGCAGAACAGAATATGATCCTTAAAACAATCAGGGAATTTGCTCAGGAAGAAGTTGCACCAGGAGCTTTGGAAAGAGACCGTACAAAGGAATTTCCAGTAGAAGTATTTAAGAAAATGGCTGACCTTGGCTTGATGGGGCTTCCTTTCCCTGAAGAATATGGTGGCGCAGGGGCAGATACTGTTAGCTTTGCTATTGTAACAGAGGAGTTGAGCAGGGCTTGCGCGTCAACTGGAATCACTTATTCCGCGCATATATCACTTGGAGGAGCACCGCTTTATTTATTCGGTACCGAAGAGCAGAAGCAAAAGTATCTGGTGCCTATCTGTACAGGTGAGTCTTTTGGAGCTTTCGGGCTGACAGAGCCTAATGCAGGCTCAGATGCTGGCGGTACCAGAACCACAGCTGTCGAAAAAGATGGTGAATATAGCATTAATGGTAATAAATGCTTTATTACGAATGCCAGCTATGCGAAGCATTTAGCTTTGACTGCTGTCACGGGTGAAGTGGATGGAAAAAAAGAAATCAGTGCGATTATTGTTCCAACGGATGCAGAAGGATTTACCGTTATCGATAATTATGAAAAAATGGGACTCAATGCCTCAAATACAACTGAACTGGTACTTGAAGACGTACGCGTTCCGACTGAGCACTTGCTCGGCAAAAAAGGCGAGGGCTTCAAACAGTTTTTAATCACACTGGATGGAGGGCGTATTGGTATTGGGGCAATGGCTTTGGGGATAGCGCAGGCTGCTTATGATAAAGCGCTTCAATATGCAAAGGAGCGCCAGCAGTTCGGCCGTTCTCTCTCAAACTTCCAAGCTATTCAGTTTAAACTTGCAGATATGGCGATGAAAATTGAATTAGCACGAAATATGGTCTACAAGGCTGCATGGCTGAAAGATCAGGGGAGACCATTTGCCAAAGAAGCTTCCATGTGCAAGCTCTATGCCTCAGAAATCTGTATGGAAATCGCCGACCAGGCTGTCCAGATCCACGGCGGATACGGCTATATGAAAGAATACCATGTTGAACGCTATATGAGGGACGGTAAGCTTACAGAAATCGGTGAAGGCACCTCTGAAGTACAAAGAATGGTCATTGCGCGCCTCATCGGATGCTAAGACTATATATTATAGGTATGAATAAGCTATGCAGGTGAAATAATTAGCAAAAACTCCATCCTCAAGATGGAGTTTTTTGTCCAATTTATGAACAAGATTTGACAAAGTTTACAATAGGGCTTTTCCTTCTGTCTTTTTTAAAGTAAAATAGACATTGTTTGTATACTTACTTAAACTGAATGTGCTTACATAAGGGAGGTTAAATCATGAATCGCAATCCAATCATTCCATTTGTGTTAATTATGGTTTTTGGTGTGGTAGCAATGTTCCTAGTTTCTTTTAAAGGTCTTGGCGATATGGAAGAGCTTGCAAAAGAACAGGAAGGCGGCGGTGCTGAAACTGAAGAAACTGCAGCTGCGACCCCTGAAGAAATTTACCAGAAGAGCTGTATCGGATGTCACGGTGACCAGTATCAAGGCGGAGTTGGTCCTGCTCTAACAGGTGTAGGCGATCGTTTATCGCAGGATGAGATCGCTGATATCGTAGTAAACGGTAAAGGCTCAATGCCTCCAGGATTAGTGCCTCAAGACAAAGCTGCCGAAATGGCTGAATGGTTAGCAGGCCTTAAGTAATACCTATAATGAAAGTCCTTTGCATATGTAAAGGACTTTTTTTATACTATAAGAAAGGCTATCGTAAATTGACGATAGCTTTTTTAACTTTTGCTCAGGAAGAGCAGGCGCTTTGCGCTTTTTACAATACATAAATAAGTGGTGACAGAATGAATACTGAAAAATTATCAAATCGGCTTGAAGCTGTAACAAATTATATTCCCTCAGGCGCACGAGTAGCTGATATCGGCTCAGACCACGCGTATTTGCCATGCTATGCAGTAAAGAAAGGGATCGCCTCTTTTGCTGTTGCTGGTGAAGTGGTGGAGGGTCCCTATCAATCCGCCAAAAAACAGGTGAAAATGGAAGGACTCGAAAATCAGATCTCCGTTAGAAAAGGGAACGGGCTTGAAGTAATTAGCCCAAATGAAGTTGACTGCATAACTATTGCAGGCATGGGAGGGGCTTTAATTGCAAGCATTCTTGAAGAGGGGAAGAGCAAGCTTGCTTCTGTAAAGAGGCTGATCCTGCAGCCGAATTTAAGTGCTATCTCAATTAGAAGCTGGCTGATTGACAATGGCTGGGAGTTAATAGCCGAAGAAATTCTTGAAGAAGACGGAAAGATCTATGAAATCCTTGCAGCTGAAAAAGGAGAGCCGTATAAACCCTACAAGAATAAAGAACAAGGTTTGTTGATGGGCCCTTTTCTTATGGAGCAAAAATCAGCCGTATTTCAAAACAAGTGGCTCGGCGAAAAGAAGAATTGGGAGAGAATCCTTTTGCAGCTTGAAAAAGCAGCAAATTCCAGTGAAACAGAGAAGAGAAAACAGGAGTTAAAGCGGAAAATCAAAATGGCAGAGGAGGTATTGATGCAGTGAAAAAAATAAATGGACATGAGATTATCCAACTATTTGAACAGTATTCCCCAAAAGGATATGCGATGGAAGGAGACAAGATTGGCCTCCAGGTTGGCAGGCTTAACACTCCTGTTGAAAATGTCATGATTGCTCTGGATGTTCTCGAAGGTGTAGTTGATGAGGCAATTGCAAAGAATGTTCAGCTGATCATAGCTCATCACCCGTTAATATACAGACCTCTGCAAAAAATTCCCACTGATACTCCATCAGGAAGAATTATTGAAAAGCTTATCAAACATAATATAGCTGTGTATGCAGCACATACAAATTTGGATATCGCCAAAGGCGGCGTCAATGATATGCTGGCTGATGCACTGAAGCTTTCCAATACAGAAGTCTTATATCCCACATACGAAACTGTATTGAAAAAGCTAGCTGTGTTTGTGCCTGAAGAAAATGCTGAGTCTTTAAGACAAGCACTTGGAAACGCAGGGGCTGGTTCAATCGGCAATTACAGTCATTGCTCCTTTACGTCTTCAGGGACAGGGCAGTTTAAGCCTGGCAGTGAAGCAAATCCTCATATTGGCCAGCTGGGTGAGCTTGCGGCTGTTTGTGAAGTCTGCATTGAGACCATTTTTCCCGAACATATAGAAAAGAAAGTGCTTTCTGCTATGTTCAAAAACCATCCTTATGAAGAAGTTGCCTATGATATTTACAAGCTTGAAAACAAGGGTGAAGTTCTGGGGCTGGGTAAAATTGGAGTAATTGGCGAGATGACTCTGGGGGAATTTGCTGAGCATGTAAAACAAACACTTGAAGTGGAGAGAGTTCGTGTAGTGGGCGACCTTTCTTCAAAAGTGAAGAAAGTTGCTGTTCTGGGGGGAGATGGAAACAAGTACTTTATGTCAGCAAAGATGAAGGGTGCTGATGTATATGTGACGGGGGACATGTATTACCATGTGGCACATGATGCGATGATGACGGGCCTGAATATTGTTGATCCCGGCCATAATGTTGAAAAGGTAATGAAAAAAGGAGTCACCCAAAAATTATCTCAGATGTGTACAGAAAAAGGGTATAGCGTATCCATTTTTCCTTCTGAAGTTCATACAGATCCGTTTAAATTTGTCTGATAATAAACAGAACCGGCCTCCCTCAGGGACCGGTTCTGTTTATTGCAGTCTAACGGGCAGTAAGATCCCACTTCAAGAATCAGAGAAGTGGGGGTCAAACTGCCCGTAAAGGCCCGATTGGTTTAACTAACAATCAGCGGGGGATAAAGCCCCCCGCTGATTGAAGTTTCACTTTATATGCACTTCCGTTTTTCTTATAACTTTGCAGGCTTCTTTACTTTCGGAAGTATTTTATTTAGCGGCACTTTCTTCTCGCGTGACCATGTGGACTCATCAGCCGGATCAAATTGTTCAAGGAAAGTAATAACTTCCTTTGTAATCGGTGTCGGGGTTGAGGCTCCTGATGTAACGGCAACTGTTGATGCCTCTTTAATCCAATTCACATCCAGTTCAGTAATATCAGCAATACGGTAGGCTTTTGTCCCCGCAATTTCTTCTGATACCTGTGCAAGACGATTGGAGTTATTGCTCTTAGGGTCACCTACAACGATTAATACATCGGCCTGGCCAGCTTGTTCTGCAACTGCTTCCTGGCGGACCTGGGTAGCCATGCAGATTTCTTTGTGGAACTCTGCATGAGGGTATTTTTCCTTAATCTGATCCATTACATGGACAACATCCCATTGGCTCATTGTAGTCTGATTTGTCACCAGTATTTTATCAGCCTGTATGTTAAGTTCATTTACATCCTCAACAGTCTGCACTAAATGAACTGCATGGGGAGCCACTCCAACTGCACCTTCAGGTTCAGGATGGCCTTTTTTGCCAATGTAAATGATTTGAAAGCCTTCCTTTTCCTTTTCCCTGATCAAGTCATGTGTCCTTGTTACATCAGGGCAGGTTGCATCAAGTGTTACAAGGCCTTTTTGTTTCGCTGCTTCCCGCACTTCAGGTGAAATGCCATGTGCTGTAAAAATGACAGTGCCTTTGTCCACTTTATCCAGGATTTCTTTGCGGTCTTTACCATCAAGTGTAACAATGCCTTCCTCTTCAAAAGCATCTGTCACATGTTTGTTATGGACGATCATACCCAAAATATAGATGGGTCTCGGCAAAGATGGGTCAAGTGCAGCGTTCCTTGCAATCACCATTGCATCCACCACACCGTAACAATACCCCCGAGGAGAGATTTTTATGACGTTCATCGGTATATCCTCCCTAATTAAAAGCTTATATATGAATTGAACTGAGTTCTGTTTCTAAACGGAAAAACTCCATATTGCATCTTTATTATATAAGAGATAAACCGATAATACAAAAGGAGTAATTTTTCTTAAAGAAAAAGAAAAAAGAATGCCCCGGCATCCTTTTCTTTAAATATATAATTTGGGTTTGGAAATACCTTCTGCTGATGATCGCTTGGCAGCGGGCTGTTCCATCTCATGCTCCTTATTGATGTTTTTTGGCCTTGAATTCTGTTTCTTTTTTTCTGTATTTGCCTGAGGGGATTCCGCTTTAGCTTCTGAAGCTGTCTCATCAGCTTCAGGTGCATCCTTTATGCCTCTATAAAGCTTCCACATGGCAGGAAGATTCCTGACCAGCGGTCCATACTGCTGAACCATAGGTCCGATCTGCTGTGCTGTATTTAAGACCTTTTGAGTGTTGGTTAAAAAACCGTTTATGGAAGATGGGTTGCTTATTGACTGAAGGATGCCACCGCCTGCCTGCGAGCCCCCTGCAGCTCTTGCAGCTCCCATTCCTGCTCCAGGCTGGGCATTTCCTTTTCCTAATATTTTGGAGAGCAATCCTCCTCCGCGTTTCATTCCCGGAGGACCGCCCATCATTGGCCCCATGGGAGGTCTACCCTGCATCGGGGTCATAAAAGGATGGGGATGCATCCTTCCGCGCATAGGGGGTCTTGATCCTGGCATCATATTAATTGGCCTCCTTTCGCTGCATAGTTCTTCTTCTTAAATAAAAATTCATATTATAAAGTATGCGTTTATCCCATTTTGGTTTAGGCATTATGCAGAAGAAACCAATTTATTTATTAAAATCACCTAAAAAGCTCATCATAAAAATATAAATGCCTGTTTGAGTGGTTATTTGCAGGAAACTTTATTATAATAACAGGATGTAAGAAAAGCTCGGAACCAGCAAGTTGTCAGTTGATACTAGTAGATCTTACTCACTAATATATGTTTCGGATGAAGCCTGAACCAAGGCAAATCTGAATAATTGAGGAGTTTTTTATATGAACGAAACGAAATTTGACCGATTTAATTTAAAGCCATTTATTATAGAAGCGGTTAAAGATTTTGGCTTTTTTGAGCCGACAGAAATTCAGGAAAGAATGATCCCTGCCGTGCTGAAGGGTGAAAGCGCAATAGGGCAATCACAGACAGGAACAGGAAAAACGCACTCATATGTGCTGCCTATCCTTCATAAGGTTGATCCTTCCCGTCAGGAGGTTCAGGCTATTATAACAGCTCCAACCAGAGAGCTTGCCAATCAGATATATCATGAAATTCTTAAGGTTACAGAGCATTGCCCGGAGGGAGAAGAAATAACTGCACGCTGCTATATTGGCGGTACGGACAAGCAGAGAACCATTGAAAAGCTTAAAAAACAGCCTCATGTGGTTGTAGGCACACCGGGAAGGATCAATGATCTTGTAAAAGAACAGGCATTATTTGTGCATACTGCCGAAATCCTTATTGTGGATGAAGCAGATTTAATGCTCGATATGGGATTCATTGAAGATGTTGATCAGATTGCAGCAAGGATGCCGGAGAAGCTCCAGATGCTGGTGTTCTCAGCTACCATTCCAGAGAAGCTGAAGCCTTTCCTGAAAAAATACATGGAAAATCCTAAATATGTTCACGTGGAGCCTAAGCAGGCCGCAGCAGCCAATATTGAGCACTGGCTTCTTCCATCCAAACACCGTAATAAAGTGGAGCTGGTCTATCAGGCACTGACTTCCTTAAATCCTTACTTAGCCATTGTTTTCACCAACACCAAGAAAAAAGCAGATGAAGTGGCAGACGGATTAATCAGCAAAGGCCTGAAAGTCGGACGTATCCACGGGGACCTTAACCCGCGTGAAAGAAAGAAAATGATGAAGCAGATTCTCGACCTTGAGTTTCAATATATTGTGGCTACAGACCTGGCTGCCCGGGGCATTGATATACAGGGAATCAGCCATGTAATCAACTATGAGCTTCCAACTGATCTTGATTTTTATATACATCGGGTTGGGCGTACAGCGCGTGCAGGTTTCTCAGGAATTGCTGTAACAGTGTATGAGATTTCCGATGAGGATGCATTAAACAGACTTGAAAAAATGGGAATCGAATTCAGGCACAAAGATCTGCAAAAAGGTGAATGGACAGACCTGGAAAATCGCAACAAGCGGAAAACAAGACAGAAACAAACAGATGACATTGATAAAAAAGCCGCTTCATTGGTGAAAAAGCCGAAAAAAGTAAAACCAGGCTACAAAAAGAAAATGAAATGGGAAATGGACAAAATAAAAAAACGCGAAAGAAGAATCAAGCGTAAATAAAGAAATAAAGGGAGAGGTATTGTCATGCTGAAAATTGGATCACATGTTTCCATGAGCGGGAAAAAAATGCTTCTAGCAGCAAGTGAAGAAGCTGTTTCATATGGCTCCAATACATTTATGATCTATACAGGAGCTCCGCAAAACACAAGAAGAAAAAAAATCGAAGATCTGAACATTGATGCCGGGCTGAAGCATATGGCAGAGAACGGGATTGCTGATATTGTTGTACATGCTCCTTACATTATCAATATCGGGAATACTTCAAACCCATCAACATTTGAATTAGGCGTTAATTTTCTTCGATCTGAAATCGACCGCACCGAAGCGATTGGAGCTAAGCAGATCGTTCTCCATCCCGGCGCCCATGTTGGGGCAGGAACAGAGGCCGGCATCAAAAAGATCGTAGAAGGCTTAAATGAAGTCTTAAACGGCGAAGAAAATGTGCAGATAGCACTTGAGACCATGGCGGGAAAAGGATCGGAGTGTGGAAGGTCCTTTGAAGAGCTGGCTATGATTATAGAGGGAGTCAATTATAACAACCACTTATCTGTATGCTTTGATACTTGCCATACACATGATGCAGGATATGACATTGTGAATGATTTTGACGGGGTATTGGAAGAATTCGATAAAGTTATTGGACTTGACCGCCTGAAAGTTCTCCATATCAATGACAGCAAGAATGAGCGCGGAATGCGTAAAGACCGTCATGCAAATATCGGCTTCGGCCACATCGGCTTCAGCGCGTTAAATTATATTGTCCATCATCCTCAATTAAAGGATATCCCTAAAATTCTGGAGACTCCTTATGTTGGCGAAGATAAAAATAATAAAAAAGCCCCTTATAAACATGAAATTGATATGCTGCGCAGCCAGGAATTCAATGAAAGCTTATTAGAAGCTATTACGGCTGTATAAACATAGTAAAAAGCTGTGCCTGGACTGCACAGCTTTTTTGCATGAGAAATTAAGTATCATAAACTAAGTTCTATTTTGTAAATTGCAAAAAAAGCCTGTTTACTTCCCTTGCAGTTTCCGGGCCGGCAATCCTGGCAATTTCCTTTATGATTTTTGTCCTTTCCCGGTCATCAAAGATGTTTACCTGTTTGCCTCTCAAATGATCTGCAATTTTTTGGGCCTGCGCTTTTGTTATCTGGATGTTGAACTGCTCCCCATATTTTAATAATTCATCTGCGGTTATATTGCTTAATTTATGATTAATGATGTTTTCGAATATTTTCACTTTCATCACTCCTCCTCAGTACTGTATGAGTGAAGAATGTGAATAGTGACAATAAGTTTTAAGATTTATGATAAAAGCATGTACCTTTACTTTAAATGCAGGTTCCTGTATACTGTGTTAGTAAATCGTAATGATTCTTAATATTTTAGGTGATAAAAATGGAACAGCCAATAATTGAAATAGCTCATGTATCTTATAGATATGAGAAAGAGAATGTTCTTGAGGATATCAATCTGACCATTAATTCAGGAGATTTCCTCGGAATTGTAGGTCCCAATGGGTCGGGTAAATCAACCCTTTTAAAGCTTATTCTGAATTTGCTTAAAGTGCAGAAGGGGAGCGTCAAACTGTTCGGCCAGGAAATCAGCCGATTTAAGGATTGGCAGAATATTGGATTTGTTTCTCAAAAGGCAAATTCATTTAATACAGGATTCCCGGCAACAGTCTTTGAAGTCGTTTCAAGCGGCCTTACAAAGAAGCTGGGGCTTTTTAAATTTATGGGCAAGGCCGATCAGGCAAAAGTTATGCGTGCAATTGAATCTGTTGGCATGCATGAGTATGCAGGACGTAATATTGGCGAGCTTTCAGGCGGGCAGCAGCAGCGGGTCTTCATCGCCCGGGCATTGGTAAGCGACCCGAAATTATTAATATTGGATGAACCTACAGTAGGTGTGGATGTGAAAAATGTTCAGTCCTTTTATGAAATGCTGGATGATTTAAATAAGGAGCTGGGCATTACTTTATTGCTTGTTACGCATGATATTGGGACAATTTCTGATAAAGTCACTCATGTGGCATGCCTGAATAAAAATTTGCATTTCCATGGAAATACAGCAGAATTTGAAAGCTTGAATATAAATGAAATGTCGGAAATCTACGGACATGATGTACATGTCCTGACACATAACCATGATCACCATGATCACTACCACCACGATAAAGGAGCAGGCAGATGATTTCGGGAATCCTTCAATATGAATTTTTACAAAATGCTTTTTTAACTGGAATGATCATCGGGATCATTGCTCCTCTTCTGGGTGTGTTTATTGTTGTCAGAAGGCTATCTTTAATTGCCGATGCTTTAAGCCATGTCACACTTGCAGGCATCGCTGCAAGCCTGCTGCTCGAAAAGAAATTTATCGGTCTGAGCGGGTTGAACCCTTTGTATATGGGGATGGCTTTTTCAGTAGCCGGGTCGTTGTTTATTGAAAAGTTGAGAGCTGTTTATAAGCACTATCAGGAGCTGGCTATTCCCATTATATTATCTGGCGGCATTGGGCTTGGAGTCATATTCATTTCACTGGCTGACGGATTCAATACAGATTTATTCAGTTATCTCTTTGGCAGCGTCAGTGCAGTCAGCCGGCTTGATTTATGGACTATTTTGATTATCAGCGTGCTTGTCATTGCACTTGTGGTCTTGCTCTATAAAGAATTGTTTTTGCTGTCATTTGATGAAGAGCATGCCAAGGCATCCGGAATAGCTGCCAAAAGTGTCCACTTCATATTTATTGTGATGGTGGCCCTGGTTATAGCTGCTTCCATGAGAATAGTGGGTATTTTATTAGTTTCCTCCCTTATGACATTGCCGGTTGCTGCGAGCATCAGAATTGCAAAAGGATTCAAGCAGACCATTTTCCTGTCCATGCTTTTTGGTGAAATATCAGTTCTGGGCGGATTGACTATTTCCTACTATATTGATTTGGCGCCGGGCGGAACAATCGTTATGATTGCTGTATTAATACTGATTGCAACAATATTGCTGAAAAAACTTGCGGGCATGAGGCCGGCATAAATATATGTGACTTCTATCCCAGATGATTTAAAAGCAAAAAAGAGGTGGAAAGAATGAATGTTGATGAAGCCATGCAGCTTTTAAAGGATAAAGGCTATAAGCATACGGGGAAAAGGGAAGAAATGCTTCAGCTGTTTGCCGACAGTGATAAATATATAACGGCTAAAGATGTTCTGGAAAAAATGAAAGATAATTACCCTGGACTTAGTTTTGATACCATTTACAGAAATTTATCGTTATTCGTAGAACTGGGTATTTTTGAAATGACTGAGCTGTCAGGCGAAAAACACTTCCGCTTTACGTGCTCTCATGATCATCATCATCATCATTTTATATGCCTGGATTGCGGAAAGACGAAAGAAATTGAAGTCTGTCCTATGAAACAGGTGCAGGAAAATCTAAAGGGCTATGATGTTTCAGGACATAAGTTTGAAATATATGGTAAATGCCCGGAGTGTTTTTAATACTGGAACAAACAAAGAAGCATGGAGCTATTTTTCCATGCTTCTTTTTTGCTGAAGCCAATCTTCTGCCCATGCATTGGCTTCCTTCCAGTTTCGGACTCTTATGACGCCATTGGGAAGGGGATCCTGATTATAGGGTGTATCGAATAAAATGACAGGAATTTCGCAAGCCTCATGAATCATGACCGCATTATCATGCTTGTCTTCCAAAAAGATATCCACCTCATACTTTTTGGCAGCTTCGATTTTATCATGGTTTCCGATCAGTTCGATATGATCAAACTCCAAAGCGTTCTCTAAAAACCATTCCTCTGTGACTTGCTGCAGGTGAGAACCCCTGGCACTTATAAAATACAATTCATGCTCCCGTTTCCATTTGGTCAGAACTTCCTTTGCGCCTTTTGCCAGGGGGGATTCTTTGTAGATAATGGGCTCATTTTCATAAAACCAATGTGCAAATTGTTCTTCTGAGATCGTCACTAAAGGTGTTAAATCGTATTGCTTAATATCATTTAAAGTAATATTCAAATTAAATGCTTCATTTAAATACGGAACCATGGCTTCAGGGCTGGTAACCGTTCCGTCTATATCGATGCCAAAGCGCTTCTTCATTTTAATAATCTCCTTTAATGCATATATCCCTTATCTTAACAAAAGTCGTGGCCTTGCAAAAGAGTGCTGCAGGCCAGATTTCACAGTTAAACATTAACATCTTAAAAAAGTCTTTTATCGCAAACACTATAAATGCTCCATTAAGCAAACAATACGCTTTAGGAACACCGCAAAGAAAGAGAGGGATCATGATGGCAGACCAAGATCGCACCAATGAAGAATATGACCTTCGATACAGTGAACGAATTGGTGAAGCAGATGCAGCAGATTATTCAGAAGAAGCTGCTGCAGAAATAGCGGCGCCGGGTGTCTATGACAGGTCGCTTGATCGGGATGAGGAAATCGAAGAAGAAGCAGTTCAGGCCAATTATTCTGAGGAGACCTCAGCAGAAATAGCAGCGCCAGGAGTCTACAATAGATCATTGGACAGGGATGAAGAGAATGAAACCGCTGCAGCCGGCAGAGGAGTTGGTTATGCAGCCCTGGCACTTTCCATTTTATCTTTGTTTGTACTGCCGGTTCTTTTTGGAGCAACAGGAATTGTCCTAGGTTTTATCGCAAGAAGAAGAGGTTCAGAAAGCCTTGGAGGCTGGGCGATTGCCATAGGAGCGATTTCCATTATTGTCGGTATGTTTATACTGCCGTTTTTTTAGAAAATAAGAAAAAAGCCTGGCTTCCAAATATAATTTGGTGCCAGGCTTTTCTGTTTAATTTATCGTGCGGTTCTTTCTATGGCTGCAGGCTTTCTGACTGTGCTTTTTCTTCTTCCTGTTTTGCAAAATATTCTTCAGCGATTTTGTCGATTTCAATCTTAAGTTCCTCGACCATCGTTTCTTCTGGAACCTTCCTTACAATCTGGCCTTTGCGGAACAGAAGACCTTCTCCGCGGGCGCCGGCAATGCCGATATCAGCTTCCCTGGCTTCACCAGGTCCGTTAACCGCACAGCCCAATACAGCAACCTTAATGGGCGCTTTAATTTTTTGAATATATTCTTCCACTTCATTAGCAATACTGATTAAGTCAATCTCAATCCGTCCGCATGTTGGACAGGAGATCAGCGTGGCAGCATTGGAGGATAAGCCAAACACTTTAAGAAGTTCGCGGGCAACCTTGACTTCTTCAACCGGGTCTGCACTCAATGAAATTCTTAATGTGTTTCCAATGCCTTTGCTTAATATTGCCCCGAGTCCAGCAGCGCTTTTCACAGTACCGGCAAAAAGTGTACCTGATTCTGTTATACCTAAATGAAGAGGGTAGTCAAAAGCTTGTGAAGCTTTCTCATATGCTTCAATGGCCAAGTTCACATCGGAAGCCTTCATAGAAACGATGATGTCATGGAAATCAAGGTCTTCTAAGATTTTGATATGATGCAGGGCGCTTTCAACCATGCCATCTGCTGTAGGGTATCCGTATTTCTCGAGGATTCTTTTCTCAAGAGAACCTGCATTTACCCCAATCCGGATAGGTATTCCTTTTGCTTTGGCAGCCTTGACGACTGCTTCCACTTTTTCTCGTTTACCGATATTTCCGGGATTAATGCGGATTTTATCTGCTCCGCCCTCGATAGCCTTAAGAGCCAGCTTGTAATCGAAGTGGATATCAACAACAAGAGGTATGTTAATTTGTCTTTTAATATCTGCTATGGCATTTGCAGCTCTTTCATCTGGGCAAGCAACACGTACGATCTGACAGCCTGCTTCTTCCAGCCTTTTAATTTCGGCTACAGTTGCTTCAACATCATGTGTTTTTGTTGTGGTCATGCTCTGGATGAACAGCTCATTGCTTCCGCCAATTGTTAAAGGCCCAACTTTTACAGGCCTTGTTTTCGTGCGATGTATAATTTCACTCAATGGAGATTCGCTCCTTTTTATCTATTCATATAACAGCTGAATAGTGCGCTGTTAGAGAAGGTCCACTCTATTGTATCAATGAACCGCTGATGTTGACAAGAATGATGATTAGTTGTCCTGACTATATTTTGGGAATTTATAGGTTTCACCGGATTTAATTTCTTCAGGCTGCAATCCATTGTTCAATTCCGAGAAGTCAGATACCACCTGGTCTATGCCAACCGGAATTGGCCCATCAAGGTTTAGTTCAATTATTGAAAGAACTGTCTCTCCCGGATTGACCTTTTTCTCAAAAAAGCCTGCGTCTGTTTCTGCAGATGGAATTGTGCTGGCCTCCATAGACGGGTTATGCCCAGCTGGGAGTGTACCATGATTCAGGTCATAAAAAATTACGTAAATTACAAGGGCTGAAAGCAATACTCCCGCGAGTTTCTTCATATTGGACAAACCTCCTGCAAATAGCATGTTTACCCAATATGTATGCTTGTCCTATCGTGCTTAGACCAACAAAAGATCTCTTTTTATTATTCTGCAGACACAAGAGAATTATTTTAATGCAAAATAAAAAACGCGCGGGTGCACGTTTTATTTTGGGTTATGAGCGGGAACTTCCCTAATGGCCAGCAGAAGAATAATAAGGGAAACAAGCCAGTTAATAATTGCCCCGTTTTGCACGGTGGTTTGCAGGGCTGACATGATAGCAAAGAAAATGGCCGGCAAAGTAATGCTGTAGGCAGACATGCGCCATAACTGGCGGTATTCCAGTTTTTTGGCAAGTGCTTTTTTGATTAGAAGGCCTGCCAGTGCTAACATGGATATCTCAATAAATCGAATGCCCGCTGCAAAGATATAAATGAGAATCCCTATTAAGGGAATAATAATCGGCATAAGGGATTCTGCAGAAACAAGGAACTCGGAAAGATCACTTTTGGAAATTGTGCCGCCCGACAGCATCGAGTATGGATATGTCTGTTCCTGTCCTTCTGCACGTATGTAGACTTCATTTGTCAATAAAGCAATCGTATTGCCGCTTTCGGTTAGAACTGAAGGGTCAACTGCACCAGTCGAATCAACAATGATTGTAAAGTCATCCTTGCTGATGGTAACTGGTGCTTTTTCATCTGTGTAAAGCTGTCCATTTTTTATTTCAAAATTGGGTAATTGATTATCAATGGTTTCATCAATAGCATTGAAGCCATTCATGATTCCTGCCCCTGAATAAAATGCGGTTGGCAATACTGACAGCAGGGTAAGGAAAAACACATACAAAATAGTCTTGCCTATTCCCTGATGCCTGAATAAAGCAATATCTTTAGGAGAAAACAAACTTTTATAAAACTGAACAAAAATATTCATTTGCACACACCCTTTTTGAGATTCACATTCTTATTTTAGCCAAATTCCTAGGAGTTACAAGGGAAATACTCTTTTGGTATTAAAGCAATACTTCTTCTGTTTTTGTAATGAAACTGTAACATTAGGGGTCAATGTTAAGGTATTGTAAATTTGGCTCTGATTATATTTACTTTTATCTTGAATAACATTAATAATTGTATGGGGTTTGATGAATCATGTCGAATAAATTATAGGGGTTGAAAATTGTGGAACTAAATGTTCAGCAAATGCTTTTTGAATTTTTGGGGGGACTTGGTATTTTCCTTTACGGAATCAAGTTCATGGGTGACGGGCTCCAAAAATCAGCTGGTGACCGGCTGAGAGATTTATTAGATCGTTTTACGACAAATCCGCTAATGGGGGTATTGGCGGGTGTACTTGTCACCATCCTTATACAAAGCAGCTCTGCAACTACTGTAATTACAGTTGGTTTAGTATCAGCCGGGTTCATGACTTTGCGCCAGGCGATAGGTGTAATTATGGGGGCTAATATAGGAACTACTGTTACTGCATTCATCATTGGGATTGATATCGGTGAGTATGCTCTGCCGATCATTGCTTTAGGCTCAATCCTATTGTTTTTCTTTAAAAATAAAAAAGTCAATAACTTTGGTCAAATCGTCTTTGGTTTTGGTGCGTTATTCTACGGACTGGAATTAATGAGCGGAGGAATGAAGCCTCTTCATTCATTGGAAGCTTTTCATGACTTGACCGTCAGCATGAGTTCAAACCCGATTCTGGGTGTTGTTGTAGGGACAGTATTTACTGTAATCGTTCAGAGCTCGAGTGCAACAATCGGTATTCTCCAGGGCTTGTTTTCTGAAGAACTGATCAATCTGGATGCCGCACTGCCGGTTCTGTTTGGAGATAATATTGGTACAACCATTACAGCCGTTTTAGCAGCTATTGGAGCGTCTGTTGCTGCAAGAAGAGCTGCAGCTGTACACGTACTGTTTAACTTAATCGGTACAACCATTTTCTTGATCTTACTAAAACCTTTTACATTCTTAGTTGAAACACTGCAGGGTAAAATGGATCTGAATCCTGAAATGACAATTGCCTTTGCACATGGAATTTTTAATGCGTCTAATACACTTCTTCAGCTTCCATTTGTAGCTGTACTGGCATGGATCGTGACTAAGCTCATTCCGGGTGAAGATGCGGTTGCTGATTATAAAGCAAAGCATTTGGATCCTATGTTTATTGAACAATCACCATCGATTGCACTTGGACAAGCTAAGGAAGAAGTGCTCCGTATGGGAACGTTCTCTGTACGCGGACTTGAAGAAACGGTTCAGTATTTAAAAACAGGCAATCAAAAACATTCCGATACTGCATACCAGTTAGAAGATGCAATTAATAACCTTGACCGTAAAATTACAGATTATTTAATTAAGCTTTCTACAAGCTCACTTTCTGCAAATGAATCTGCTGAGCACACAATGCTGATGGATACGGTAAGAGATATTGAGCGTATCGGTGATCATTTCGAAAATGTAATAGAACTGATTGATTATAAACAGGCAAATAAAGTGTCCATTACTGATTCAGCCATGGCAGATCTGGAGCAAATGTTCAAATTAACTATTTCCACCGTCAAAGAAGCTATGCAGGCACTGGATCATAATGATAAAATTGCTGCAGAGCATGTTGTAAAAAAAGAAGAAGAGATTGACAAGATGGAAAGAAAGCTCCGCAAACAGCACATTCTTCGATTGAATGAAGGCCTCTGCACTGGACAGGCCGGCATTGTGTATGTCGACATTGTCAGCAACCTGGAGCGTATCGGTGATCACGCTGTGAATATTGCTGAAGCTGTTTTAGGCGAAGAATAAGTGGTAAAATAAGCAGGGGATAATCCCTTGCTTATTTTATTTTAATGAAGAGGTGCTGATAGTGGAGATAGTTTATTGGACACTGATTATTCTGTTGATTATTATCGCTTTTGCCGGTTTGGTTTTTCCAATTATACCAAGTGTGCTGTTTTTGCTGGGCGGTTTTATCCTTTATGGAGTTCTTTTTTCTTTTGATCCGTTTAACTGGCTATTTTGGACGATTCAGGGGCTGTTTGTTCTCCTGCTGTTTGGAGCTGATTACGTAGCCAATATGATGGGCGTGAAAAAATATGGCGGTTCAAAAGCTGGTGTATGGGGAAGTACAATCGGCCTTTTAGCTGGCCCATTTGTCATTCCTGTACTGGGAATCCTGATTGGGCCATTTCTTGGAGCGGTTATTGCTGAACTCGCAGTTAACAGGACAAACTTTAATGATGCTTTAAAGATTGGATTCGGATCTGTAATCGGATTTGTCAGCAGCGCAGCAGCCAAAGCGGTAATCCAGGGAGTTATGATTATTTATTTTCTTTTTGTGGTTCTATAAATAAGGCTGTTTTCGCAAGGTTTGATGCTTTTTATATTTTATTTACTGAGCTGATTGCAGCGGAAGGTGCGATATCCTCGAAAATGCATTCGCATTTTCTTCGTGTGGTGTTTACTCAAGGGGCTTATTCAATGTCGTGCGGGCGTAGCGGGACAGGTGAGACCCCGCAGACGCGAAGTGTCGGGGAGGCTCACCGCACGCCCAGCGGTTCGCTGAGCAGCCTGGAGCGGAAATCAACAGATAACATTGTTGGCGCAAACAACTATTTATACGAAAAGAGACTTAAATTAGCAAGCTCGTTGGGATTAAAAAATACTAAATTGGATAATGTATATATGTAGCAAAGCATTTTGTTTGAAACAAAAATCCAACTTTGGTAATCTTAATCTAAAGACCTTAGAAACATTATAAAATCTGAATTTTATAAATGATTGAATTGTTTCGGGGGCTGACCAAATCATATACATAGGGAGGAATTTTATTATGGCATTCGAATTACCGCAATTACCTTACGCTTACGATGCATTGGAACCAAACATCGACAAAGAAACGATGAATATCCACCATACAAAGCATCACAATACTTATGTAACAAACCTTAACAATGCGTTAGAAGGGAACGAAGAGCTTCTTTCTAAAACTGTTGAAGAAGTGGTATCCAACCTGGATGCTGTTCCTGAAGCTGCCCGTACTGCTGTACGCAACAACGGCGGCGGTCATGCAAACCATTCTCTTTTCTGGCAGATCATTTCTCCTAATGGCGGCGGAGAGCCAACAGGTGAATTAGCAGATGCCATCAGCAGCAAATTCGGAAGCTATGACAGCTTCAAAGAAGAGTTCGCTAAGGCGGCTACAACTCGCTTTGGTTCAGGCTGGGCATGGCTTGCAGTAAACAATGGTGAACTTGAAGTAACAAGCACACCTAATCAGGATTCACCATTAATGGAAGGCAAGACTCCAATCCTTGGCCTTGACGTTTGGGAGCATGCTTACTACTTAAAATACCAAAACCGCCGTCCTGAATACATCAATTCTTTCTGGAATGTTGTTAACTGGGATGAGGTTTCTAAGCGTTACAGCGCTGCAAAATAATAAATCAAACAGCACGGCAGATTATATCTGCCGTGTTTTTCTTTTTACATTGAATTTGCGGCGGTTCTTGTGCAAATTTCTAAATCATTGCATAACCGCAGTGGCTTTGTAGGAGACTACCCTTAGAACCAAAGGGGAGTTTTTTTATGAGCAGATTTAAAAAACTGATCGGTGATGTCGATTTAACAAAAGATTTAACATTGCTATTATTTATTGGCGGGCTGTATTCTTTAAGTGCTGCCCTTTCAAACACGTTTGTAAATATCTATCTCTGGAAGCAGTCTGGTGAGTTCAGTGATCTGGCTTTGTATAACCTGGCCATTGTTGTTCTGCAGCCTTTGACTTTTATTCTGGCGGGGAGATGGGCGAAGAAGATTGACCGTGTCATAGTACTGAGAATCGGTGTGATTTTTTTAGCCCTTTTTTATCTGACCGTACTGTTTATTGGAACAAACGCCTCGAACTTCTTATTGCTTCTTGGGGCTCTGCTGGGGGTAGGGTATGGGTTCTACTGGCTTGCTTTCAATGTACTCACTTTTGAAATAACTGAGCCGGAGAATCGGGATTTCTTTAATGGCTTCCTTGGAATACTAACATCCGTTGGGGGTATGATTGGCCCGATTGCAGCGGGTTTCATTATTTCAAGGATGGAAAAGTTCACCGGCTATTCCGTTATCTTCGGAATTTCCCTGACTCTTTTCTCAATAGCTGTCTTTTTAAGCTTCTTTCTTAAAAGGCGGCCGGCAGATGGAAGGTATTTATTTAAAAGAATTCTTGCAGAACGAAAAAACAGCCTGAATTGGCGCATGATTACAAATGCCCACTTTTTTCAGGGGCTCAGAGAAGGAACCTTTATATTTGTCATATCAGTTTATGTCTTTATATCAACTGGCAGTGAATTGGCTCTTGGCACATACGGTTTGGTCAACTCAAGTATATCTTTTTTAGGGTATTATCTTGTGTCAAGACTCTTGAAAAAAGAGTATCGGAAAAGAGCCATACTGATCGGCGGATTATTACTATATGCGGCCATATTCTTTATTGTATTTGATGTCACCTATCCAAAGCTGCTGATGTATGCAGCCGCGATTGCTGTAGCGTATCCGCTCTTGCTTGTGCCTTATATCTCATTAACCTATGACGTCATTGGCAGAGGGTGGAAGGCTGCGGAGATGAGGATTGAATATATTGTCGTCAGGGAAATCTTTTTAAATGCAGGACGTATAGTATCGATTTTAAGTTTTTTAGCTGCGGTAACTTTTTTTCAGGAAGAAAAAAGCATCCCTATTCTTCTCCTGATAATAGGAGCCGGACATTCAGTCATTTATTTTTTCGTCAGAAAAATTCAATTTCAGTCTGCATGAGAGAGGAAATCCTCTCTCTTTTTTTTACCAATAAAATTATCTTTGTCGAAAAAGGGTTCTTTATAGAATTTATTGTTATTTTCTTTTAGAATGGGATTATGAGACTTTTTTAAAGGAAGTGTGCGTAATTTGAATAGGAAGAAAAAGAAGACCCATGTTCCTTTCCGTCTGAATATGCTCTTCTTTGCTGTGTTTTTATTGTTTTCTATGCTGATCCTCCGGCTTGGGATGGTTCAGATTGTTTATGGCGATGATTATAAGCGTGAGATTGAAAGAACGGAAGATGTTACAGTCAACAGTCCTGTGCCAAGAGGTAAAATGTTTGACCGAAATGGACAGGTTATTGTCGATAATACCCCGCAAAATGCCATCACTTATACTAATAATGGGTACAAGCAGGATGAAATGCTTGAGGTGGCAGAAAAGCTGGCCAAGCTGATAGACAAAGATACCAAAAAGGTTCAGGAACGCGATAAGAAAGATTACTGGATCATGAAGAATCCTGAAAAGGCAGAAGAAAAGGTTACTAAAAAAGATAAAGAAGAACTTGAAAAGAAGTATGAGGGTAAGGAAAAGGAGCTGGATAAGGCCCTATATCAGCTCACTTTGGATCGGATTACAGAAGAGGAATTAAGTGAATTGACAAAAGACGATCTTGAAGTTCTTGCCATCTACAGAGAATTTACAAGCGGATATGCTTTAACACCCCAAATCGTTAAGAATAAAAAAGTAACACCTGAGGAATTTGCAGTTGTCAGTGAAAATCTTCAGCTTTTACCAGGTGTTGATACAACAACCGACTGGGAAAGATATTATGCCTTTGGAGATACTTTGAAATCAGTGCTTGGAAAAGTAACAAGCTCTGATGAAGGTCTTCCGGCTGAACAGATTGAATACTATATGGCACGTGACTACAGCCGTAATGACCGTGTAGGAAAAAGTTACATTGAGATGCAATATGAAGAAGTACTCCACGGGCAAAAGGCAAAAGTGAAAAATATTACGGACAAAGCCGGGAATGTCCTTGAAACTATTCCCATTACAGATGGTCAAAGAGGCAAGGACCTTGTGCTGAGCATTGATATGGATCTTCAGAAGGAAGTTGAGAAAATCATTGAAGAGGAATTGCGTAAAGCCAAGGCATCATCCGGAACTTCATTACTGGACAGGGCTTATGTGGTACTGATGGACCCGCATACCGGAGAAGTTCTTTCAATGGCCGGCAAAAAGATTGTAAAGGATAAAGACACAGGCCAATCCGAAATGCAGGATGATGCATTAGGCAACATCACGACTACTTATAATGTCGGTTCAGCTGTGAAGGGTGCTACAATACTTACCGGTTATAAAACGGGGGCTATTAATCCCGGAACCGTTTTTTATGATCGTCCTTTAAAAATCAAAGGAACACCGGTAAAAAAATCCTGGAGAAACTTCGGCCCTTTAAATGATATCAATGCTCTTAAATTTTCCTCCAACGTTTATATGTTTGAAACTGTCATCAATATAGGCGGGGGGAAATATGAGTTCGAGAAGCCTTTATGGATAGATAAAAAAGCGTTTAGTACTGTAAGGGAATCCTTCGCTCAATTCGGTCTTGGCGTCCGGACCGGGATTGATTTGCCAAATGAGCAAACGGGATTTAAAGGAATGAGTGCATTGCCTGGTTTCATGCTTGACCTTTCGATTGGACAGTACGACACCTATTCCAACATGCAGCTTGCCCAATATGTGTCTGTCATTGCCAATGGCGGCAATAGGATGGAGCCTCATATTGTAAAAGAAATCCGTGAGCCATTAATGGAAAATAATGAACTTGGCCCTATTGTTCAGGAAATGGAGCCAAAGGTTCTTAATAGGGTTGAACTTGAAGATGGCTGGATGGACCGTGTTCAGGAAGGCTTCCGCAGAGTCATGCAGGAAAAAGGCGGTACAGGTTATTCTTATTTTGCCGGCAAAGAGTATAAACCGGCGGGTAAAACAGGTACAGCAGAGGCCTTTTATGATGGACCCGAGCGCAGCAAATTTGGAAAAGAGCCACCTGAGGTCATGAATCTCAGTCTTGTTGGTTATGCACCATCAGAGAATCCAGAGATTGCCATGGCTGTTTTAGTACCATGGGCCTACCAGGGAAGCGTGGACCATGGAGCGAATAAAAAAATTGGCGAACGTGTTCTGGATGCCTATTTTGAGCTTAAAAAGGAGCGTCACAAGAAAGGCAGCGACAGCAAAGAGTCTGTTCAAAAAGTGGAAAATATTGATGAAGTAATTGAAGGGCAGGAAGATGCCCGCAAAGAAAATGAAGAAAATGAATAAGCTTGTTGGACTGTCTCCCTATTTAATTGGGAGACAGTTTTTTTTCTTAAAATATGCATTGTAAGATAGCCGTGATGGAAATATAAATTATGTTATACCTCATATTCGACATATTTACACAAGAATCGTCCATATTTACAAAAGCTTTACAATCAGTTAAAACCGCGTTAACAGTCAACCCTTATTCTAATACTCGTAGGACAAAACAACCAATTTTCTTAGGGGGAATTCAGAAATGAAACGTCTTAAAAAAATGAGCCTTCTTCTAATGCTGGCGGCTGTAATGGCATTCACTGCAGCTTGCGGAGGCGGAGATACAAATGAAGGTGCAAGCGGAAATGGCGAAAATAGTGAAGAGCTTGAAGGCAGTGTAGTAATAGATGGTTCTGGAACAGTTTATCCATTCATGGCACGCATGGCTGAAAATTATATGGGAGAACAAGAAAATGTCTCTGTAGAAGTAAGCCGCTCCGGAACATCAGCTGGCTTTAAGAAATTCCTTGCCGAAGACGGAACTGACTTTAATGATGCTTCCCGATCAATTAAAGATGAAGAAAAGGCACAAGCAGAAGAGCTTGGAATTGATGTACAGGAAATGAAGGTTGCTTTAGACGGTATCACAATCGTAATAAACAAAGAAAATGACTGGGCTAAAGAGCTTACACAGCAGGAAGTTGTTGATATCTTCCTTGCAAGTGCAGGAAAGAAAAAATGGTCAGATGTTCGCCCTGATTTCCCAGATGAAGAAATTCAGACATATGGCCCAAATGAAAACCACGGCACTTACGAATTTATGTTTGAGAATATTCTCGAAGAACAGGATCTTCCTGAAAATATTAACCTGCAGCAGGATTACTCAACTTTAGTGGATCTTGTATCTAAAGATAAAAATGCTATCGGATTCTTTGGCTATGGTTACTATGACAGCAACAAAGATAAATTGTCTGCAGTAAAAGTTGATTTTGGCAGCGGACCTGTTGAGCCATCATTAGATACAATCAAAGAAGACGGAGATTATGCTCCATTTACTCGCCCGGTATTCACATACCTGAATACAAATATGGCGAAAGAAAAGCCGCAAGTTCTTGATTATGCTATATATACAATGGAAAATGCACAGGATGTTGCAGCAGAAACTGGATTTGCTCCATTATCTGATGAAGATGTCCAGGCTTCTCTCGATGCTTTGAACGGATTGAAGTAAGTTTCTAAAAAGTGTTGAATACGGGAAGATGAGAGGTTAGCCTTCTCATCTTCTTGTGGTGTTAAATGTTTTTCTGCGGGTATTATAAGCTAATAAGTTCTTCTATGGATGAGAGGGATGAAAGGGGTTTTCCATTTGGCTAAAAGCGCTGTTCACGATAACGAAAAAAAGTTGAATATACGTGAAATCATACAACAAAAGAAAAAATCTCGAAGTGTCAATAATTATACTGAAAAGTTAATTCCTAAAATTTTATTTGGTATCGCAGCAATCTCTGTATTGACCACTATTGGAATTGTACTTACATTAATTACGGAAACAATCGCCTTTTTCAAAGACGTTCCTTTTATAGATTTCTTCACAGGCACTCAATTAAAGCCTTTAGGTGAAAATGCTGTCTTTGGTGTTCTGCCCTTGCTGACGGGAACAATCATTTCGACACTAATAGCTATGCTGGTTGCGATTCCAGTAGGACTGATGACAGCCATATTTTTAAGTGAATACGCATCAGAAAAAACAAGAAAGGCATTAAAGCCTCTTCTTGAAATACTGGCAGGTATTCCTACCATTGTTTATGGATTTTTTGCTTTTACGTTTGTAACACCTTTATTAAGATCTTTTATTCCTGGTCTTGAACCAACAAATATATTAAGCCCCGGGATTGTAATGGGAATCATGATTATCCCAATGGTAGCTTCCCTTTCTGAAGATGCAATGAGTTCTGTACCAAATGCGATGAGGGAGGGTGCTCTTGCACTGGGGGCAACAAAGCTTGAGGTAACCTGGAAAGTGGTTGTACCAGCAGCAATTTCGGGTATCATTGCTTCGTTTGTATTAGGAATTTCCAGAGCAATCGGGGAAACGATGATCGTCACCATTGCGAGCGGAAGTTCGAAAAATTTCACTTTTGATGTTACACAGTCCATGCAGACTATGACTGCTTATATTGTGGAAGTAACAGGCGGGGAAGCAGCCGCAGGAACAACCTTATATTATAGCCTTTACGCTGTTGCAATGACATTGTTTGTGTTTACGTTAATAATGAACCTTCTTGCTCAGTATATCTCTCGCAGGTTTAGGGAGGAATATTAATGAAATATGTAGATACAGAACAAGTGCATAAAAAAATGGGCAGCCGCCTGCTTGCCAATAACCTGGCTAAAACACTATTCTTTTTGGCCACTTTATTCGGTCTGGTTGTATTAATTGTATTAATCTATCGGGTCCTCGCTGATGGTTTAAGCTGGATCAATATGGATTTTCTGATGAATCGCTTATCAACAGATCCTGAAAGGGCTGGAATCTGGGGAGCCATAACAGGAACATTTTGGCTGATGCTTGTAGTTGCTCCTGTAACGATGATTCTTGGAGTAGGCACAGCAATTTACCTTGAAGAATATGCAGCCAAGGGCCGCGTTTCTTCATTTATTAAGACGAACATTTCCAACCTGGCGGGCGTTCCGTCAGTTGTTTTTGGAATCCTTGGATTAACTGTTTTTGCAAGAGCGTTAGATTTGGGTTCTGTAGTTCTCGCAGGAGGACTCACGATGGCACTGCTTGTTCTTCCTGTTGTAGTAGTTGCCAGCCAGGAAGCAATCCGTGCTGTTCCCCAATTTCTAAGAGAAGCCTCTTACGGAATGGGAGCAACAAAGTGGCAAACGATTAAAAATGTAGTACTTCCAGCAGCATTACCTGGAATCCTTACGGGGGTTATTCTTGCATTATCGCGGGCAATAGGCGAAACAGCGCCATTGGTTGTTATTGGAATACCGGCTTTGTTAATTCCCGTTCCTGATGGAATCTTTGATAAATTTACGATTTTGCCGGTACAGATTTATTATTGGACAATCGACTCTGCTCTAGTAGCAGAATATGCAAACCTGGCAGCTGCAACAATTGTGATATTATTAATTGTTTTATTCGTGATGAACTCAATAGCCATCTTAATTCGGAACAAGTTCCAAAAAAGATATTAGCCTGGGAGGTTTTCTAAAATGCCTGTTGTGACAGAAAAAACAAATCCAAATGTAAAAAAAGAAAGCATAGCTCCAAATTCAGCAGAAAACAAAAAAGTTGTTTATAATACAAAAGATCTTAACCTTTGGTATGGTGAAGGCCATGCTTTAAAAAATATAAATTTAGCCATCAATGAAAATGAAGTAACGGCAATTATCGGACCATCAGGATGCGGTAAGTCCACATATATTAAAACGCTGAACCGCATGGTTGAACTTGTGCCTTCAGTAAGAATTTCCGGAGAAATCTTATACCGGGAGCGAAATATTCTTGATAAATCATTTAAAGTGGAGGATTTAAGAACAAATGTGGGGATGGTTTTTCAAAAGCCAAATCCATTTCCAAAGTCCATTTATGAAAATGTAGCATATGGACCGAAAATTCATGGTATCCGCGATAAAAAAATCCTTGATGAGATTGTTGAGAAAAGTTTGAGGGGTGCCGCCATCTGGGACGAAGTTAAAGATCGCCTGAATCAGAATGCGTATGGCCTATCAGGCGGGCAGCAGCAGCGACTTTGCATTGCACGCTGTCTTGCAATTGAACCGGATGTCATCTTAATGGATGAGCCTACATCTGCACTTGACCCTATCTCTACCCTAAAAGTAGAGGAGCTGGTGCAGGAGCTTAAGGAAGAATTCAGTATTATCATCGTTACTCATAATATGCAGCAGGCAGCCCGTATTTCTGATAAAACAGCTTTCTTCTTAAACGGTGAAGTAATCGAGTTTGCCGATACGGATAGGATATTCTCTACCCCTTCAGATAAGCGGACTGAAGATTATATCACCGGACGATTCGGTTAATCGAATGATTATGAAAGAATACAAGCATTATTATATGGATGAAGGGGGATTACATTGATGGCAGTACGTGAAAGGTTTGACTATGATCTTCAGGAGCTTCAAAAAATGCTTATAGAAATTGGCAATTTTGCAATAGAGGCCCTGCATAGATCAGTTGAAGCACTTGAAACCCAAAACATTGAATTGGCACTTGAAATCATTGATGACGACAATCAGGCTGATATTCTGTATGAGGAAATAAATGATTTAGCCATTCTGCTAATTGCAAAACAACAGCCAGTGGCTATTGACCTCCGCCGCATCATTGTGGCTATAAAAATCGCAACAGACATTGAACGAATTGCAGACTTTGGAGTGAATATTGCAAAGTCCACCATACGGATTGGGTCAGAGCCGCTAATTAAGCCGATTGAACATATAAAGAAAATGTATGAAATCTCAACTGAAATGCTGCGTCTATCACTGGAAGCTTTCACTGAAGAAGATACTGCAAAAGCCAAAAAAGTTGCCGATATGGATGATCAGGTCGATGACCTCTATGGTGAAACCATTAAAGAGCTGCTGCAAATTAATCTGCAGAAACCGGAATACCTTCCGCAGATCACCCAGCTTTCATTTATTTGCCGTTATTTAGAAAGAGCAGCTGACCATGTTACGAATATTTCAGAGCATATTTTTTATTTGGTTAAAGGACGCCAGTATGATTTAAATAATTAACAAGAAAAGCGGAAGCGCCTTGTTCACGAGGAACGCAGACTTAGGTCGCCACGTCCTGTGGCAACGTCTGCATGACCCGCATCCTCCCAAAAGCTGTCGCTTTTGGTCGTGCGATGTTTATGCTGACGAACTCTTCCTTGTCCTGCGGGCCTCAAGCACAAGACGAGCGTTGCGGAAAGGCGTTTTTTGCCTTTTTGGGAGGATTGGCTTGTGACCTCGAGGGGGTAGGCGCTGGAGCTAGACAAGAAAGCGGAAGCGCCTTGCCATAAAGGAGCTGCAGTAAAAAAAGCTAAAAGGAATCTTAACCTTTTAGCTTTTTGTTATGATTTTAGCAATTTCTTTATAGCTCATATTATGGGTCAGTTCAAATGTGCCCAGCTGTATTTTTTTTGCTGTACCCGTATTCCTCCAGGTAATTGCCGAAGTCTGCTGCCTGGTCGATTACACTCGATTTTTCAAGCAGTGACGCGATTTCCCCGGGTGTCATCCCGCTCTCAATGGTAAGCTGATAGACTTTCTGAGACTCTTCTTCCTGCTCCGTATTATTCTCAGCAGGTTCTTCTTTTACTTCCTTATTCTCGTTTTGGTCTTTAGCGTCCTTCTGCTGCAGGAGAGTATATTCTTCGTTTGTTAATACAGTGTAGCCGTGTGCCTGCAGGAAGTTTTTTGCGCTGTTTTCATCGATTGTTCTATTTTCAGTATGCTCCGGTTTATTCAAAAAGTAGGCTGTGCCAAAGGCTATGACAGCAATAAGGATGCCAAATGCAAATGCCCTGGTATTTCTTTTATTCATGGCTATGGCCCCTAAATTTCATTTCTGTTTGGATGGTCCTTACTTCATCAGGAGAGAGTGAAGATTGTCTTGCAATTTGTTCTACTGACAGCCCTTGCCTGGTAAGCAGAATCACCTGATTTTTTATTATTTCATGAACTTCCCTTTTTTCTGCAGAATGAATAGAAGGCTCTGCAGGAACGTGCTGAGTAAAGGGTTCATCCGCCACGAGCAGTTCTTCTTCCAATACTTTTAATTTCTTTTTAATTTGATACATTTCCTGGATTTGCTGCATGGACATTTGGTCCATTTCATCGCGCAGCTCTTTATAAGGATCTCTCAAAAACACTGAAAGAATGAATAGCCCTATAGATAAGATCAATAATGACAGTAAGATTGATTCCAATAAAAGTCACCTCTAATTCATTGCACAGAAATATTTTACCATCTAAATTGACAAATTTCGATATATAATCCATAAACAGGTGAAATTTAAAGATAATTGTCGCTGAAGCTCTGTCGAATCAGAAGCTCAGCAAACGTTTTAAAAGTTTTTTCTATTTGAAATCGGGAAGGCATGTGCATTCGCAAGAAGCGACAATTTCCGTTCATTGTAGGCTATCCATATCAGTGATAACATTGAGTTATATAAATAGTCATAAAATTTTGCTTTTTGTCATATAGAACCCTTTTTCTATGAAAATAATTGCAAGAGGTGCCGTCATGATAGATGAAATTATTAAGCTTCGCCGCAGGGGGCTGTCATTCCGTAAAATCGCCAGTAAGCTTGATACAACAGTAGGAAAGGTACAGTACCAGTGGACCAAACTTATCCAAAATAAAGGGAAACGCGACAGCGGGGAGTCTTTAGGGGATAAATTAATATCTGAAGAAAACATTGTGCAAAATCAATCGAAAGATCATTTGACATTAACACGCTCAAGCGATGATAAGGCAAAAGTATCCTGGAGATTGTCTATTCAGAAGGTGAAGATGCTATCACTATACTTGGACAAGCCTGTATCCTCCTTGAGAAAATCTTTAAGAATCTATGATGTTACCGGGGTTGTTTTTGACGGAGCCAATGCAGTCTGTGATCATGAAGTTATCCTGTCCGATCATTCTGAATGGACCTTTAAAGGGCTCAAACCCGGCAAAGTGTATTGTGTTGAGCTGGGCATTAAAATAACAGATACTCATTTCATCCCGTTACTGCGTTCAGAAGCACTATATACTTCTGAGGAATCACCTTCCCAAGAAAAAAGTGAATCTGAGGTTCAGCCTGCATGGACGGTAAATGTGAGTACATACACCTATTATGAATCAGTGAGTGAAGGAGAAGGAAAAGAATGATGGACTCGGTAACTTCAGAACTAACTAATAATAGTATCATTAATAATAAACCTAAAATCCTTCTTCTTACCTGGGAGTATCCTCCCCATGTAGTAGGCGGTTTATCAAGGCATGTGTATGGACTCGCAGGAGGATTAAAACAGGATTATGAGGTTCATATACTGACTGCTAATCCCGGCACTCTTTCCAGCTATGAACATATAAACGGTATCTATATCCACCGGGTTAAGCCGCTAAATGAAAAAGATCCTAATTTTCTGCACTGGATTTTGGGGTTGAATTTGGCGATGGAGCAAAAAGCCATTGAACTGTCATCCTTCCACCACTTTGAAATCATTCATGCACATGACTGGCTTGTAGGTGCATGCGGCCTGTCCTTAAAGGAGAGCTTGCACTGTCCTTTAATTACAACTATACATGCAACAGAATATGGAAGGAATAATGGGATTTACACAGAATTGCAGAAATTTATCCATACAAAAGAAGAGCAGCTGATCATTGGATCAGATCAGGTTATTGTCTGCAGTGAATATATGAAGGAAGAAGTACTTCAGCAATTTTCAATTGCCAGGGAAAAAATAGCTGTTATCGCAAACGGAATCAGCAAAGAATCACTTCTTGATGATCCTGACAGCTTATTGGAAGGGGTTCCGGTAAAAAAAGGCGGAAGGCTGATATTCTCCATTGGACGGATGGTGAGGGAGAAAGGGTTTGAAACCTTGATTGAGGCAGCGCCTATAATAAAAGAGAAGTATCAGGATGCTTATATAATCGTTGCCGGCAAAGGTCCTATGCTTGAAGCACACAGAAAAAAAGCAAGAGAACTGAAGGTTGATGATGTCATACTTTTTCCGGGATTTATAAATGACATGCAAAGATTAGCTCTCTTTCAGAAGTGCGAAATCGCTGCTTTTCCAAGTTATTATGAGCCATTTGGCATTGTAGCCCTCGAAGCAATGATCACAGGAAAGCCGGCGATCGTTTCCTATACAGGAGGGTTAAAGGGAATTGTTAAACATGAATATTCCGGACTGTTCATGGTTCCAGGAGATCCACACAGCTTCGCAGAGCAGGCTTCCGCTCTTCTTGAGAACCCTAAAGCCGCCGATACAATTGGCAAACAAGGTCAAAAGGTCGCAGAAAGCCTATTCAGCTGGAGACGCATTGCTGATGAAACAAATAGAGTATTTCAAGAAACCCGGATCAGCCGGAAGCTTGAAGATCTGGTGTGATATATTTTACCTGCCATTAAAATGATGTTAAAAAAATTATAGAAAAAGGTGCATAAAGATGAATACATTAAATTGGATTCAATCTGATGTTTATGAAGAAATGGAGAAAGCGCCGATCGGGAAATTGAGGATGATTCCCGGATTATGGATAGACGGGAAAACTTACTGGATGGAAAATGTCAGTAAAGAAATGTTTCCTGATGAAAATATTTCTGTTCAAATTAAAACAGAAAAAATCCACTCTAAAATTTCCTATTTTAGATGCTATATTACGAACCATGCGGACGAGCCCAGAACGATTAAGCTTCTATTGCAGCACAGACATGAGTTTTCTTCCCGTGAACACCTTTCTTTCATTTCTCCCGCAGAAAATGTCATCTTTCATATGGCTGATTCCAAGCTGTTTTTGGTCAATGGCCAGCTAAACGGCAAAAAAATGGAAGAGTGTACGATTCAGCCATACTGGAACATTTTCAGTGACCAAATATGGAACTGCAAAAAGAAGGGAACATTAAAATACCACCCTATGGCCCAAGGGAATGCAATAAGCATCTTCGCACTTAATGCAGTATTTAATGGCAGAGGAACAGCAGAAGGGGAGTCATGGATTATCAACGGAAACAGCAAATCAGAGACGCTTCAGTATAACAGCCTGCTGATAGACAGGGTTAAAGAGGATACTTTTAAAAAAACGTACTAGCATTTCGATTTAAAAAATGATATTATAGAAAAGTCGTATGAACGAACTAGTTTGAACATAGTTTGGAGGGAAATTACATGCGTGTAAACATTACGTTAGCTTGCACAGAATGTGGAGATCGTAACTATATTTCTAAAAAAAATAAACGAAATAATCCAGATCGTCTTGAGCTTAAAAAATATTGCCCAAGAGACAAGCGTTCGACTGCACATCGCGAAACAAAATAAGCGGTAGGATCATTCCTACTGCTTTTTTTGTTGACTTTTTTTATGGGTATCCTTCCCTTTTCTGGATAAATTATTGTTAGCTTTGTAAAAACTGGAGGTTTTTATATGGAAATTGATAAGAAGGTCCTTAGGAAGCAAATGCAGGATCGGATGAAGGAATTGAGCAAGCCTGAGTATGAACAGCTATCCTATCAAATTGCCACAAGCCTTTATAGCACCACTTTATGGAGCCAGGCCAAAACGATAGGAATAACGGTTTCAAAGGCGCCTGAGGCTGATACATGGCAGATCATCAGAAGAGCTTGGGAAGAAGGGAAGAGGGTTGTTGTCCCGAAGTGCATACCTCAATCAAAGCAAATGGAGTTCCGTGAATTGAATAGCTTCATGGATTTGGAGTCAGTATTTTATGGATTATGGGAGCCAAATCCGGAAAAAACGGATGAAGTCCGCAGTGAAGAAATCGATACTTTAATCGTTCCCGGACTGGCATACATGAAAAACGGCTTCCGGCTTGGGTTTGGTGGAGGATATTATGATCGTTTTCTCGAGCATTATAAAGGAAGAACGGTTTCACTGGCTTTTGAAATGCAGGTTATAACCCGCTTTCCAGTGGAAAACCATGACAAGCCGGTGGAAATGATAATTACCGATCAGCAGGTGTGTGATGTTTGAATCCATAGCTATTATTATTTTTATATTGATCACATCCCTGGCCGGATATTATTTCCGATTACTGACCTTTTCAGGCAGTATAGCGGCATTCATTGTGGGTGCGGCAGCAGGCTGGGGATTTGGTTTTTATGGCCTTCTTGTCCTGGGGTTCTTTTTTGCAAGTTCAAGCTTCTGGTCAAAATTTAAAAGCCATAAAAAAAAGGAATTCGAAAATAAGCATGCAAAAGGATCAAGAAGGGATTGGCAGCAGGTTGCTGCAAATGGAGGCATAGCCGCAATTGCCAGCATATTTAATCTGCTGGATCCATCACAGGTTTGGCTGATAATGTTTCTTATCGGACTGGCTGCAGCAAACTCGGATACATGGGCATCAGAAATTGGCTCATTAAGTCAAAAACTCCCCATTTCTCTGAAAACCTGGAGGACAATCGAAACGGGTACTTCCGGTGCTGTCAGCTCTCTCGGAACACTTGCAGCTTTGTCAGGTTCTTTTATATTAGCCCTTCTATCAAATGTGCTGTTTGACATTTCAACTTATGAGGTTTTACTTATTGGAGTTTTTGGGTTTGCAGGAAATTTGATTGATTCTTTATTGGGTGCTTTTTTTCAAGCTGAATACAAGTGCCCGCTATGCAGTTCAATCGTGGAAACTGCACAACATTGCGGGCAGACGGCCTTTTTGATAAAAGGCTGGCATTTTGCAGATAATGATTTTGTTAATTTTTTTTCAGGTTTAGCTTCTGCCTCAGTGGGAATGCTTCTATATATCTTATTGGCATAAAGTAACTTTGCTGTTCTCTACAATTAAGTAAAGGGGAGTTATTATGAAAAATCGGGTAAACAGAGTGGTGCTGATCGGAACTGGATTCGTTGGATCAAGCTATGCGTTTGCACTATTAAATCAAGGTGTTACAGAAGAACTGGTGCTGATTGATTTAAATAAGGATAAATCTGAAGGAGATGCCATGGACTTGAATCACGGCATGCCCTTTGCCCCTTCCCCAACATCGATCTGGTTTGGAGATTATTCCGATTGCAAAGATGCTGATTTGATTGTCATTACTGCAGGAGCGAATCAAAAACCCGGTGAGACCCGCCTGGATCTTGTAGAAAAAAATTCTAAAATCTTTAAAGGAATAGTTGAGCATGTCATGAACAGCGGTTTTGATGGCATTTTTCTGGTTGCGACAAATCCAGTGGATATTCTCACGTATGCTGTCTGGAAATACTCCGGGCTTCCAAAAGAAAGAGTAATTGGATCCGGAACGATATTGGATACGGCCAGATTCAGATTTCTGCTGGGTGAATATTTCAAGGTCGATACGAGAAATGTTCATGCTTATATAATTGGTGAACACGGAGATACTGAATTGCCTGTATGGAGCCATGCCGATATTGCAGGGAAAAGCATTGAAGACTGGATGAAGAAAGAAGAGAACTATAGGCAGGAAGATCTTAACGGGTTATTCCTTAATGTCAGAGATGCAGCTTATCATATTATCGAGCGAAAAGGTGCGACTTATTATGGAATAGCCATGGGTCTGGTCAGACTGACGAAAGCCATCCTTCAGAACGAAAATTCCGTCCTTACGGTGTCAGCTTATTTAGATGGTGAATATGGTCATGAGGATGTTTATATTGGGGTGCCTGCTATAGTCAATAGAAATGGCATTCGTGATATTGTTGAACTTCACCTAAACACCGAAGAGAAGAATCAGTTTACCCATTCAGTTAATGTTCTCAAGAAAACGATGGAACCAATATTGAAGGATTAATCAGCTTGTATCAATGGTGAAATTTATTTTGCTATAGAGAATGGATAAAAATTATTCCCTCTTCTCACAATAAGGAAGAGGAGGGAATTCAATGTCTCGATTACTATCTATTTTTATGATTGGGCTGGGTACTTATTTTGCCTATCATAACCGTTATCGATTGATTAATGTTATGTTTGGGAATGTTTTTCTGCGGAAGCTGCTGGTTACTTCAGTCATGAGTTTTCCGCTTATCCGCGACAGGATGATGAGCTCTGTTTTCTCTTCCGGGCCATCAGAAGGGCGGCAATCTTGAAGTAAAAAGACCGTAATAGGTCTTTTTATTTTGCCGATATGTAAAGGTGCTTTTTCTTTTACAAAAGGTTTCTTTTTTGCCTATAGTTAAATAAAGTATAGTAATTATGCAACATATAGAGAGTGGGGGAAGAATTGGCTGTTCAAGAGGATTATGTATTTTGGAAACTTGCGGATTATTTCATATCTGACCACGGGTACAGAATGATTCAGTTATCTGGAGATCAGGATGAATTATGGCTTGAAAGGATGGAGGATAAAAACATAAAGGCAATCAGGCTCTTAAAATATGACCTTGACTGGAGCAATTGGATGCAGCGGGATATTGAAGTGACGGCCGAAAAAGCTGAATCGGTCAGGAAGCAGCTTGGAAAAAGGGAAATGCCGGTTTTAAATATCTATGTTTCTGCGTACCTGCCTGTTGATGACTATGAATTCCGCATCACAGACCCCTTCATGCCTGAAAATGGGAAAGCGTCTGTTCAAAGCATGATCATTGAATCCGGCAAACCGGAAAGCCTGCATGCGGTTGAAGAAATTTTCGAAAAACCGTTAACCCTTCCGTCCGGAAATTATACGGAAATGGATGCCGATGCCCTGAAGCATACTGCTCTTTCTAAAGCGGTAAAAACAGCAAAAAAAGAAAAGGAAATGTTCAATTTTGGGAAGCCTTTTTTCACATATATATTTATGGTTATTCAAGTTGCTGTTTTTTTACTTTTGGAAGCAATGGGCGGCAGTACAGATACCTCGACGTTAATTAAGTATGGGGCTAAATTTAATCCATTAATTCTAGATGGGGAATGGTGGAGATTTTTAACCCCGATTGTCCTTCATATTGGATTGCTTCATTTACTAATGAATACACTTGCCTTATTTTATCTTGGATCCGCAGTGGAACGTGTGTATGGAAATTTAAGATTCCTATTTATCTATTTGGCTGCTGGATTTGGCGGAACATTAGCCAGTTTTGTTTTTAGCCCTGCACTTTCAGCAGGGGCCAGCGGTGCTATTTTTGGCTGCTTTGGGGCACTTTTATATTTTGGGCTCATTTATCCAGGCCTTTTCTTCCGGACTATGGGTTTTAATATACTTGTTGTATTAGGAATCAACCTTGCATTTGGATTTACCATCCCGGGAATTGATAATGCCGGACATATAGGAGGGCTGATTGGCGGATTTCTTGCTACTGGCATTGTGCATTTTCCCAAGAAGAAAAAGCCATTGCTTCAGCTGCTGTTTTTAGCTGGAACATTCTGTCTGGCAGCCGGCTTGATGAAGTATGGATTCAATGAACCGGGAAGACTATTAAATGAACAAACAGCTATGGTAATGGCCGAGGAACATATCAATGGTGAAGAGTTTGAAAAGGCTCGTTTAATGCTTGCTGATTTTATTGAAGAAGGGAATGCTTCACCGGAAGTCTATTTTCTATTATCATATACTGAAATAAAAGTGGGGAGATTAAAAGAAGCAGAAGAGCACCTGCTTCATGTAATTAAGGGAGATGCTTCTTTTCATGAAGCACATTATAATCTTGCACTAATTTATTTAGAAGAAAAGCAGCCGGAAAAAGCAAGAAATTATGCACAAAAGGCCGCTGATCTTCAGCCGGATCAGGAGGAGTATCAAAAGCTGTTAAATCAAATAGAATAATGCTGACAGAATTTTCAGCTTACTTCCTGGGAAATAACAGCTGAATTTCCCTGCGAATTTTTATGAATCATGCCATTCATTGGTATGATTTTTTTTTTGCATGTCAATGATGTTGAATAGTATGCAAGGAAAAGAATGGAACAGAATGCTGAGGTGGGGATTTTGGAGAAAGCGAGAAGAGAGCCTGTAAAGGTTTCTCTAAAAGATAATATTGAGTATCTTAGAGATGCTCTTGGTGTTGAAAAAAGCTTTGATGTGATTCAGCTTGATGTTGAATATGCAGAAAGGGAAATGGCTTTATATCTGGTAGACGGCTTTGTAAAAGATGACATTCTGCACTATCTGATGAAAATGCTTGCCGGCCTGGATGCAGCCCAGCTGGAAGGAGATACACTATCCAGACTGATAAAAACGTATATACCATACGTTGAAGTTGAAACAACTGATGACCTGGATAAAGTGGTGGATATGGTGCTGGCAGGGCCGACTGCTCTAGTCGTGGATGGTATCGATGAAGTAATTCTCATTGATGCACGTACATATCCGGTAAGAGGCCCTCAGGAGCCTGATATTGAACGTGTTGTCCGCGGCTCAAGGGATGGGTTTGTAGAAACACTCGTTTTTAATACAGCTTTAACGAGGAGAAGAATTAGGGACAGAACACTGCGCATGGAATATATGCAGGTGGGCAGACGTTCCAAGACAGATATTGTTGTCAGTTATATTGAAGACATTGCAGATCCGGATATGGTGAAGAAAATAAAGGAGTCTATCTCTAAAATTGATACTGATGGATTGCCGATGGCCGAAAAATCAATAGAGGAATTCATTTCAGGCCGCCATTGGAATCCGTATCCCATGGTAAGGTATACCGAAAGGCCTGATACGGCAGCAACCCACCTTTATGAAGGCCACGTCTGCATCATCGTCGATGGTTCGCCAAGTGTTATCATAACACCTACAACCTTCTGGCATCACCTGCAGCATGCTGAAGAGTACAGGAATAAGCCGCTTGTAGGCGCTTATTTGCGATTTGTCCGATTTTTAGCTGTATGGGCTTCCATTTTCCTTTTGCCATTATGGTATTTATTTGCGATAGAGCCGCAGCTGCTTCCTGATGCATTATCCTATATCGGGCCCAATGACACGGGAGAGCTGCCATTAGTCGTTCAGTTCCTGATGATAGAGCTTGGTCTTGATATGCTTAGGATGGCTGCAATCCATACACCTTCCGCCCTGGCCACTGCATTGGGACTCGTGGCGGCCCTGATGATTGGTCAGGTAGCAGTTGAAGTGGGTTTGCTTATAAATGAAGTCATTCTTTATTTAGCGATAGCGGCAATTGGTACATTTTCAACCCCAAGCTATGAAATGAGCCTGGCAAACAGGCTGATAAGAATCGGTCTGCTGATATCAACCAGTATTTTTCATACCTACGGCTATGTAGTTGGCATCCTGCTGATGATTATCATGCTTGCCAGAATGAAGTCTTTTGGAGTGCCCTATTTATGGCCGTTCATCCCTTTCAATCTGAGAGCATTCAGGGATGTATTGCTAAGGTCACCAATACCATTGAAGAACAGGCGGCCGCGTTTCCTGCATCCAAAGGATCCGGACCGCTGATCTAAATCCCTTCCTGCTGGAAGGGATTTTTTATATATTCTAGGCGCTTCTTGAGAAGGGGGGGATTTTAGATTATACTTTAATGTGGTATAAACTTATCAATAAGGCAGAGGTACAGAATGAAAACCATTTATGATATACAGCAGTTTCTAAAGAAATACGGAACTATCATCTACATAGGGGATCGGGAAGCTGATTTGGAGCTTATGGCTGCTGAATTAACAGAGCTATATGACTCCCAGCTTATTGATGTAAAAGATTATCAGAGCAGCATCTTGATCCTGCGGACGGAAATTCAGAATCTTAAAGAGAATAAATAGAAAGAAAAGGTGATGGAGTTTGGCAGAAAAATGGCTGGTAGGGGTAGATTTAGGCGGAACAACAACAAAGCTTGCTTTTATTAACTATTATGGGGAAATAATTCATAAATGGGAAATTCCCACGGATAATAGTGAAGAAGGAAAAAATATTACTATAAATATAGCTAAAGCCATCGACCATAAGTTAGATGAATTGGATTTAAGCAAGGATAAAATTATCGGCATTGGCATGGGGGCGCCGGGTCCAGTAAATCTGGCAACAGGAGTTGTATATAACACTGTTAATTTAGGCTGGAAAGATAATTACCCGCTGAAGGATCTGCTTGAAGTGGAAACATCACTTCCAGTCATTATTGATAATGATGCTAACTGTGCTGCCCTTGGGGAAATGTGGAAGGGTGCCGGAAATGGTGCTAAAGATCTGGTCTGTGTAACACTTGGAACAGGTGTCGGCGGAGGCGTAATTGCCAACGGAGATATTGTGCAGGGAGTCAGCGGAGCTGCAGGTGAAATAGGCCATATTACGTCCATTCCTGTTGGCGGGGCACAGTGTAATTGCGGCAAAACTGGCTGCCTTGAAACAATTGCATCTGCTACAGGCATTGTCCGGCAGGCTCTGGAAAGCCTGGAATCTGGCGGAGAAGGGGCTCTATCTCAATTGTACAAGGCCAACGGGTTTATTACAGCAAAAGATGTTTTTGATTCTGCAAGGAATGGGGATGAAACATCACTTCTGACAGTCAATAATACAGCTATGCACCTTGGCTTGGCACTGGCAAATATTGCGAATACGTTAAATCCTGAGAAAATAGTATTGGGCGGTGGAGTTTCCAGAGCAGGAGATATACTGCTTAAGCCGGTTATTGCAAATTTCATTAAATTTGCGTTTCCAGGAGTGAAGGAGTCAACAGTCATTGATATTGCGACATTGGGCAATGATGCTGGAGTAATTGGTGCAGCCTGGCTGGCAAAAAATAAGTAAACTGAGAGAAAAGTACCTGATGTGCAGGTGCTTTTTCTTTTTCTCCAAAATTGAGAGTTTAGACAAGAATCCCTGGTTACATACCAGCTGCTCATTTTTACAAAGTTGTACAGTCATCTTTTTTTTCTTTTTCTCATAAAATTGAAATGATGGAAAGGGGGAGAAAAGATGAAAGTCAAAGTCCGCTCAGGAGATTCCTTATGGTATTACAGTCAGCTCTTTATGATGCCAGTCAATCTCATTGCTGATGCTAATCCTGGGATTAATCCTGCATCACTAAAAATAGGCCAGGAAATTAACATTCCCGGCTTTACATTACTAAATTATACGGTTAAGTCAGGTGACACCTTTTGGAAGCTGAGTTCTTCACGCAACCTCTCTGTGGATGCTCTTCTCCTGGTTAATCAATCCCTTAATCCGAACAGCCTGATCCCTGGTACAGCTATAAAACTGCCGAGGCGCGTCATTTCCCCAATTGTATCAGGCAGGAGGAATTATGATTATAAAGCATTAACAGCTGATATCTCCATGCTGGCAGATATTTATCCGTTTATAAAAGTAAATACAATTGGCCAGAGTGTTCTTGGAAAGCCGATTCAGGAAATACGGTTGGGAAAAGGGAATAAGAAAGTGCAAATCAATGCCTCTTTTCATGCGAATGAATGGATTACGACCCCTATATTAATGGCTTTGTTGAACACTTATCTTTTATCCATTACAAATGTCCGGCCGATAAGAGGAGTTTCAACAATGCCTTTGTATAATTCGGTTGACCTTTCCGTAGTGCCAATGGTGAACCCTGACGGGGTTGACCTGGTTTTGAATGGGCCTCCAGCGGAAGTCAGGGAGGAAGTTATTTCAATAAATAGGGGCAGCACTGATTTCACAGGCTGGAAGGCTAATATTAGAGGGGTTGATTTAAATAATCAGTTTCCTGCCAAATGGGACTTTGAGAAACAGAGAAGTGAACAAAGCGGCCCGGCACCAAGAGATTATCTTGGCGAAGCCCCGTTAACGGAACCGGAAGCCATAGCGATGGCGGAACTGGCAAGAGATAATCAATTCGATCGGATGCTGGCCTTCCATACACAAGGTGCAGAGTTTTATTGGGGATTTGAGGGAATGGAGCCGCCGGAATCGGAGGTAATCGCGCAAGAGTTCGAGCGTGTCAGCGGATATAGGGCAGTCCAGTACATTGATAGCTTTGCCGGTTATAAGGATTGGTTTATACAGGATTTCCGGATGCCGGGATTCACAATTGAATTGGGAAGAGGCATTAATCCGCTGCCCCTGTCACAGTATGATGATATTTATGAAGAGGTGCTCGGCATTTTTCTTGCATCGCTTTATATGTGAAAAAATTATCTTTAAAATTGATTCTGTATTGTATTTTAATCAAGCAGACATTAAAATTACTATCATACTAACTTCACTATGCCAATAGTTCTATGGAAACCAGCCGCTTTTCCAAAATGAAAACGGAAAAACGGCTTTTTCCTATTAAGCTTATTAATTCTATTTTTATTGAAACATTTTCATGCAATTTACGTACTTATATTTAGGGAGAAAAGGAGGTGCGGATTTGGTAAACATTGCAGATCAAAGGAAGTTTCTTTTATTATCTTTTATTCTGCTGGTTTCCTTATTTTTATTAACCGGCTGCGTACAGCCTGAAAAAACTGAGATAGAGCAGAATAAGGATCAGGAAAAAGAAGCTTCTGAACCTTCCGCACCACCTGATGAAGATGGAAACAAGAGCATTAAGACTATTCGGATAAAAGAAGGGGAATTTCAGGGAGCAAATGGCTGGCTCAGCAATGATCAAATTGTTTACACTGTAAATGATGGCGCAGCTTCAAGGATTTATGCTTATAGCCTGTTTTCAGGCGAACAAGAGCTTCTCTATGAAAGTTCACACCCGATTGCGTCTGTAACGGTAAGCCCAGCCGGCAAATACATACTGATTCGATCATCACCTGGAACATATGAAGCAGCCTTAACGGTTATAAAATCAAATGGAAAAGTTGTCTGGGAGGAAAATGTTACTGGCTTTGATTTTGCTGTTGAGTGGAACCCTTATCATGAAGAGTCTATATTAATTGCTTCATTTACTGAAGACTGGGATTTCACACCTTACCATATAGATATCGCAAAAGGGACATTAGCAGAATTAAACTTAAGGGAGCCTTTTGCTAAATGGGGGGATTCAAATCATCTTATTTTCCTTGATTGGGACAGTGAAAACCCGTCACTTTTCGCACCCCTAGTTAAGCAATCTATTGCTGGAAATAATGAAACCCTCGTTGAGGAAGACATTTTTCAATTCGATGCTGCCAGGGACAGGCTAATGACCATTACTGTGCCGGCAGATCAATCAGACCAAGCTCTGTATACTTTTATGGATAATGATTTTAAAGAGCTGGCTTCATTCTCAATACCCCATTTGACAAGGTTTTCAGATTGGCTGGTGCCGTACTATGACTGGACTCCCCGGGGAATCATTACTTTTCAGCCATTGTACAGCGCTGAGAGTGATATGTATGCTGGGGGATTTCAGCTTATATCTGTTGAAAGTGAAACCGGTGATAAGGAAGTGCTTTTCGATAGTATGGAAAACGCGCCGCTTAGCTGTTCACCCAACGGGAAAGCCTGTTTAACAGGTTTCTATCTTGAGGAACTGATCATGACCGACAGAAAAGAGGTCATCCCGTTAGTTGGACAAAACGAGTAATCAAACAGGCAAAGGAGCAGAGATATGGCAATTGCAGATGTTACAGTCATTCCAATTGGAACGGAAACACCAAGTGTCAGCAGTTATGTGGCTGACATTCAGCGTGTATTACAAAAGTACGAGGAAAGCGGCACAATCCGATTTCAGCTGACACCCATGAGTACCATTATAGAAGGGGAGCTTCCTGATTTGTTTGAAGTTATTCAGGCAATGCATGAAGTCCCTTTTGAAAAAGGCTTAATGAGAGTGGCGACAAATATCCGCATTGATGACAGAAGAGATGTTAAGAGGAAAATGGAAGAAAAGGTCCAAAGAGTTGAAAGCCGGCTAAATGTCTAAAATAAAAGGGCTCCCACTGAGGGAAGCCCTTTTATTTCTTAAGGTAAAGCATGATGTGTTTTTCTTAGTGAACAGCAGGATATCCACTGTTAATTAAGGTCATTACAGAGAACCATCCGAAAACGGCAAGTGTTCCTACAGCAAAAACCAAGCCAAGGAAGTTCTTGTTTTTCAGTGCACTAAATGCACCAAATGCTGCAAGAACTGCGACTAATGCAAAAATAATTGGTAGTCCCATTAAAACAGCCCCCTTTATTTCGTGATCAGCAGGCAAAAGCCATATCAAAATCATTCTTCAGGTTATATACCCATTATGTAAAACCCAAGTATATACATTCGTCCTTTATTTTATATTTTTTTCTTCTATTTGTCGAGGTCTAAAAATGACACTTGTATGTCATATGCTTCAGCAATGCCGATTATTAAATCCTTTAGATGAAGTTCTGTAAAATAAACTGCCGGCATTTTTTCTTCTTTCGCCGTAAAGACTAGATGCTCCTGAAATTGATAGACAGCCATCTGGATATCTTCCTTATTGCCCCCGGTTATTGTAAAGGCGCTAAGGAGCTCAGTGAACAAGCAAACTCCGCTTTCTGTTTCAATCGCAAAGTCTTCAAAAGTTTCTCCCTTTACACCCGATTTTATGTAATAAAGATTAAAAAATTCTTCAAATAGTCCGGCATCGACCAGGACGCTTTTGGTAAATTCCGCATGAGTCCTCTGTTCAAACAAAAAGATGCTCTGCTGAAAATCGAACAGTTCAGTATTATTTTTTATTAAGTTCATGAATTCAGGCACATCTTGAATAATATAGCCGGCTTCAACGCCATATAGGATTTTCATCTTATACTCCTTTTGCAGATATAAGGCATTCCATTCTGATATAGTGTAAAATAATAGACAAATAAATCAACTATGGAGGTGTAGGCAATGGAATGGAATCAGATCCCTCTTGGCCCATTGCAAACAAACTGTTATGTCCTTTCGAATGAAAACAAAGATTGTTTAATCTTTGATCCGGGTGAAGAGAGCGGAAAACTGAGCGGTATTATCGAACAAAAAGGACTGAAACCTCTTGCTGTCATACTTACTCATGCCCATTTTGATCATATTGGCGCTGTAGACGAAATAAGAGATGCATTTTCTATCCCAGTATACATACATGAAAAAGAAGCAGCGTGGCTTCCGGATCCAGCCTTAAATGGTTCTCACCTATTTAGAATAGGAAAGCTGATAAAAGCAAGGCCTGCCGACCATATTATAACAGCTGAACAAGAGTTGAGCATAGGTGAATTTACCTTTAACATTCTGGAGACACCAGGCCATTCCCCAGGGAGTGTTTCTCTGTATTTTAGAGATGCTGGTCTTGTGGTGGCCGGTGACGCGCTGTTCAGCGGAAGCATCGGACGCACAGATCTGCCGGGCGGCAATCATCAGCAGCTCCTTGAAAGTATACATAATAAGCTTTTGTCATTGCCTGAAGAAACAGAAGTGCTTCCTGGACACGGACCGGTTACGGCAATTGGCCGGGAAATGGATTCAAATCCATTTCTGAATGGATTCTGATTGGAAAATAGAAAAGCCCTTCTCCAATGAGAAGGGCTTTTCTGGGGGATGTTTTATTCATATAAAATGGGAGGGGATATAGTTAAGCTACTACATTAACAATATAACAGGGAAAACACTATGTCAATAGTGAAAACAGTGTCCAAAACAATAAAAATGGCTGTTTCCAGAAATCCAGATTTTTCAATCGAAAAGGGAGTTTATATGCTGAATTTACTAATAAATTATATAGAAAATACTCCTCAAAAAATGATCAGCTATGCTGACTATATCCAGCAGGCCCTTTATCATTCCGAATATGGTTACTATATGAAAGATGATGAAAAAATTGGGCCAGGGGGAGATTTTATTACAACCAGCAATGTTTCTGATATATATGGAAGGACCATATCAAAGTGGTTTCATCAAATGGCGGGGAAAAATAAGCTGCCATTTCGGGTCTGTGAAATAGGGGGCGGAAATGGACGCTTTGCAAAAGCTTTCCTTGATGAGTGGAATCTTATTTCTGATGAAGAGATTCATTATTATATCTTTGAAACAAGCCCCTATCACAGGAAGCTGCAGAAGGAGCAGATAATATTTTCCGAACATATCAGACAAATAGATAGCTGGAACGAGATTTCTCCATTTTGCGGCCTGATTTTTTCAAATGAGCTTTTTGATGCCTTGCCTGTACATGTGGTTGAAAAAGCAAATGATCAATTGATTGAAATTATGGTAACCGTAAAAGACGGAAAGCTAGCAGAACAAGCTGTACCATTAGCAAATAGAGATATTTCCTTATACCTTGAAGAAAGCGGTTTGTCACTAAGCAATGGCCAAAGAATTGAAATCCCTCTGCAAATGGAGCAGATGATCAAGAGTATCTCTGCTGCTCTGGATAAAGGGTTTGTTTTGACTGCCGATTATGGCTATACAGATGAGGAATGGCAGGAACCGATTAGAAGGGATGGAAGTCTCAGAGGTTATTACAAGCATTCTTTAATTCCTAATGTACTCGAGCACCCTGGCGAGATGGATATAACCAGCCATATTCATTTTGATTCACTGATCCGATTGGGAGAGAAAGAAGGGCTGAATTTTCATTTTATGATGAGACAGGATGAATTCCTGCTGTCTGCAGGCATTTTACAGGAGCTTGAAAATCATTATGATCCTAATCCGTTTTCTCCTGTCAGCAAAAGAAACAGGGCAATAAGAAGTCTGATAACTCCTTCAGGCATGAGTGCAGCATTTCACCTGATCCTGCAGGGGAAGAAAATAGAGGGAAAATAAAAAAGCGATGATTTCATCGCTTTTTTATCGGCTATTAGTGGCCGCCGGCACCAGGTGTCATCATAAATGTTGACCAGTAAGTGAAGCCTACGAAGAAAACAGTTAAGTATGCTCCAAAAACATAAATATACATACGTTCGGAAAGCTTTAAGTAGCTTAAAAGCAGGAAAAATCCTGTTTGGCCGAAGAAAATCAAGGACGTTGTATACATATCGCCAAGGTAAAACATAACAGCGAAAATTCCCGTCCAGAATCCTAATACTCTGTACATACGATCCATATGTATCCCTCCTTTTACCCTTACAAGTCCATCACTACAATATTATAAAGTAAATGCTTAATAAAAGTAAATAATGGTTTCTAAATAGTCCAGAAAAGGGCGGGAAAAAAAGCTTAGCAAGGTCTTTTTTCCGCCATATTTCTGGGGATGCCTTTAATTTCCAACAATTGCTTTGTATGAGCACGAATCACAGCCAGTGAGCATATTCTGCTTTTCCACCAGTTGAATGGAATCAAACAGACTTTCAAACATCCCCTTTAAAAATTCATAATGCATATTGCAGACTGGCTCAGCATGCCGGGCTGCAACCTCTTTAAATGGGCAATTATAAATTTGGAAATAGACAATGGTCTTTTCCTCGTTTGCATCAAATTCAGGGTGAAAACCTGACAGATCAGCAGCATGCTTTAAGATGTTTATTTTCTGTTCAAAAGTAAGCTGATCTGTGTTTCCATACCGTTGAAGCTCTTGCCCGATCAGTTCACTGCCAAACTTCTTCCCTGTTGCATACAGTGCTTTTCGTCCTTCTTCACCTAAGTCAAGCATTGTTTCCATGGCTATTTTGGCCAGCAGCTGATAATCCCTGTAAGGGAAATGCAGCTGAACAACATCATCAGACAACCGATATAACCGGCTGGGCCTTCCGCCTTTGCCCGTTTTTTTTGTTTCAGAAACAAGCATATTTACATCTTCAAGCTTGGATAAATGCAGCCTTGCAACATTGGGATGGATGCTGAAATTATCTGCAATCTCCTGCACAGTAACATCTTTATGCCGTTTAGTAATGTATTGATAAATATAATAGCGGGTTGGATCGGATAACACATTTGTTATTTTTAATGTTTGCTCCATTTATTGTCACCTCAAAAGGATTATTTATTCCCGAGGTCATCAGCTGTCACTTATAGCATTTAGCTGGCGCCTTCCTGGCCTGCTTCCATTATAATACAGCCAATTAAGGTTAACACTGTAATCACTATAAGTTTAGAAAATGTTCACAAATGAAGTTTAATTACTTATACAAAAGTGTATACATATATTGTACAATTAATATACAATAAGTATAGGTAAAATAATGAATTTTTGAGGTGAAGAGGTATGAGCCAATTGACATTTTTCACATATCCCAGCTGTACTTCATGCAGAAAGACAAAAAAATGGCTGACAGCCCATTCAATTGATTTTGAAGAAAGGCATCTCTTCAGGGAGACTCCATCACCAAGAGAATTATTAAAAATCCTTTCTTTAACAACAAGCGGCCTTGATGAGATTCTCGCGACCCGCAGCCAGACCTATAAAGAACTGGGAGAGAACCTTGAGGAATTATCATTATCAGAAGTGGTGCAAATGGTTATTAAGGAGCCAAAACTGCTGCGGAGGCCGATTCTGACAAACGGAGATAAGATTGTCATAGGCTATAATCCGGATGCATTTAAGAATATGGCTAAATAGATTATTCTAAATTGAAAAAGGAAGGACATCCGGTGTCCTTCCACAACTACTGGGCTAGCAGGATTCGAACCTGCGCATGACGGAGTCAAAGTCCGGTGCCTTACCGCTTGGCTATAGCCCATCAATTCGCTATATCCTTTTTTATTATGGAAAGAAATAAATAATCTATTCACAAATTCGTCAAAGAAATTTGCCGAAAAATGAAGGAAATGCTTTGGATAAGTCGAATTATTATCCAGAACAATTAAAAAAGGTGGTGCATAATTAGTTGAGTATAATTGAAAGATTGGCAGAACGAATTATTAAAGACGCGGTCAGAAGCCATGCTTCCGACATCCACATCATTCCCCGAAGAAAAGACACACTCATTCAGCTGAGGTTCGGCAGCCAGTTGACTCCAAGGCTTTATCTTCCCAAAGAAGAGTGTGACAGATTGATTTCCCATTTTAAATTTACAGCATCAATGGATATTGGTGAAAAAAGAAGGCCGCAGAGCGGTGCATACTCACTTGAAGTAGACGGACAAATGATTGGCCTGCGCTTTTCAACCCTCCCATCAAGCCACAGCGAGAGCCTCGTTATCAGAATTCTTCCCCAGCAGGAACAAATTCCTTTTTACCAAATCAGCCTTTTTCCAGACATGACAAGAAAAATGCTGGCACTGCTGAAGCATGCTCATGGTTTAATTATTTTCACTGGCCCGACCGGCAGCGGTAAAACCACAACTTTGTATTCCCTTCTGAATGAAACCTCCCATATGTTCCATCGCAATGTCATCACCCTGGAAGATCCCATTGAAAAAGAGAATGACTTAGTTCTTCAAGTCCAAGTGAATGAGAAAGCTGGCGTGTCTTATTCTGCAGGCTTAAAAGCAATCCTTCGCCATGACCCGGATATCATTATGGTCGGTGAAATCCGGGATGCGGAAACGGCGAAGATTGCAGTTAGAGCAGCTCTCACCGGTCACCTTGTTTTAAGCACCATGCATACACGGGATGCCGAGGGGGCTGTATACCGTTTAGCTGAGTTTGGAGTGAACGTGCTGGAAATTGAGCAGACTTTGGTGGCGGTCACCGCACAGCGCCTCGTCGAATTGAATTGTCCATATTGTGAAAAGGAATGCTCCCCATTCTGCTATGGATATGGCAGGTGGAAAAGGGCGAGTGTGTTTGAGCTGCTTGCAGGAAGGGCGCTCAATGCCTCCATAAAGAATGCAAGAGGGGAAAACAGCCTTGTTAAGTATCGAACACTGAAGGAAGTCATAACTAAAGGGATTGCTCTGGGCTATATAAAGGAAACGGAGTACAGCAGGTGGGTGCATGACGATGGAGAAGCATAAATGGACCATTCAGGAACAGGGTTTGTTTCTGAAGAATACAGGGGAACTTTTGTCCAGAGGCTACCCTTTATCTGAAGCGCTGGAGTCACTGGTGCATCAGCTGCCGCTAAAAAGAAAACATGAAATCAGGCAGTGCCTCTCTCAATTGAGAGAAGGGTTTCCTTTTTATCAAATACTTTCAAACATGAACTTTAATAAAAATCTGATTGGCTATGTTTTTTTTGCTGAACAGCACGGAGGCCTTGCTTCTGCATTTCTTGAAGGAAGCGATATGGTGCTCCGAAAAGGCAGGGACACTGAAAAGTTGAAAAAGCTGATGGCCTATCCGATTTTCCTGATGCTCATTACCGCATTCTTATTTATTTTCGTTGATAAAGTCCTGTTGCCCCGTTTCTCTTCCTTATTTGTTTCAATGCAGCTTCAGCCTAATTTTTTTACGAAAGCCGTTTATTTGTTTGGTGATTTTCTCCCATTTTTTCTTCTGATTCTGTTCTTCGGCTTGGTCGCTTTGCTTATATACTATTTTGTCAGATTCAGAAAACTTTCCCCTATCCAGCAAAAAAAAATCCTGGTAAGAGTACCTGCAGCAGGCCAATTTCTTCGCCTTTACTATACCCACTTCTTTGCTGTACAGCTCAGTTATCTTTTAAATGGGGGCTTATCTATATCTGAAGCGCTGAGTCTTTTTGAGAAAAATGAAAAGCAGCCTTTTTACAGTGTCCTCGGCAAAGCCGTGAAGCTCAAGCTGCGTGAAGGGAATAAGCTGGAAGACATTCTTGTGAGTTTTCCATTTTTTGAAAGGGAACTGTCTAATATTATCAGACATGGTCAGAAAAATGGTAGGCTGGACCAGGAATTAACGTTTTTCAGCAGGCATTGTCTGCACAAAATAGAGGAAAAAACAGAAAAACTTCTTAAGGTCATTCAGCCCGTTTTATATATGTTTATCGGTTTTTTAATAGTTTCGATGTATTTGGCAGTTTTGCTGCCTATGTTTCATTTACTGGAGGGATTTTAATGAAATGGCGTATGTTAAACAATAACAGAGGATTCACGCTTATTGAAATGATGATTGTTTTATTGGTGATTTCAGTGCTCTTAATCATCACCATTCCCAATGTAACAAAACACAATTCTAAAATAAACAGCAAGGGATGCGATGCGTTTGTTAAAATGGTGCAGGCGCAGGTTCAGGCATATGAAATCGATAAAAAAGCACTTCCTTCGGATATACAGGACTTAGTTGCTGCCGAATATCTCAATGCAGATACCACAACTTGTCCAAATGGAGATGCCATTACGATTTCTGCTGATGGGAAGGTTGAATCTGAAGAGTCATGATGAAAAACAAAGCAGGCTTTACATTGATAGAGTCGCTATTCGTTCTCAGTATTTTCCTTATTATTGCCTCGGTTACAGCCCTGCTTCTAAAACCGCATATTTTCTATCTTGAAAAGATAATGTTCTTTTCCCAATTAAAATCTGACCTCCTTTATGCCCAAAACTATGCCATAACCCACCAGACAGAGGTAGCTATTCAGATCATTCCAGAGGAGAATAGGTATTTCGCTAAGGAAAAGCTTGCGGCTGATCCTATCTTTAGCAGAGAATATTCAGGAATCATTGAGATTAAGCCGGGAACAATGCCATTGTATTTTCAATATGGACCTGGCGGAATTACAAATAAATTTGGAAGCTTCTATATTAAAGCAGACAGGGAGCAATACAAACTAACATTTTTTATCGGAAGAGGACGATTTAATGTGGAGAAGGAATGAAGGTTTTTTTCTGGCTGAGCTCCTGCTGTCTTTATCAGGGATGCTGCTTGCAGCGGGAATAATATTTCCCCTTGTCATAAAGGCACTTGTGCATTCTGAAGAGGTAAAACAGGATTATGAAAGCACCCAGCTGCTTTATGAAAGCCTTATGGAGGCTGCATCGGAGGGGAGTTTTCCTGAGGGGAAGACCATAAAAAAAAATCAGACAGTCTATCAAATATTCCTTAAGGAAAACCAAGGATTTATGGAGGTTTGCATAAGGTATGAAAATGTACGGGATAACACGAAGGAGAAGTGTGAGGTATTTCAGTAATAAGGGGTTTACCATGCTTGAAATGCTGTTTTCATTTTCAATATTTTTATTGATTGTTTCCTTTTTGACGGTGGGCTTGAATTTCCTTTTTCAGGACTGGAAAATGGAAGCTAGGACACAAAGACTTGAATGGCATGTATTTATCAACCAGCTGAAAAAAGAAATCAGGCTTGCTGATGCTGCACATATAACAGCTGGATCAATTGTTTTGACTATAGACGGGAAAAGTGTGCTTTATGAAAAATATGGATCTAACTTGCGGAGGAGAGTGGATATGAAGGGCCATGAGATTGTCCTTCAAAAACTAAATGCCATTACCTTTACGTCAGTCAATGGCGGGGTTGAAATAAATGTTTCGGATCATTTTGATCAAAAGCATTCCGCGTTTCTTTATTACTTAATGGATATGGAGGATATTGATGTACCGTAATCAGGAAGGATTTGCTTATCCTCTTACTTTAACAATTATTCTGGCTGCACTCTTTCTTCTTACCATTCAATTAGACCAGTTTATTTCTGAGAAAAGGATTGTGAATCAGGCGGAAACCGTCCTAAAGCAGGAATACTACCTGCTGAGTTCCTTTAAAAAAACAGAAAAAATGCTGAGTGAAAATGCAGAACCGGAAGTGTCAGGAGTTTATTCGTTTAAAAAAGGATCAGTTTCCTATGAGATTTCTCCAGTGGCAACAAGCTTAATCCAGATTACCTTCAAAACAAAAATAGGATCTGATAAGGAAATTTCCGGTTATGCTTACTATGACACAGACCTGAAAAAAATGATAAAATGGATTGAAAAAAACTGAGTGGGGATGAAAATGAAGCCTATTTATTTAATCGGATTCATGGGTTCCGGCAAAACTACGATAGGAAAAGAGCTGGCAGCCTGCTTAAATCAGGAAGTAATTGATACAGATGAAGAAATAGTGAAGCGCGAGAATAAAAATATTAATGATATTTTCGCTCAGCATGGAGAGGGATACTTCAGAAGCCTTGAATTACTTATATTAAATGAAATGGATGGGAGAGCGGGAGTTATAACCACTGGCGGCGGCATTGTAATAAATCCTGAAAACAGAAAAAGGCTTAGCGAAACAGGAATTGTTTTCTTCCTTTATGCTTCTGCTGAAGAAATCTTCAAACGGATTGAGAAGGATCATTCAAGACCGCTGCTGAAAGGCGATAAAAAAAGGCTGATCCACGAACTTTATGAAAAAAGGATGCCGCTCTATGAAGAAACCGCCCATGTGATCATTGATACAACTAATAAAGATAAAGCAGAAATTATACAAGAAATAATCGATTGTTTAGAGTGAAAACCCGTTGGACATACTTGTAAATGATAAATATCAGGCAGCTCTTGCAATTCTGTACGGAAAAAGGCAGGTATGAACATGAAATCCAACGATTATGTAAAGTATCTTACACAGACAGTAGTAAAATATATTGATCAGCCAAAAGATGAGCGAAAACGGCATCGTATTGAAAAAAAGGATATGAAAGAGCCGTTTTTATTCAGATGGTTTGGAATGTTTTCTTATCTGTTTTATTTGGGCATGAGAAGAAAGAAACATAAATAGCTTTTATGCAAAAAAACCGGCTAAGTTTGCCGGTTTTTTGCATTTTTAGACTGCGCTGTCTGTCAGATAAAAAAGACCGCCATTTATGATGGAGATATTAACCTTTGGTTCATATTGCTCCTGTAGGGCTGTTTTTTCGTTTTCATAACTTTCGCCCTTTTCTTCTGCCTCTTCATAAAAATGTTCAAGAAGGCTGAGATCTTTTTGCCAGCGCTTACGGGCCTCATCAGCCCATATATGATCTTCTTGTTCAATTTCGGCTTTAATAAAATTTGCTACCCTGTATACTCCGCTTCCCGGCATAATAAGTGGAGACAGTGTAAACGAGTAGTCGGGGATTTTGGGCGTAAGGCTCATGCCAAGCAATCTGTCATGAAAACTTTCGACCATCTGGCCATTTATCAATTGGAGGCCAATGGATTTGAAGACATCCCGTTTTCGGTCGCATTGATAGGATACGCGAATGTTCATTCCCAGCCATGGTCTTAGCGGCACCTGCTTTCCAGGTGCCTGCCGGTGATTTTCATATAATCGGATATAGCCGGCCAGGTTCCTGGCCGAATCAAAAATCTGGTGAAGCCTCGGTGAGCCAAAATGAATGACTTCCCCCTTAATATGCGGAGGGGCCAGCTGCTGGTTTGTAATAAGCGTCAGCTGCATCGGGTTTGGAATTCCGCCTGTTTTTTCGAGATAGTGCCAATAAAAGGGACGATTCATTAACTCCTTATCCAAATCAATCGTCAGCTGTACGGTCATATACCCCGGACCTCTATCAATTATTTCACACCCATTTGCGTGAAAATACCTTTCAAGGAATTTATGAATTTCCTGTTGCTGCATTCAGTTCACCTTCTTTCAGATCCTCTGCGAATTGAATCATGCTCGTCAAGTTCTCCATTTTAATTCTCATTTCACCTTCTGAAGCCGATTTTCCGAAAATATCAACAAGATGATCGTCAATACTGCCGAATTCAAGCTTTGTTAAAATGTCGTCTAAATCACCGATGACTTTTTCAAAGAGATGTATTTTCTCATATAGAAGCTTCATTATGTGTTCTTCGACTGTTTCTTTTGTGGCGAAATTATAAATCATGACATCCTTTTCCTGTCCGAGACGATGGATGCGCCCAATCCTTTGTTCGAGCCGCATTGGGTTCCAGGGGAGATCAAAATTAATGATATGATTGCAGAACTGCAGGTTTATTCCTTCTCCTCCCGCTTCTGTTGCAATCAGGACTTGAGCATTCTTTTGGAAAAGCTCCCTCATCCAGTCCTTTTTGCCTCTTTTAAATCCACCCCTGAACGGAACCGATGTGATCCCATATTGCTTTAAAAACCACTGCAGGTACATTTGCGTTGCCCTGTATTCAGTAAAGATTATGACCTTGTCATTTATTTTCTGTATTAATTCCAGTGCCTTTTGAGCTTTTGAGTTTTGCTGGACCGCTTCAACCTTTTTAATAAGGTATTGTATTTGCTCCTGGAAAGCTATTGAAGGCTGCTCCTGTCTTTTCAGTATATTCTGAAGCGTAAAATAGACAGCTTCTCTGCTTGAGCATGCCTCTCTTTGCAGGGTCATTACTGAAAACTGGCTGGAACCCACCCAATTTTCTTCACTCCGCAGCTCTGTTACAGCTTCATAGAGCTCACGCTCGGCCTGCGAAAATTCAATCGGTATGGTTTCCACATGCCGTTTGGTCCATTCAATCCCGGTATCTGCCCTGCGGTTGCGGATCATGACTTTGTTTACGAGTTCCTTTAGATGTGCATCATCGTTTAAAGATCGTGAGTCTTTTTTATAATTCTCATAAAAAGCTGATTCATTGCCAAGATGTCCGGGTTTAAGCAGGGACACAAGATTGAAAATCTCACTGATTCGATTTTGAATAGGTGTTGCTGTTAATAGGAGGCAAAACTTCTTTTTAAGGTTTTGTACAAATTCATAGTTTCTCGTTTTATTATTTTTTAGCTTGTGAGCTTCGTCTATAATGATCAGGTCATAATCAAGGCTGTAAATAATGTCCCGATGAGGATTGCGTTTGGCTGTATCGATGGATGATACCACAACGTCGCATTGTTCCCATACATAGCTTTTCCGCTGCGCCACAGCCGGAATAAAAAATTTGCTGTTCAGCTCCATGGCCCACTGGGAAACGAGGGAAGCTGGAACGAGTATTAGGACTTTTTTTACGAGTCCCCTGATCATATATTCCTTTAATATCAGCCCAGCTTCAATCGTTTTTCCAAGACCGACCTCATCAGCCAGGATCGCCTTGCCGTTCATGCTTTCGACTACCTGCTTGGCCACTTCCAGCTGATGGGGAAGAGGAGTAAGGTTCGGAAGATGCTTCGGAGCCTGCAAGCCTTCAAATTCAGGAATAGTTGTATGGTTCTCAACCTCAACAGCCAGTTTATAAAGCTCCCAGTTTCCCCATGGGCCGTCGTCATCAATCCTTTTTAAGAATTCATCCTGCCAGGCAGAATCAAAGCCAATTTGCACTGTCATAAAAACAGCTCCTTTTATCTATATAAAGATATTGCCCAAACCTTGTTTAGGTGGTACGATGTTAATAGCTTTGAAAGTTTTGAAAGTTAACACATTACATTTAGTGAACCGAAGTAATGGATGCTTAATTTTTTCTGTTTGGTATAAGTATGACCATCTTGGAAAATTTTATAAATGCGAATGACAACAAGGGGAGAGACTACATTAGTAGCGCCGAAGGAGCAAGCAAAATCTGTGAATCTCTCAGGCAAAAGAACTCTTGTTTGACGCAGCTCTGGAGAGTGCTTTTTAATAAGCCACCCAAGGGGACAGCCGGTTTCGGTAAACTTTCAGGTGCAAGGACAGAGATCTTCTCATAATTGAGGGGATATTCTGTCCTTTTTTATGTTCCTAAAACAAATTTCAAGAGATTTAAGGGGGACGAGTAAATGTCACAGTTAAAACGCACGCCTTTATTTGAGGTGTACAAGGATTACGGAGCAAAAACCATCGACTTCGGCGGCTGGGACCTTCCTGTTCAATTTTCAAGCATTAAAGAAGAACATGAAGCAGTCCGTACAAAAGCCGGCCTTTTTGATGTATCCCATATGGGTGAAATCGAAGTGAAGGGGACGGACAGTCTTAAATACCTTCAAAAAATGATGACGAACGATATTTCCAAACTAAAGAACTCAGGTGCTCAATATACGGCCATGTGCTATGAAAATGGCGGAACTGTTGATGATTTACTTGTCTATAAAATAGAGGATGACCACTATTTGCTGGTCGTAAATGCTTCCAATATCGAAAAGGATTTCAACTGGCTGCAGGACCATGCTGAAGGCAATGTGGAATTGAAAAACCTTTCAGAAGATATGGCACAGCTGGCGATTCAGGGGCCGCTTGCAGAAAAAGTGCTCCAAAAGCTAGCTGGCACGAATCTGTCGGATATCGGATTTTTTAAATTCCAGCAGGATGTTGATTTGAAAGGCAAGAAAGCCCTTGTCTCCAGAACTGGATATACAGGAGAAGACGGATTTGAAGTTTACTGTGATGCCAAGGATGCAGCCGCATTATGGAATGAAATTCTTGAAGCAGGCAAAGAAGAAGGCGTTCTCCCATGCGGACTTGGCGCAAGGGATACCCTTCGCTTCGAAGCCAACCTGGCACTATATGGCCAGGAGCTCTCACCTGATATCACGCCGCTTGAGGCAGGAATCGGCTTTGCTGTCAAGGTGAATAAAGAAGCGGATTTTATCGGAAAAGAAGTGCTTAAGTACCAAAAAGAAAACGGAGTGCCGCGGAAGCTGGCCGGAATTGAAATGATTGACCGCGGTATTCCGCGCCATGGATATCCTGTATATAAGGGAGAAGAGCTGATCGGGGAAGTGACAACAGGCACTCAATCTCCGACATTGAAAAAGAACATCGGCCTTGTTCTTATCAAGAAAGAGCATGCGGAGCTTGGAACTGAATTGGAAGTGGAGATTCGCGGCAAACGGCTGAAGGCTAAGATTGAAGCAACACCTTTTTACAAAAGAGAAAAGAACTAACCGGGGGGAGAAAATGATGAAACATCGCTATTTACCGATGACAGAGTCTGACCAGAAAGTAATGCTTGAGAAAATCGGCGTCAGTTCTGTGGAAGAATTATTCAGTGATATTCCCGAGAGTGTAAGATTTAAGGGCGAATATAAAATCAAGCCGGCGAAATCAGAGACAGCCTTACTGAAAGAGCTTACTAAAATGGCTCAAAAAAATGCTGATCTTCGCACAAATACATCTTTCCTTGGTGCGGGAGTTTATGATCATTACATGCCGGTCATTGTCGATCATGTTTTATCCCGTTCAGAGTTTTATACTGCCTATACTCCTTACCAGCCGGAAATTTCCCAGGGAGAGCTGCAGGCAATTTTCGAATTTCAGACCATGATCTGTGAATTAACAGGAATGGATGTTGCCAACTCATCCATGTATGATGGCGGAACTGCTCTTGCTGAAGCAGCCATGCTAAGCGCAGGCAGCACACGCCGGAAGAAAATATTAATCTCAAGCGCAGTTCACCCTGAATCGAAGGAAGTAGTCAAAACATACGCAAAGGGCCAGTATATTGAAGTGATTGAGATTCCTCATAAAGATGGCACCACTGACCTTGAAGCCCTAAATGAAATGATTGGCGATGACATCGCAGCTGTGATTGTACAGTACCCTAACTTTTTTGGGAGAGTCGAGCCTTTAAAAGAGCTTGAGGAAATTATTCATGCCCACAAGTCCATGTTTGTTGTTTCAAGCAACCCGCTTGCTCTTGGCGCGCTTACTCCTCCAGGGAAATTCGGAGCAGACATCGTAGCAGGAGATGCTCAGGTTTTCGGTATTCCTACTGCTTTTGGAGGCCCTCATTGCGGATATTTTGCTGTAACATCCAAGCTGATGAGAAAAGTGCCGGGACGTCTTGTTGGACAAACGGTAGACGATCAGGGACGCCGCGGTTTCGTGCTTACCCTTCAGGCGCGTGAACAGCATATACGCCGTGATAAGGCAACATCCAATATCTGTTCCAATCAGGCACTCAACGCACTGGCGGCATCTGTAGCGATGACTGCTCTCGGCAAGAAGGGCGTAAAGGAAATGGCTGCTGCCAATATGCAAAAAGCCCATTATGCAAAACAGCAATTCAAGGCCGCCGGCTTTGAAGTCCCATTCGAAGGCCCTTCATTTAATGAATTCGTCATCAAACTGAATAAGCCTGTTAAGGAAGTAAATCAAAAGCTCCTTGAAAAGGATATTATTGGCGGTTACGATTTGGGCAGAGATTATACTGACCTGAAAAATCATATGCTTGTTGCTGTAACGGAATTGAGAACGAAGGAAGAAATCGATGCATTCGTTAAAGAAATGGGGGATTACCATGCATAAGGAAGATCAGCCACTCATCTTTGAATTAAGCACAGAAGGCCGTATCGGCTACAGCCTGCCGGAGATGGATATTCCGGAAATTGACCTGGGCGAGCTTCTTCCTGAGGGCTATCTGCGAGAAGAAGAGCCTGAGCTGCCGGAAGTGTCAGAACTTGATATCATGCGCCACTATACTGCACTTTCCAAGCGAAATCATGGTGTTGATTCGGGATTTTATCCACTTGGATCCTGCACAATGAAATATAATCCTAAAATCAATGAGAATGTAGCGCGCTTCAACGGTTTTGCCCACTTACACCCGCTGCAGGATGAAAGCTCTGTTCAGGGGGCGCTGGAATTAATGTATGATCTGCAGGAGCACCTGATTGAAATTACAGGAATGGATGAAGTTACACTTCAGCCGGCTGCAGGAGCGCACGGAGAATGGACTGGATTAATGATGATCCGTTCTTATCATGAAGCGAATGGCGATACCAAACGCACTAAAGTTGTCGTTCCTGACTCTGCCCACGGAACAAATCCGGCATCCGCAACAGTTGCAGGCTTTGAAACAGTAACGGTTAAATCGGATGAAAATGGGTTGGTGGATTTAGAGGACCTAAGAAGAGTGGTTGGCGAGGATACTGCTGCTCTTATGCTGACTAACCCCAACACATTAGGGTTGTTTGAAGAAAACATTCTTGAAATGGCAGAGATTGTTCACAGTGCCGGCGGAAAGCTTTACTATGATGGAGCTAACCTGAATGCTGTACTTTCAAAGGCACGCCCTGGAGACATGGGATTTGATGTTGTTCACCTTAATCTTCATAAAACATTTACAGGACCGCATGGCGGCGGCGGACCGGGATCTGGCCCTGTCGGCGTAAAAGCGGATCTGATCCCATACCTTCCGAAGCCTGTTTTAGTTAAGAAAGGTGACCAGTATGAATTTGATTATGACCGCCCGCAATCAATCGGCCGCGTGAAACCGTATTATGGAAACTTCGGCATCAATGTCCGGGCTTATACTTATATCCGTACTATGGGGCCGGATGGCCTGAAGGCAGTTACGGAAAATGCGGTACTAAACGCAAACTATATGATGAGAAGGCTTGAGCCATTCTTTGACCTGCCATTTGACAGACATTGCAAGCATGAATTCGTTTTAAGCGGCAAGCGCCAGAAGAAGCTTGGCGTGCGTACTTTGGATATTGCCAAGCGCCTTCTTGACTTTGGCTATCATCCGCCAACCATCTACTTCCCTCTTAACGTGGAAGAGTGCATCATGATTGAGCCGACAGAAACAGAATCTAAAGAAACCCTGGACGCTTTTGTCGACGCGATGATTCAAATTGCAAAAGAAGCTGAGGAAAACCCTGAGATTGTTCAGGAAGCACCTCATACAACAGTGATTGGCCGTCTGGATGAAACCATGGCTGCAAGAAAGCCGGTTCTTCGTTACCAAAAACAATAATAAACAAGAGGCCCCGTCAAACTGACGGGGCCTTTTCAAATAACACTATTATTTTTTCGCCTTCACTTTTCCGGACCACTTTTTAAACCCGCCCTGCAGGTGTGAAAGGTCTTTATAGCCTTTACGGTGCAAAAACTGGGCAGCTCTCGCACTTCTCATGCCGCTCTGGCAATATAAGTAGACTGGCTTGTCCGGACGCAATTCCTTCATGCGCATTTTCATTTGTGAAAGCGGTATATTGCGTGCACCTAAAATATGGCCGTTTTCAAATTCATTTGGTTCGCGAACATCGATTAACTGGGCTTTTCTATAGCCTTCTCTAAACTGGTCTTCAGTAAGCGTTTTAACAATTCGGCGCTGATAAAACCATGTTATGACAGAATAGGTAATGATTGCACCCAAAATGATAAGAATGAAATAAAGTGTTTCCAATATGTCTTTCTCCTTTCACGCATAGGTAAGCCAACTAATATTATATAAGTCTTTCCTGATTGGAGTAAAGGAAATCAGGTAAATTTGTTCTGGAAATTCAACTTGCTTTAAATTTCATTGGAATTTTGTTAGACTAATAACCGCAAATGACCAGTTAAAGAAATTGAAAATGAGGGTTACATATGACTAAAGAAGTATGGCGGTTTATCGATTCAGGAGAAGGTTCGCCTTCTTTTAATATGGCTTTGGATGAAGCCTTGCTTGATTGGAACAGTGAGGGGAAGATGCCACCTGTAATCCGGTTTTACGGCTGGAATCCCGCAACTCTTTCAATTGGATACTTCCAAAAGGTTGAAAAAGAAATAGATATGGAAGCAGTGAAGCACCATGGACTGGGATTTGTCCGCAGACCAACAGGCGGAAGAGGGGTGCTGCACGAACATGAACTCACGTACAGTGTCATCGTTCCTGAAGCCCATCCGGAAATGCCAAGTACAGTAACTGAAGCATACAGAGTCATTTCTGAAGGAATTCTAAAAGGTTTTCACGCCCTGGGGATGGAAGCTTATTTTGCTGTACCAAAGACGGCTGAAGAAAGGGACTCTCTAAAAAATCCAAGATCTGCTGTTTGTTTTGATGCCCCAAGCTGGTATGAACTTGTTGTAGAAGGCCGTAAAGTAGCAGGTAGTGCACAAACAAGACAAAAAGGTGTAATCCTTCAGCATGGCTCTATTTTGCTTGATTTGGATGAAGACAAGCTGTTCAGCTTATTCAAATATCCTAATGACCGGGTAAAAGAGAGAATGCAAAAGGCTTTTAAAAATAAAGCTGTTGCCATAAATGAGCTGACAGCAGAAAATATTACTCTTGAACAGGCTAAGGCAGCTTTCAAGAAGGGGTTTGAGGAAGGCTTGGATATTGTACTGGAACCTTACGAGCTCTCAGAAGAAGAGATGGCATATGTACAAAAAATCGCAAAAGAACGATATGAAAGCGATGACTGGAACTATAAGAGATAAAAGCGGCTAAGTCGCTTTTTCTCTTTTTTTAATGAATAATTTTCCAATTGCTGCTCTGAAAAAGTGCAAGCTTCAAAATATGTTAAAATTTATCGTTAATTGTCGGAAATCGGCTGTTAACTCTGTTTTTCTTTTATTTTTAGTATATTTTAAGTTTGACAAAATCAGATTCAGTTGAATCAGACACAATATGTAGTGGTGTCGAAAATATTTAGGACACTATATATTGATTTTGGGGTTTGAGTTATGGTAACTTTAGGGTACTCTTTTAAAACAGATAGATTTACCCTATCTGACAGAATACTTACACACATTAATTAGATAATTGAATTTAGAAGGAGTTGTAACAATGTCTGTTGCTCTAGGACAAAAAATGAAATTGAACATTGAACGTTTAAACAAGGACATCCGTCTCTTTCCTCAGGTTCACCCAGTAACCTCAGATATGAAAATGACCCACAAAGGTGTTTCCCGCTTGGTTATGCTAGATCGCTATACCTTCAAAGACACCGAGAAAGTGACACTCACAAACGGTGACTTCGTTGTCCTCACCATCAAGGAAGATCCAAAATTTCCTGCACGCGGCTTAGGCTACATCATCGATATTGACTGGGAAAACAAGACAGCCAAGGTTTTAGTAGAGGAAGATTACAGAGGAGTGCTGGATGATCCGGAAGAATCGAGAACAGGCATTATTACAAAGCCTCTTGATGTAATCGAGAAGCCTTTGGAAATCTACTATGAGCAAATCGCTAAGCGTAACGCAACAGGCCTTGCATCGGTTGAGAAGACCGAAGAAAAGAAAAAAGAGTGGTTTGAGAAGTTCTATCAGGAATTGAAAAACCTTAATTTCATTCCAGCTGGCCGGGTGCTGTATGGAGCTGGTGCTGACACAGATGTTACGTATTTCAATTGCTATGTAATGCCATTCGTGCAGGATTCCCGTGAAGGAATCTCCGAGCACCGCAAGCAGGTAATGGAGATCATGAGCCGCGGCGGCGGAGTAGGGACAAACGGTTCAACTCTGAGACCTCGCAATACACTGGCCAAAGGTGTAAACGGCAAATCCTCCGGTTCGGTTTCCTGGCTGGATGATATTGCGAAGCTTACACACCTGGTGGAGCAGGGGGGATCCCGCAGAGGTGCGCAAATGATTATGCTGTCCGATTGGCATCCGGACATTATCGAATTCATCATCTCGAAAATGCAAAACCCGAGAATTTTACGCTTCCTTCTTGAAAATACAAATGATGAAACAATAAAAAAATATGCTAAAGAAAAATTAAAATTTACTCCATTTAATGAACAGGAAATTGCCATGTACCAGGGTATTATTAATTACAAGAACATTCCTGGCTATGGCGGGTTCAGTGATAAAATCATAAAGGATGCTGAAGAAAAACTGGAGACTGGCGGTACTTACAGTGTTCATAATTCTGAATTCCTTACTGGGGCAAACATTTCAGTCTGCCTGACAAAAGAATTTATGGATGCAGTTGAAAATGATGCAGAATATGAGCTTCGTTTCCCGGATGTTGAATCATATGATGCCGAAATGATGAAAACATACAACGAAGAATGGCATAAAGTCGGTGACGTCAGAGAATGGGGAAAACTTGGCTATAAAGTCCGTGTTCACCGCAAAATCAAAGCGAAAGAACTTTGGAATCTGATTAATATCTGTGCAACATACTCAGCAGAGCCAGGTATTTTCTTTATTGATAATGCTAATGACATGACCAATGCACAGGCTTACGGACAAAGGGTTGTAGCAACAAATCCATGTGGTGAACAGCCACTCGCACCATATTCTGTCTGCAACCTTGCAGCAGTGAACCTTGCAGAAATGGCAGATAAAGAAAATAAAACTGTTAATTTTGAAAAGCTGAAACGTACTGTTGAAGTAGGTGTAAGGATGCAGGACAATGTAATAGATGCTACACCATACTTCCTTGAAGAGAACAAAAAGCAGGCATTAGGCGAGCGACGAGTTGGTCTTGGCGTTATGGGGCTTCATGATCTGCTCATCTATTGTGAAACAGAATATGGCTCTGAAGAAGGAAACATGCTGATTGATAAAGTCTTTGAAACCATTGCTACATCAGCTTACAAAGCTTCTGTAGAGCTTGCTGAGGAAAAAGGAAGTTTCCCGTTCTTAACAGGTGACAATCCTGAAGAAACGAATCGTCTGCGCAAAGCTTTTACCGAAACAGGCTTCATGCAGAGAATGCCTGAGGATATCCGTGCTTCCATTTTAGAAAGCGGAATCCGCAATTCACATCTTCTAACCGTTGCTCCTACGGGATCCACAGGAACAATGGTTGGAGTTTCTACAGGCCTTGAACCATATTTCTCCTTCTCATACTTCAGAAGCGGCCGCTTAGGCAAGTTCATTGAAGTAAAGGCAGATATTGTTCAGGAATATTTAGACCGCAATCCGGATGCAGATCCTGAAAATCTGCCTGAATGGTTTATCGCAGCGATGGATCTTGCTCCAGAAGCGCACGCAGATGTTCAATGTGTAATTCAGCGCTGGATCGACAGCTCCATCAGTAAAACTGTCAACGCACCGAAAGGCTACAGTGTTGAACAGGTTGAGAAGGTGTATGAACGTTTATACCGCGGCGGAGCAAAGGGCGGAACAGTATATGTGGACGGATCACGCGATTCTCAAGTATTGACGCTGAAAGCAGAAGAGAACAGCTTTGATGGTACTGATACAGTCAAAAAAGAAAAATCAAAGCAGCATGTTGTGCTGGTTGATACAATCAGTGACCTGCGTTCCACCGATGTAACAATTGGTTCAGAAGTAGGCAATACATGCCCGGTATGCCGCAAAGGAAAAGTCAAAGAAATCGGCGGCTGCAATACTTGCACAAACTGTAATGCCCAGCTGAAGTGCGGTTTATAAAAATGGCTGTTTTCGCAGGTTTGTTGCTATTTTTAAATTATTTACTGAGTTGATTGGAGCGGAAGGTGCGATGCAACCGCATTTTCTTCGTGCGGTTTTTTCCGGGAAGCTTATTCAACGTCCTGCCCCGCGGTTCGCTGAGCATCCTGTAGCGGAAATCAACGGGCAGCATTGGTAGGCGAAAAACAAAAATTTATACGAAAAAAGCCATAAAAATAAATAAAACGAATTAGAGAAGATGGAAATAATTGTTCCATCTTCTTTTTTTGCTGTTGGATTATTTGGCTCATACTACAGTCATAGGGTTCATCCGAAATTATAAAACGGCAGGACAAATTGACAAAGAGAGGTTAATCCAATGGAGCCATTTATCCCTCAGCTCGTTTATATAGAGCCTCAAGCTCTTGAGTATTCATTAGGAAGAGAACTAAAGGAAAAATTTGAGAAAATGAATATTGAAATCAGGGAAACAACTTCACATAATCAGGTGAGGAATATACCTGGCGATAATGAATTGCAGAAATACCGCAATGCTAAATCCACTTTAGTGGTAGGAATCAGACGAACTCTGAAATTTGATACATCCAAGCCTTCGGCAGAATATGCCATTCCCCTTGCTACTGGCTGCATGGGTCACTGTCATTATTGCTATCTGCAAACCACACTTGGCAGCAAGCCGTATATTCGGACGTATGTAAACCTCGAAGAAATCTTTGATCAGGCCTCCAAATATATGGAAGAGCGCAAGCCTGAGTTAACACGCTTTGAGGCTGCTTGTACTTCCGATATCGTAGGGATTGATCATCTGACCCACTCACTGAAAAAAACGATTGAATTTATCGGTCAGACTGAATACGGCCAGCTCCGGTTTGTCACAAAGTATCATCATGTCGATCATTTGCTGGATGCGAAACATAATGGGAAAACCCGGTTCCGATTTAGCATCAATTCCCGCTATGTAATAAAAAACTTTGAGCCGGGTACTTCCTCTTTTGATGAACGGCTTGAAGCTGCCCGTAAAGTAGCCAATGCCGGCTATCCGCTTGGATTTATCGTGGCGCCTATTTACATGCATGATGATTGGCGAGAAGGCTATCATGAACTTTTTCAAAGGTTAAGCAAAGCACTTGATGGCATCAATCTGGAAGGCTTAACTTTCGAATTGATCCAGCACAGATTTACGAAACCGGCCAAAAAGGTAATTGAAAAGCGCTACCCGAAAACAAAGCTTGAAATGGATGAAGAAAAGCGAAAATATAAGTGGGGAAGATACGGTATAGGCAAGTATGTTTATCCGACAGATGAGGCAAAGGATCTGGAACATACAATCAGGGAGTATATACACTCATATTTTCCAGAAGCAGAAGTGCAATATTTTACTTAATTATGAAATTTTGCTTGTCAGCCGTACTATTTTAAAAAGCTCCTGATTAAAGATGTATAAGTAAAGGTTCCTCTATGAGCAAGTACATCGACAGGAGTGGCTTACATGTATATAGATGGTGTTTTTTCAGGAGGAGGCATCAAAGGATTTGCCTTAATCGGCGCATATGAAGCAGTTCATAGAAGGGGATTTCGCTTCAAGCGGGTTGCTGGTACCAGTGCAGGATCCATTGTGGCTGCGTTAATAGCTGCTAATTATACAAGTGAGGAAATATATCAGCTCGTCGATGAATTTGAAGTCAAAAAGCTCCTTGATGAAAGAAAAACATTTATCCCTTTTGCAGTTGGAAAATGGATTAATCTCTATTGGCGTTTGGGATTATATAAAGGATCTGAGCTGGAAAGCTGGATGGCTCAGAAACTTGGCGATAGGGGAATTAGGACATTTTCAGATCTGCCGCCGCAATCGCTGAGAGTCATTGCGTCAGACCTGACAAATGGAAGATTGATGGTACTTCCGGATGATCTTGTGCATTATGGCATTGATCCAGCTTCATTTCCGGTGGCAAAAGCTATCAGGATGAGCTGCAGCCTCCCGTATTTTTTTGAGCCGGTCAAGCTAAATGTCTTCAGCAGCACAAGTGTGATTGTGGATGGAGGGGTTTTAAGCAATTTTCCGATGTGGCTTTTTGATAAGGAAAATGTGAAAAAAACCAGGCCTGTGCTCGGGATAAAGTTAAGTCATAACTTAAGCGAACGGCCCCCGAACAAAATCGACAATGCCATACAAATGTATGCGGCGCTTTTTGAGACGATGAAGGACGCTCATGATGCAAGATACATCTCGAGAAAGCATGCACAAAATATTATTTTCATTCCAACCGATGGCGTACTGACTGCGGAATTCAATATAACCGAACAGAAGAAAAAAGACCTTCTGGAGCACGGCAGGCAATGTGCGGAGCAGTTTTTTACCTCATGGAGCTACTAATTAGAAAGCTAAGGAGCTTTCAAGTCAAACAATATATAAACATAAAAAAATCGAGCCCTGATTAAAGGGAGGCTCGATTTTTCTTTTTGCCTTTTTTGCCTTCTATGACTGTCAAATGTGGAGAAGACTTTTTCTTGGACTTTTTTATAGAAGTTATGGAACCGACAGATCCTTTTCTTCCATTAACAGTGCCAGATTCTTTATTATTAAAGCGTCTTTTTGATTTTTTGGCTGCCTTTATAAAAGCTCGCTGCTCTCGCTTTGAGGGATTAGATCTGTTAAAGCGCTGAAAAAGAAAGTATACAACAGCTCCAATGATGACAATGACAGCTATTCTCTGCAAAAAACCGGCAGGATTTGAGATCAAGCTGACGGCAACTCCGATAACAGCTAGAATAATAAGACCGGAGACAATATAAAATGTAAATGGTTTTTTCAAGAAAGCCACCTCCCTAAAAGCATGATGAGCAATTTTATAAGCTTTTAAACTCTATAAGCTAAAGTTTATCGAAATAATTATGAAAGCGGTCTTCATTTTTTTATTTTCCTATTTCTTTACAATATAAACAGAAGAACATTAACTTTTAATAAGTCTTAGTAAGGTTTTCCAAAGAATCACGAAAATGCTTATACTTAAATTTATGCTGTGCACCCCAGTCCCGGAACTCGCATAACCGGAAAAGCACAAAATTAAAGAGCTTCATCCTTAATTATTTTATTCGACTTAAAATCTCATAAAACCTCTATATAACAGGAAAATATATAAAAAATATGAACGGTTTTTTCAGCAGAAATTATTCTGGCCGCTTTTATTTAAAATTGGATGCAATGGAATAATTGTGTGTGGACATAATAGGAAAAGGAGGTGGCGCAAAGTGGCAGAAGAAAAAGAGCGCTTGGAACAGGATCAAAGGGAAAAACCGATGTCTTTTATGACAATGGTGGTCATTACCGGACTGGTTGGAGGCATTCTTTGGAGCGGTCTGGCCTATCTTGCTTATGTGTTTAATTTCACGGAAATTCGCCCTAATGTCATTCTCGAGCCCTGGACGATTGGAGCCTGGAAAGAGGGATGGCTTGGAACACTGATCTCAATTTTCCTAATAGGGGGAGTATCTATTATAGCTGCCCTGATCTATTATGCTGCGCTGCGGAAATTTCAAAGTATTTTCGTGGGGGCAGGCTATGGAGTTGCCCTTTTTTTACTGGTGTTTTTTGTTCTCAATCCAATCTTCCCTGGAATCAGCCCGTTTTGGGATCTTGAGCGAAATACAATTATTACATCACTTTGTTTCTATATTTTATTTGGCGTATTTGTAGGGTATTCCATTTCATATGAAGCTCAAGAACTCAGAGGCAAAACCGAAGATGAAAAAAAGGCCCGCACAGATCCGGATTTAATTTAATGGATTAGAGTCAGACTTCTTATTTGCAGATTAAAGCAAAATGACGAACGGTAAATTTTCTAGCACGGGAATAATGAAAAATAATGAGAAAAGCGCTATACATCAGAACTGTATGAAATTTTGCTTTGTGATAGAATGTTCTTAAGTGGGCATTCTTTTTCAGTGCTTTCATCAGGATGTTAAATAGAAGGAGAAGCCTGTAAGCAATTGTTAAAAAGGGGGTTGAATATGGGGAAAATACTCCTGTTAAATGGGCCGAATTTAAACCTGCTAGGCAAAAGGGAACCAGGTGTTTATGGAAAAGAAACACTGGGCCAGCTTGAGCAAAATATGAAAGCATTGGGTGCTTCATATGAGACAGAAGTAATCTGTTTTCAGTCAAATCACGAAGGTGAACTCATTGACAGGCTACATCTTGCCAATGAAGATGGCACACAGGGTATAATTTTCAATCCCGGGGCATTTACTCATTATAGCTACGCAATAAGGGATGCTGTTGCAGGAATACAGGTTCCTGTGATCGAAGTACATATTTCAAATGTTCATGCCAGGGAAGAATTCAGGCATATTTCTGTCATTGCACCCGCTGCAATGGGCCAGATAGTCGGCCTTGGGTTTAAAGGGTATGAACTGGCATTTTATGCATTAATGGATTTTGTCAAGGGGAGAGGATAATATGGAGAAAATACAAAAATTACGTGCACGCTTTACAGAGTCAGGGATTGATGGGATGCTGATTACCAGCAATTACAATCGCCGTTATATGACTGGTTTTACTGGTTCATCGGGCGTGGTTCTAATCAGTGCGGATAAAGCGCTCTTTATAACCGATTTCCGCTACACGGAACAGGCTGCCAAACAATGTGAAGGGTATGAAATTGTAAAACATACTGGTGCAATTCCGGAAGAAGTCGCCAAACAGGCAGAACAGCTTGGGATTAAAAAGCTTGGTTTTGAAGAGAATCATGTAACCTTTTCATCCTATAAAGCCTATGAAAAAGCTGTTAACGCCGAGCTTGTCCCTGTTTCTGACACTATTGAAAAGTTACGCTTGATAAAGACCGATTCAGAGATTAAGATAATAAAGGTGGCGGCAGACATTGCAGATGCTGCGTTTAAACATATTCTTGATGTCATTCGGCCAGGTATTACGGAACTGGAAGTTTCGAATGAATTAGAGTTCTTTATGAGAAAAGCGGGTGCAGATTCATCTTCGTTTGACATTATCGTAGCATCCGGGTACCGTTCTGCTCTTCCGCATGGTGTTGCCAGTGATAAGGTTATTGAAAAAGGCGATTTTGTCACTCTGGACTTCGGCGCTTATTATAAGGGGTATGTTTCAGATATTACCCGCACAGTTGCTGTTGGTGAACCGGAAGATAAGCTGAAAGAAATTTATACAATTGTGCAGGAAGCCCAGGAGCGGGGAATGGAAGGCATTAAACCTGGAATGAGCGGCAAAGAGGCAGATGCCTTAACTCGTGATTATATTGCAGGTAAAGGCTATGGCGAATATTTTGGCCATTCTACCGGACACGGGATCGGCCTTGAAGTGCATGAAGGTCCTGCATTATCATTTAAGTCTGATGTTATCCTTGAACCCGGAATGATTGTGACGGTGGAGCCTGGCATTTACATACCGGGACTTGGCGGTGTCCGCATTGAGGATGATACAGTCATAACAAATGATCATAATGAAACGCTTACTCATTCTACTAAAGAATTGATTATTCTTTAATTGTACACATTAGGAGGACAAACTTATGATTTCAGTAAACGATTTTCGTACGGGATTGACGATTGAAGTTGATAACGGAATTTGGCGCGTAATGGATTTCCAGCACGTTAAACCAGGAAAAGGAGCGGCTTTTGTACGTTCCAAATTACGCAACCTTCGCACGGGCGCGATTCAGGAAAAAACCTTCCGTGCAGGTGAAAAAGTAGGGAAAGCTCAGATCGATAACCGTAAAATGCAGTACCTTTATGCAAATGGAGATCAGCATGTTTTCATGGACAATGAGTCTTATGAGCAAATCGAGCTGCCTGCGTCAGCAATTGAGTATGAATTAAAGTTTTTAAAAGAAAACATGGAAGTTGCTATTATGCTTTATCAGGGAGAGTCTCTTGGAATCGAGCTTCCTAACTCTGTTGAGCTTACAGTAACGGAAACAGAACCAGGCATTAAAGGGGATACTGCATCCGGCGGAACAAAGCCTGCAACAGTTGAAACCGGCCTGATTGTGCAAGTTCCTTTCTTTGTTAACGAAGGGGATAAACTGATCATCAATACAACTGATGGTTCATACGTATCGCGTGCATAGTTAAAAAAAATCCCGAGAAATCGGGATTTTTTTTATCCTTTATATTTCCTGCCTTCTGCGCCGGGGGATATGTCAGTGTCATTGCGATTATTATAATCAGGATCAGATGTGGGAGCAGTTCTGTTATCGCGGGTTCCGCCCAGATATGCGCTGTCACCTTTTTTCTGATTTTTTAAAAATTCATCTAAATTTTCATTCATCCAATAACCTCTTTTCTATAAAATTGCTCAGTGCCGCCTTATTAGTATTTGCTTCTTCACTGCGATTATAAGCCGAAGATTTCCTAGCTGTAGAATATGAAATCTGCAGTGATGTGGCTTTCGATTTCTATTGTTCCCGGCTGAATAGGTGTGCTGACGGCACTTTTAACTAAAGCGGAGGATTGAAATGAGACAGGCTGCACCATGCCTGAATTTCCTTCTGAAACCGATACTGGAGTTCTGATTAATTGGACTCTTAGTGAAGCAGCGATTGTTTCTGCCTTTCTATAAGCATCCATTACGGCCATGCTTAGTGCCTGCTGATACAATTCCTGCTGGTTTTCTGTTTCAAACGTAATTCCTCTTACCGTATTTGCGCCGCTGTCTACTGCTGTGTCCACTACAAGTCCTGTTTTTTCTATCTCATCGGCCGTAATGTTCAGTATATGCTCAACCTTGTACCCGCGGAAAATTTGCTTGCCATCCACAAAATCATACTGCGGAAAAATGGAGAATTCTGACGTTTGAATTTGTTTATCTGTTATTCCAATGGCATTAAGAGCCTTTTTGACATTTGAAATGGCTGAAGCATTCTGCTCCTGTGCCTTCTGAAGCTCCTGGTCTTCTGTTAAAACTCCCAGCTTTATACTAGCCTGATCTGGCTGTACAGCTATCTTTCCTTCGCCTGAAACCCTTATAGTATTTGGCTTGGATGTGGAATGCCTTCCAGTCTGCACAGTATTGCGGACGAATGGCTGATAATAATACATAACTTTCTCACCCCGCTTTCATGAATGTATCTTTCTAGAATTACGCGGGAGAAAGAGAGAAAATGCGCATAATATTAATGCAAGCTATAATCCATTAGTTCGGCAATTTTTTTCGGTATATCTGTATTCTCCAGCACTCCAGTAAAAGTTTCACTCCCATTGCCATAAGCAAATAAAGGGATCATATTGCCTGTATGACCGCCGGTTGAGCTGAGAGATCTTACTGTATCCGTTAAAATTCCCCCATGATATTTCTCGGCAATCAGGCTTCCTATTTCCCATGCTGCTAAATATTGAGGATAAACCTTGCTGTCTGTGTTCATTAGCTTTCCATTAAACGCTTCAATCTCCTGCTGGGTTAAATCAATATTCGCATACTTTTTTAGAACACCCTTCACACTTTCTGATCGATAAATGCCCCTATCTTCATCTCTTGCCAATTGGCTGACCATATACTGCGGTGTCGCCTTGATTTCCTTTAATTCCTGTACCTTCAGCGGTTCTGATGCTGATATTCCCATAGTCTCATGATCTGCGACAACCAAAACCAGTGTTTCTTTGTCCTTTTTTGCCCATTCAACTGCATATTTGACAGCTTCATCAAATTCAATGGTTTCTTTCCAGATGCTTGTAATATCACCTGCGTGCGAAGCATGATCAATTCTTGCTCCTTCCGCCATGAGGAAAAATCCCTGTTCTCCTTTTGCGAGTACATCGATCGCTTTTTCAGTCATTTCTTTTAAACTGGGTTCTTTGCTGTTCAGTAAAGGCCGATCCAGTTTAAAGCTCATATATCCGTCATTGAACAAACCGAGCAGCTTTGGGGCTTCGGCATTAAGCAATTCGTCGCGACTTCCGGCATAGGCATATCCTTGTTGCTTTGCCTCTTTTATTAAATCCCTTCCGCTTTGCTTTTCCTGTGTGAAGTATGCTCTGCCGCCTCCCATCAGCACATCCACCCCTGATTTCAGCTGCTGGCGTGCAATTTCCTCCTGTCCGGACCATCTGTTGGCAACACTTGCTGTAAAGGCTGCGGGTGTTGCATCTGTAACTGAATTGGTGGATATCACCCCTGCTTTTTTACCGTTTTTTCTGAATAAATCAAGGATACTGTCTGCTTCCTTCCCATCCGGCGTAACTCCGATCATCTCATTATTTGTTTTTTTTCCAATTGCAAGTGCCGTACCACCGGCAGCTGAATCTGTCACAAAATTATTGGCAGATTCGGTATGCACCAACGCGGTGTAAGGCAGAGATTCCAGGAACAGCCGACCGTCCTTCCCATATTCCAGTTTTCTTGCAATCTCAATCTGACCTATTCCCATTCCATCGCCAATCATCAGAATGACATTTTGCGGTCCGTTTGTATTTCTCTGATGAGCTATTCCTTCCGCAGGTAAGAAACCAAGAACAATCAGGTGAAAAATAACCATGATGTAAATGCATTTTGCTTTCATAAATGGCACCAGCCTTTCTCTATGTTCCTTTTGAATTATTTTTTGAAGAAAGATATTTTTTTACTCAGGCAAAAGCTTGTACTAAATAAATGTGAAGCTTTCAAATCTAAGTCATATTGTTTTGCCGCAGGCATACATTTTAAATAATGAGAAGCTAGTCCGAAATCAGATTGGGAATGGAGGAGCAGACTTGGAAACGATTATAGCCTTTTTGCCGAAAAAAATTGCCGAACAATTACAGAGAATCCCTCCGAAAATCTTAAAGGATCTGGAGGAAATCAGGGTCCGCATTTCGAGGCCTATTGAGCTGACAGCAAGGGGAGTACCGCATTTTCTCCCTTATATAATTGATTCAGAGGATGCCGTGCATTTATTGAATAAAATAAGCCATTTTTCGATTTACACACTCGAGGAAGAGCTGAAAAGAGGTTATATCACGATTGAGGGCGGCCATCGGGTGGGGCTTGCCGGAAAGGTTATTCTTGAGCAGGGCAAGGTTAAAGCGATCAGGGATATTTCCTCTTTTAACATTAGAATTGCCAGAGAGAAAGTCGGCATTGCCCAAACGCTGATTCCAAGGATTTACAGGGACGGATGGCTGCATACGATGATTATTGGACCACCGCAGACTGGTAAAACCACATTGCTGCGCGATATTGCAAGAATCATTTCATCTGGTGATCAAGGCAGCGGCCTTCCTGCAAGTAAGGTTGGGATTGTGGATGAACGCTCCGAAATAGCAGGATGTGTAAATGGGATCCCCCAGATGACTTTTGGAAACAGGATTGATGTCCTGGATGCCTGTCCCAAAGCTGAGGGCATGATGATGATGATTCGTTCCATGAGCCCCGAGGTTCTCGTTGTTGATGAAATTGGCAGGCATGAAGATGCAGAGGCCATAATGGAGGCTGTAAATGCCGGAATAAAGCTGATTATGACTACACATGGAAATTCCCTGGAGGAAATTAAGAGGCGCCCGACTTTACAGGCCATACTTGAAATGGGCGTTTTTCAGCGATTTATTGAATTGAGCAGAAAAGATGGGCCTGGCAGCATTGACTGCATACGAAACACAGACGGTGCAAGATATCAGCATCAAGCGGGCGTGATGTAAATGATGAAACTTATTGGAGCTGTTTTGATCATCATTGCAACAACATGGGCAGGGTTTGAAGCTTCAAGGCACCTGACAGAACGGCCGCGCCAGCTTCGTCAGCTTAAATCGGCACTTCAGTCCTTGGAGGCTGAAATTATGTATGGCCATACACCTCTTCATGAAGCAGCCAGACGGCTTTCTGACCAGCTTTCCAAGCCCTTATCCTGGTTCTTTGAATCCTTTGCAAAAAAACTGACCGATTCCGAGACGACAGTAAAGGACGCCTGGGAAGAAAGCTTGACGGAAATATGGAAAATGACCGCCTTTAAACAAGGGGAATTCGAAATCATGAAGCAATTTGGCGAAACACTTGGAAGACATGACCGTCTTTCTCAGCAAAAGCAGATCATGCTGACCCTTACACACCTGGAACGTGAAGAAGCTGATGCACATGACAGACAAGTGAAATACGAGAGAATGGTCAAAAGTCTGGGGTTTTTATCCGGATTGCTCTTAATCATTTTACTAATGTAGGAAACGCCGGCTTGATTTGCCGGACGCTGATCAGAGCTTAGGGGGAGAAAAGATGGGCTTAGAGGTAGATATCATATTCAAGATTGCGGGTGTGGGAATTGTTGTAGCCTTTTTGCATACTATTCTGGATCAGGTGGGCAAAAAAGAATACGCCCAATGGGTAACGCTTTTCGGATTTATTTATATCTTATTTATGGTTGCTTCCATTGTAGATAACCTTTTCCAAAAAATTAAATCAGTCTTCTTGTTTCAGGGATAAAAGGGGGGCTCAGCCATTGAAATTCTCCAGATAGTCGGATTTTCGCTTGTTGCCACGTTCCTGGCGCTGATTGTTAAGGAGCAAAAGCCGAATTTTGCCTTTTTGCTGATTGTTTTTGTCGGCTGTGCCATCTTTCTTTTTCTTGTCGATCAAATTTACGCCATTATCCATATGATTGAAAAGATTGCCGTCAATGCAAAGGTGAATATCGTCTATGTTGAAACCATTTTAAAGATAATCGGAATAGCCTATATTGCTGAATTTGCTGCACAAATTACGAAGGATGCAGGACAGGGAGCCATTGCAGCAAAAATCGAAATGGGCGGGAAAATTCTTATTCTTGCCATGGCCATACCAATTCTTACTGTATTAATCGAAACCATTATTCGCATGATTCCGAGCTAGCCGCTGCCTGCTGAAACGACAGGCAGCAGGACTGGACAAGCTCATATTGCTGGAATTAGAGAGGGTCCTTTAAAAGAGGTGAGAAAATGAAGCAAAGGATGCAGAAAATTTTAGGGTTCAGTTTATTTCTATTCTTTTTCCTGGCACCAATTGTACAAGCCTCACCTAAGACCGGCGAAGCAGAAGAAACGATATCCCCGCAGGATTTAATTGAATCCCAAGTGGATAAGTTAGATCTTAATGAATTAAAGAGCTTTTGGGAAGAAATCACAACAGAGTATGGAGGGTTTTTGCCCGAGAGCCAAAAGGGGAGTCTCTATGAATTCATAAAGGGAGAAAAGGAGTTTTCACTAAAAGAGTGGGCTGGCGGCGCGTTGAAGTTTGTATTCCATGAGTTTATAGTCAACGGGAAACTGCTTGGGACTCTGATATTGCTGACGGTATTCAGCATGTTCCTGCAATCGCTGCAGAATTCATTTGAAAAAAGCACTGTCAGTAAAGCTGCCTATTCAATCGTCTTTATGGTGTTGATTATTATCGCACTGAATAGCTTCCATGTAGCGATCACTTACACAGAAGAAACCATTTCAACTATGGTGTCATTCATAATGGCTCTCATACCGCTGCTGCTTGCGCTGATTGCTTCTTCCGGGGGTTTGGTATCTGCAGCATTTTTCCACCCGGTGATACTGTTTTTGATGAATGTCAGCGGGTTATTTATCCAGTATGTCATTCTTCCGCTTCTATTTTTATCAGCCCTGTTAAGCATTGTCAGCACCTTGTCTGAACACTATAAGGTAACTCAGCTTGCCAATCTGCTCCGAAATTGGAGCATTGGACTTCTTGGGATGTTTCTGACGGTCTTTCTCGGAGTTATATCAGTTCAGGGAGCATCTGCAGCGGTTACCGATGGAATTACCATTCGTACAGCAAAATTTATTACGGGGAATTTTATTCCGGTCATTGGAAGGATGTTTACAGATGCGACAGATACCGTAATCAGCGCATCGGTGCTTTTGAAAAATACTGTCGGGATAGCAGGAGTAGCCATTCTCCTTATTATTGCAGCCTTTCCTGCAATCAAAATTCTAATGATTGCGTTTATATATAAATTCGCGGCAGCAATTTTGCAGCCGTTGGGAGGAGGGCCGATCATATCCTGCCTGGATATAATCAGCAAGAGCATCATCTATGTTTTTGCAGCTCTGGCCATTGTCTCCCTGATGTTTTTCCTTAGCATTACGGTTATAATAGCGGCCGGCAATTTGACCATGATGGTCAGGTAGGGAGGGAATGAAGTGGATTTCATAAAAGAATGGGTTACCAACATCATATTATTTGTTCTGCTTGCCACTGTCATAGATATGCTCCTCCCGAGCTCCAAGCTTCAGAAATATACAAAAATGGTGACAGGGCTGCTATTAATAGCGATTATTCTTACACCGATTTTGAGAATTATATCAAGTGATTTTGAAGAAGCTCTTGTTTCCGTGCCGGTTTTTGAGGCATCCGGAGAAAAAAATATGGAAAATTTAATAGAAATGAAGAAAAAAGAAATACAAGCCTCAAGTGATGCATATATTTTAGAACAAATGGCTGTCCACATGAAACAGGACGCAGAAGAGGAGTTGATGGAACAGTACGGTCTGGAAATTGCTAACATTGATATTTTAGTAGATGAAAGCAGTGATCAAGCCTTCCCGGATAACCTGCAAAAGGTCATGATCCAACTCAAAGCAGAAGATGCAGAAGCTGAAGCTGTAGAAGTGGTTAAAACAGTGGAAATCAATGCCGGGAAACCTCTTCCATCCAGCGGGCCTGAACATGAAGATGCAGAAAGAATTGCTTCTCTTCTCGCACAAAAATGGAATGTAGACGCAAACTCAATCGAAGTTCTGGTAGAAGGGGGGAATATGGATAGGGATGGATAATGAAAAAGGTCCTTTCACATGGTTAAAGAAGATAATTTCCAAGGATGGACAGTCTGATAAGAAGCCCGGAAAATTCCACTATTTGCTGCTGGTTCTCCTATTTGGGGCAGCGATCATGCTAATAAGCAATACGCTGTTTCAAGAAGACGGTTCCACCGGTGATTTGCCCGTATTTAAAAATGGGGAAGAAGTGAAGCAGGAGGAAGAAGTGCCAGTCTTCGGCCAGCAGAAATCCGGAGGAAATGACACCATCGCCAATTATGAAAAGGCATATGAAGCCCAAATAAAAGAGGCGCTTGATGCAATCGTAGGGGTGGAAGATGCCACTGTTGTGGTGAATGTCGATGCCACAGAGAAGAAAGTCCTTGAAAAAAACAAAACTACGCAAACTCAGAAAACTGATGAAACAGATCGGGAAGGCGGCAAAAGGAAGGTTGAGGATCAGTCACAGGAGGAACAGCTCGTGATTGTCCGAAATGGAGAAAAAGAGGTTCCCATTGTCATAGAAACCAAGAAACCTGAAATAAGGGGAGTGCTGGTTGTGGCAAAAGGGGCTGAAAATATACAAGTGAAAAAGTGGATTATTGAGGCAGTAACCAGAGCTCTGGATGTTCCAAGCCATAGAGTATCCGTAATGCCTAAAAAAACTAAGGGGGAATAATAGATGCTTTTAAAGAAACAAACGGTCTGGCTATTAACAATGCTGAGTTTGGTGGTTGTATTATCGGTTTATTATGTAACATCACCGGAGCAAAAAGGCAGTGACCTTGCTGGAATGGAAGAAAAGGCACAGGGTGAAATGGAGTCAGTTGAGAGTGAAGACGGCAAAGCGATCATTACAAACACTGCCAGTGATGAAATGTTTGAAAATCTCCGTCTTCAGCTTGATGACGAGCGCAGCCGCATGAAGGAAGACCTGCAGGAGGTCCTTGGTCAAACTGACCTTCCTGCCGAAGAAAGAATGAAGGCGAAAGATCAAATTGATGAATTAAATGAAATTGCACAAAAGGAAGCGATGCTTGAAACATTAATCAGAGCGATGGATTATGAAGATGTGCTTGTCCGTGCCGATGGCAAGAAGGTTCAAATTACTGTTAAAGCAAAAGATCATTCAGCTTCAGCTGCAAACAACATCATCCAGGAAGTAAGAAACGAAATTGGAAAGCTTGAGGCAGTGGCTGTTGAATTTCAGGTTGAAAAATAAAAATGTAGCGGGAGCCTGCAAAACTTTGCGGGCTCCCCTTTTCTTTTTATTGGCAGTTTGGTAACTATTGCATCAGGAAATGGTATAAAAGTCCTGAATGTGAAGTGATTTTGGATGAAATTCGGTTAAATCCAATGAAACATTTCACAAACATTTAGAAAAATATTAAAATGGAACATAGGACGGATAGAGAAATTATTATCCAGTACATAATAGAATGTTGAAGTTTTATAAGGTCTTATCGTATGATATTAGTATCTAGTCATAATTCAAACCATGCAGAACATTCCAGCCGTATGTTTCTAAATCTTTCAGCAAAATCAGCATACGGATTAAGGGAATTATCATGCAATGAGAAAACAAGGGGTGCAAAAATGTTAAAAGTACAAGAAATCCGTGAACTGATTAAATTGGTAGATCAGTCAAATATTGATGAATTTGTTTATGAGCATGAAGGTTCTAAAATTGAAATGAAGAAAAAAGGCAATGAAGCCGCTGTTGTACAGCAAGTTCAGCCTGCAGCTGCCCAAGTGTTAGCGCCTGCTCCACAGCCGGTCCAGCCAGCTGCTGTGAAAGTGGAAGAGCCAAAAGCAGAAGCGCCAGCAGCTGCTCCTGAACCAAAGGCGGAAGCCGCGGAAGATTTACATAAGATTGTCTCACCAATGGTAGGGACCTTTTATCAGTCATCCTCACCTGATGCTGATGCATATGTTAAAGCCGGTTCAAAAGTTACGAAGGATTCCATTGTCTGCATTGTAGAGGCAATGAAATTATTTAATGAAATCGAAGCAGAAGTTAATGGTGAAATTGTAGAAGTGCTTGTAAAGGACGGCCAATTAGTAGAATATGGCCAGCCACTATTTTTAGTAAAGCCTGAATAAGGAGCGGTTACAGAATGATAAAAAAACTCTTGATTGCCAACAGAGGAGAAATAGCTGTCCGCATTATCAGGGCAGCCCGCGAAATGGGGATTGAATCTGTTGCTGTCTTTTCAGAAGCTGACAGGGAAGCGCTCCATGTTCAGCTGGCGGATGAGGCATACTGCATTGGTCCAACAGCATCTAAGGACAGCTATTTAAATTTTACAAATATAATAAGTGTCGCTAAGCTTACCGGCTGTGACGCCATTCATCCAGGTTATGGATTCCTTGCAGAGAATGCGGACTTTGCCGAATTGTGCAGAGAATGCAATATTATTTTTGTAGGACCTACACCTGAAGCCATCAGCAAAATGGGCACAAAGGATATTGCAAGGGAAACGATGAAGGAAGCAGGAGTTCCGATTGTTCCGGGCTCTAATGGAATCATTAAGGATGCTGAAGATGCTATCCAGCTGGCAGAAAAGATTGAATATCCGGTCATTATTAAAGCGACTGCGGGCGGAGGCGGGAAAGGAATCCGCGTAGCGCGCAATGAGCAGGAGCTTATTAAAGGAATTACAATTACACAGCAGGAAGCACTTACAGCATTCGGGAATCCTGGCGTTTATATCGAAAAATATATCGAGGACTTCCGTCATGTGGAGATTCAGGTTCTTGCAGACAATTACGGGAACACCGTCCATCTCGGGGAAAGGGATTGTTCCATCCAAAGGCGTCTGCAAAAGCTGCTTGAGGAAACGCCTTCACCTGCGCTTGACGGTGAAACACGCGAAGAGATGGGAAATGCTGCTGTAAAAGCTGCAAAAGCGGTTGATTATACAGGCGCTGGCACGATAGAATTTATATATGATTATAAAAATCGCAAGTTCTATTTCATGGAAATGAACACACGTATTCAGGTTGAGCATCCTGTTACAGAGATGGTAACGGGGGTCGATTTAATCAAGGAGCAAATTAAGGTTGCTTCAGGAGAAAAGCTTAACTTCACACAAAGTGATGTGACATTTAACGGCTGGTCAATCGAATGCAGAATTAATGCGGAAAACCCGGAGAAGAATTTTATGCCATCAGCAGGAAGGATCAATATGTATCTGCCTCCTGGAGGGCTTGGTGTCCGAGTCGACTCTGCTGCCTACCCGGGCTATATGATTCCTCCATATTACGATTCAATGATTGCAAAAGTGATCACTTATGGCAATACTAGAGAAGAAGCCATTTCCAGAATGAAAAGGGCATTAAGCGAATTTGTAGTTGAAGGGGTTCATACAACAATCCCGTTCCATCTCAAGCTCTTAAGCCATGAAAATTTTGTGGAAGGGCAGTTTAATACGAAATTTCTTGAATTGCATGATGTAATGAATTCTTAAAGACTTGTGGAGGTGCTAAAATGAACGAAAATAACATTCTCGAAATGAGCCCTGAGAATTCAGGCCTGGGCAAGGTGGAAATTGCACCGGAAGTTATTGAGGTTATTGCCGGCATTGCTGCTTCAGAAGTAGAAGGTGTTGCGCAAATGCGCGGGAACTTCGCTACAGGAGTGGTTGAGCGGCTTGGTAAAAAGAACCACGGCAAAGGTGTTAAAGTTGAATTAACAGAAGAAGGCATCAAAGTCGATGTTTATTGTCTGATGAAATTCGGCGTTTCCATCCCAAGCGTTGCCCAAAAAATCCAGGACAACATCCGTCAGGCACTGTTGAATATGACAGCCCTGGACGCCCAGGAAGTAAACATTCACGTAGTAGGAATCATGTTTGAAAACCAAAAGCATGAAGTTGAATACGAACAGGAAATGTAACACACACATCAAGCCAAAGACATCAGACTCGTCTTTGGCTTTTTTATGGTTCATTCTCTTCATCATTCACTCCCTAAATCGTTATAAAGGCGTTTGTAAAGGGGAAATTAATATTATAAGTTTTCTTGCATATGTTTCTGACCAAACATAATGCTCTTGTTGTAGTGCGAAGATTCCTTACTTATGCTATTATCTTCTTATGCAATTTTTGGACGTGCAAATGCTCAAAAATGAAAATTACTATGCTAGCCATAAAGGAGTTTTATAAAGATGAAGAGAAGAACAGCCAGAGAAAAAGCATTGCAGGCGTTATTTCAAATTGATGTAAGCGGGACAGAACCAGAGACCGCCATCGAACATGTTTTAGAGGGCGGAAAGAACGATGAATATCTAAGCAAACTTGTATCAGGTGTGCTGGAGCATAAAGAAACAATTGATAGTGAAATCAAAGGATTTCTTGAAAAATGGACGCTGGAGAGACTTGCCACTGTAGACCGCAATCTTCTGCGCTTATCTGTTTTTGAGCTGCTGTATTTAACAGAGGAAGTGCCAGCCAATGTGGTGCTCGATGAAGCAATTGAGATTGCCAAACTATACGGCGATGATCAGTCAAGCAAGTTTATTAATGGTGTTTTATCAAAGGTAAAAGAAAAACTCTAAAAAACATACACTGGATATGCTGGCACTTTCTAGATGCAAGCAAGCCGGCAGTCCTTATCAAAGGCGCTTTCGAGTTTCTGATAGGGGGATACAAATGGCTGCAGAATTAATAGATGGAAAAGAAATTGCAAGAAAGAAACAGGATCGTATCGGTGCTGAAGTGCAAAAGCTTAAGGCAGAAGGAGTCACGCCAGGATTGGCTGTTATTTTAGCTGGGGATAATCAGGCATCCAGAACGTATGTGAATAACAAGCAGAAAACCTGCAATAAGCTGGGCATGTATTCTATGCTTATTGAACTTCCCGAAAGTGTCAGCGAACAAGAGCTTATCAGAAAAATCACTGAGTTAAACAAAAGTGATGCAATCCATGGAATCCTGGTCCAGCTGCCGCTCCCAAGCCATATTAATGAAAAAGCCATCATCGAGACCATATCTCCTGAAAAAGATGTGGATGGATTTCATCCCATAAATATCGGCAGGATGATGACAGCTCAGGATGCCTATATCCCATGTACTCCTGCAGGGATCATTGAAATGCTTGAAAGCATCGGGGCGGACATTTCCGGAAAGCATGTAGTGGTTATTGGCAGAAGCAACATTGTAGGTAAACCTGCAGGGCAGCTGTTTCTTAATAAAGATGCAACTGTCACCTACTGTCACTCGAAAACAGCTAATCTAAAGGAATATACAAAGCGGGCAGATATTCTGGTGGCAGCAGCAGGTAAAGCCAATTTAATTACGGAGGACCATGTTAAAATTGGTGCAATCGTGATTGATGTGGGCATGAATCGAAATGCGGCTGGAAAGCTTTGCGGCGATGTTGATTTCGAGACAGTTAAGCACAAAGCAGGGTATATTACTCCTGTTCCGGGCGGAGTGGGGCCGATGACTATTACCATGTTAATGCATAACACATTAAAGGCAGCAAAGTATTCTATAAGCAAAATCTAAAATTCCTGGCCACCATAGATGCAAAATCTGTCCATTTCCATTATCCTGTATTTAGGAAGCCTGTGATGCAGGCTGAATGGAAGGACAGTTTTTTTGATTGGTAAGATAGAATAACCTCGAACTTGATAATTGTCCAGCTCCACAAGGAAAGCTTCGACAGCTTTTAGGGGGAGCGCCTACCCCCTCGAGGTCACTTGAGGCCCCCAGTACAAGGAAGGCTTCGTAAGCATAAACATCGCACGACCGAAAGCGGCAGCTTTTGGGAGGACGTGGCGTTCTTAGTCTGCGTTCCTTCGTGGGCAAGGCGCTTGCGCTTTTCATGTGTTATTGCTTTGCAGGAGGTTCAATACGACTTCTGCATAAAGGAGATTGTTATGAAGGAACAGCAGTATCTGACAGTTCACGCACTGACCAAATACATAAAAAGAAAATTTGACGCCGACCCTCATTTACAAAATATTTTGGTTAAGGGAGAAATCTCAAACTTTAAACAGCACTCAAGCGGCCATATGTATTTCACTTTAAAGGATGAGAAAGCCAGAATTTTAGCTGTAATGTTTGCAGGAAATGCGAGATCCATGAAATTCAGGCCGGAGAACGGCATGAAAGTATTAGTTCGCGGAGCGATTTCCGTTTATGAATCCAGCGGGCAATATCAAATGTATGTACAGGAAATGCAGCCGGACGGGGTTGGTGAGCTCTATCTGGCATACGAGCAGCTTAAGGAGAAACTGGAGAAAGAAGGATACTTTTCGTCTGCGCATAAAAAAAATATCCCTCGTTATCCACGTACAGTTGCTGTTATCACATCCCCTACCGGTGCTGCAATCAGAGATATTTTGACAACGCTCAAAAGACGCTATCCAATCGCGAACATACTTATATACCCTGCGCTTGTCCAGGGTAACCAGGCAGCTCCGTCGATTGTGAAAGCGATAAAGGATGCAAATGCCTCCAGGGAAGCGGATGTCTTAATTATCGGCAGAGGCGGAGGTTCCATTGAAGAGCTTTGGGCCTTTAATGAAGAAGCTGTGGCAAGGGCCATATTCAAGTCGGAAATACCTGTAATATCAGCTGTTGGCCATGAAACAGATTTTACAATAGCCGATTTTGTTGCAGATTTAAGGGCTCCAACCCCAACGGGAGCTGCTGAATTGGCAGTCCCGCATATTGATGATTTGTCAGAAAGGCTTTTTAACAGGCAATCAAGGCTGATAAGAGCGATGAAGGAACAAATTGCACTGCAAAATGAACGGCTTCTAAGGGTACAGAAATCCTATGCTTTCAGATTCCCCCAAAAATTGTATGAACAAAAACTGGAACAGCTTGACAAAGTCACCGAACAGCTGCTGCGGGGATCAAAGAGGCTGCATGATTTAAAGCAGGAACAGGCTGATATCCTCCAAAAAAGGCTGGTTCGTAGTCACCCCGGTCAGCTGATGGATCAGGCAAAAGAAAAACATGATCGGCTGCATAAGCTTTTAAACAAAACAATGGCAAATACCCTGGCTGCAAAAGAAAAGGATTTTGCGAGAGTTATTTCAACCCTTGAGGCGCTCAGTCCTCTCAAAATCATGGATAGAGGCTATAGCCTTGCTTATACAGAAAAGGAATCCCTGGTAAAGACTGTGTCTCAGGTTAAAGTGAATGATATGTTAAAATTGAAGGTATCTGATGGAACTATTGAATGCCGGGTAACGGATATTGAGGAGTGAATGGCATGGCGGATGAAAAGCAACTTTCATTTGAGCAAGCGATGGAAGAACTTGAAGTGATTGTGGAAAAGCTTGAAGAGGGCGATGTTCCTCTTGAGGAGGCTATTAATATTTATAAAAAGGGCATGGAGCTTTCAAAATTATGCCATGATAAGCTTAAAAATGTGGAATCACAGCTTACGGAAATACTGACGGAAGATGGCCGAAAAACGAACTTCGCCATTCCGGAGGAGGAATAATCTTGCAGCAGCAATCCTTAAGTTCTTTCTCTGAATTGCATAAGCGAAAACTGGAAATTCATTTAAAAGAATATGTACATAAATTGAATGCTCCACCTGAAATCAAGGAAGCGATGAATTATTCACTTGAAGCCGGAGGAAAGCGGATCAGGCCGATGCTGTTATTTGCCACATTGGCTGCTTTTGGCGAAGATACGGCAAAAGGGTTATGGACTGCGGCGGCAATCGAAATGATCCATACCTATTCGCTCATTCACGATGACCTGCCAAGTATGGATAATGACGATTTAAGAAGAGGTAAACCGACTAACCATAAAGTATATGGAGAAGCTTTTGCCATCCTGGCAGGCGATGCCTTGCTCACATACAGCTTCCAAACCATTGCGGAAACCCCGGACGAATTTGCTTCAGCCGAAACCAGGCTGTCTTTAATTAAAGTGCTTTCAAAAGCTGCAGGTGCTGAAGGGATGGTTGGAGGCCAGGCAGCAGACATTAAAGGAGAGGGCAAACAGCTGGACTTAGAGGACCTGGAGTATATCCACGTGCATAAGACCGGTAAATTGCTGGAATGCAGTGTGGTTTCAGGTGCTATTTTGGCAAATGCCAATGAAGACACGATTCAGGCACTATCCCATTTTGCTTATCATCTGGGACTTGCTTTTCAAATCAGGGATGACATTCTCGACCTTGAAGGAACAGAAGAGATAATCGGGAAGCCCGTTGGCAGTGATGAATCAAAAAATAAAAGCACCTATCCAGCACTTCTTACAATGAACGGCGCGAAAGAGGCGCTCGAATACCATATCAGATCTGCAAAAGAGAAGCTGAAGGAAACAGGCCTTCAAACAGAGCTGCTCGAAGAAATAACAGATCTAATTGCAAACAGGGACCACTAATTTTTATATTAAATACTCACTTCGAAATGAATATAGTATAAAATGAAGGCTGTTTTCGCAAGGTTTGTTGCTTTTTATATATTATTTACTGAGTTGATTGGAGCGGAAGGTGCGAGAACCTCGAAAATGCATTCGCATTTTCTTCGTGCGGTGTTTACTCATGGAAGCATATTCAAAGTCCTGCGGGAGTAGCGGGACAGGTGAGACCCCGCAGACGCGGAGCGCGAGGAGGCTCACCGCTTGCCCCGCGGTTTGCTGAGCATCCTGGAGCGGAGATCAACGGACAACATTGATAGGAAAAACATCAATTTATAAGAAAATAAACAAAATGAATGAAGAAACGATGGTCGTGCCGCTGTACTATTTGTACCAGCGGCATTTGCTGTTTAATAAAATGATGGTCTTTATTGTATATATTTTGGTATGATAGGAATTGCTGCCGGGAGTCTTTCCGAAGAAAGACTGGCCGGAGTGATAGACTGTTTAAAATGAAAAGCATTTGGAAAATCTCCTGTAATAAGGTAATCTTAAGATATTATCTTTTAGACAGGCTGGAAGCCGTAAAAAACAGGCTTTGATTTGTTATAAACATGATTGCCAAAATATACGTAAAAAAACGGACGAATAAGAAACGAAAGTGAGTGGTCCGCAGTATGGATCTGTTATCAATTAAAGACCCTTCCTTTTTAAAAGGGCTCTCGAATAAAGAATTGGAAAGTCTCAGTCAGGAAATCCGCACTTTCCTGATTGAGAAGCTATCAGGCACAGGGGGACATATTGGCCCTAATCTTGGAGTTGTTGAGCTGACTGTTGCATTGCATAAGTGTTTCGACAGTCCGAAGGATAAAATTATTTGGGATGTCGGACATCAGTCATACGTACACAAAATCCTTACAGGCCGTGCGTGTCAATTCGATACTCTTAGACAATATAAAGGTCTTTGCGGCTTTCCAAAGATGATTGAAAGTGAGCATGATGTATGGGAAACAGGTCATAGCTCTACTTCTTTATCTGCCGCGATGGGAATGGCCATTGCAAGAGACTTGAAAAAAGAGAGCAATTATGTCATTCCCGTTATTGGGGATGGTGCCTTAACAGGCGGAATGGCTTTAGAGGCCTTAAATCATATCGGCCATGAAAAAAAGGATATGATTGTCATATTAAATGATAATGAAATGTCGATTGCTCCTAATGTAGGTGCCCTGCACAATGTTCTTGGAAGGTTAAGGACTGCAGGTAAATATAATTGGGTTAAAGATGAACTTGAATATTTATTAAAAAAGGTTCCGGCAGTCGGCGGCAAATTGGCCTCAACTGCTGAAAGACTGAAAGACAGCCTAAAGTATCTGTTTGTTTCAGGCATGTTCTTCGAGGAATTAGGCTTTACCTATTTGGGGCCTGTCGATGGGCATAATTATGAAGCTTTATTTGAGAACCTTGCGTATGCTAAGAAAACAGAAGGTCCGGTGCTTCTCCATGTTATAACGAAAAAAGGGAAAGGCTATCACCCTGCAGAAAACGACAAGATTGGCACTTGGCACGGTACAGGCCCTTATAAAATGGAAACAGGGGACTTTGTGAAGCCTTCTGCTGCGCCGCCTGCATGGAGCAAGCTTGTGTCAGAAACTGTCAGGGAACTTGCGAGAGAAGATGAAAGAATTGTTGCAATCACTCCAGCAATGCCTGTTGGTTCGAAGCTTGAAGGCTTTGCAAGTGAATTTCCGGAACGGATGTATGATGTGGGTATTGCTGAACAGCATGCAGCAACAGTAGCTGCTGGCCTGGCAACTCAAAACATGAAGCCGTTCCTTGCGATATATTCTACTTTCCTGCAGCGTGCTTATGATCAGGTCGTACACGATATTGCACGCCAGAACTTGAATGTATTTATTGGAATCGACCGGGCAGGACTTGTTGGCGCAGATGGTGAGACGCATCAGGGTGTATTCGATATCGCTTTTTTAAGGCATTTGCCGAACATGGTTTTGATGATGCCAAAAGATGAAAATGAAGGCCAGCACATGGTGAAAACAGCCATTGAGTATAACGATGGCCCAATCGCCATGCGGTTCCCGCGCGGAAATGGCATCGGGGTGCCGATGGACACAGAACTTAAAGCTATTCCAATTGGAACATGGGAAGTTCTGCGCGATGGCAGCGACGGAGCAATTTTAACCTTTGGGACAACCATTCCAATGGCATTGAAGGCAGCTCAGCTCCTGGAAAAACAAGGGCATTCCATTAAAGTCATTAATGCAAGGTTTATTAAGCCATTTGATGAAAAAATGCTGCATGAATTGTTCGGAGCGAATATGCCTATTCTTACGATAGAAGAAGCTGTCCTGCAGGGAGGCTTTGGAAGTGCCATTCTTGAATATGCACATGAGCATGGCTTCCACCATTCCGAAATCGACCGTATGGGAATACCTGATAAATTTATTGAGCATGGCAGTGTAAATGAACTACTAGAGGAAATCGGGATGACTGTAGACGATGTTGTGGAGAGAATGGGAAAACTGGCAAGAAAAAAACAAAAAAGGGCTTAAAAAATGAAAACAAAGAAAGAACGATTAGATGTTTTATTAGTTGAAAGAGGTCTTGCTGAAACGAGAGAAAAAGCGAAAAGGGCCGTTATGGCCGGTTTGGTGTTCAGCAATGAAAGCAGATTGGATAAACCGGGCGAGAAGGTTAGTACAGATATTCCGCTGGCAATCAAGGGAAAGGTTATGCCCTATGTCAGCCGCGGTGGCTTAAAGCTTGAGAAAGCTCTGAAGGTTTTTGATTTAGAAATCGAAGGCAAGATCCTCCTTGACATTGGATCCTCAACCGGAGGCTTCACTGATTGCGCCCTGCAGAATGGCGCAAAAATGTCCTATGCTTTGGATGTCGGATATAATCAGCTTGCCTGGAAATTAAGGCAGGATGAACGGGTTGTTGTCATGGAAAGGACCAATTTCCGGTATGTAACTCCTGCAGACCTCTCAGCCGGTATGCCTGATTTTGCTTCCATCGATGTTTCGTTCATCTCTCTAAAGCTTATATTGCCTGTATTAAAAACACTGCTGGTTCCAGGCAGTGACACAGTTGCCTTAGTGAAACCGCAATTTGAAGCCGGACGGGAGCAGGTTGGAAAAAAAGGAATTGTCAGAGATTCTAAAATACACGAAGCCGTCCTTGATAAAATTATTCAATTTGCTTTGGGTCTTGGCTATGATGTCAAAGACGTTTCTTATTCACCGATTACTGGCGGAGATGGCAACATAGAGTTTCTCCTCCATCTGTATTGGTCAGGCAGCAAAGAAGAAGGAGAAAATCTCCTTAAAGCCCAGACCGATAAGATTGTAAAAGAAGCCCACGCCGAATTGAAAACAAAGCAGGTTAAAGAAGAGGAATAGGCAGATGCCTGTTCCTTTTTTTAAAGGAATTTGTCGAGTAAGGATGAATTATAATAATAATATACGGGAAAATTGTACTTTATTGAGAAAATCAGCTAACATTATAGTACAAAACACTATAAATTAATTTTTTCTGCCTGCTGTCAAGCGGCTGATTATAGAGGTGAAAAAATGAATAAAGGGCAAAGACATATTAAGATACGCGAAATTATTACTAATAACGATATCGAAACACAGGATGACCTGGTAGATGAATTGAAAAACGCAGGATTTAATGTTACCCAGGCGACAGTCTCAAGAGATATTAAAGAGCTTCATCTAGTAAAAGTACCTTTAATGGACGGAAGGTATAAATACAGTCTTCCAGCTGATCAGCGTTTCAATCCACTGCAAAAACTTAAAAGAAACTTAATGGATGCCTTTGTTAGAGTGGATACTGCAGGACATCTCCTTGTAATGAAGACTCTTCCAGGAAATGCCATGGCTATAGGTGCACTTATTGATAACCTTGACTGGGAAGAGATTCTGGGGACAATTTGCGGGGATGACACATGCCTGATCATTTGCAAAACCCCAGAAGACACAGAAGCCATTTCAAACCGTTTTCTTGAAATGCTGTAGATAATTTTTCAAGTTCAGAGCGCCTGTCCCCCCTCGAGGTGCCGGTGGCAAAGCGCTTCTGCTTTTTCTAATGAGGTGATAAGCTTGTTAAATGAAATAACGATACGAAATTTTGCTATAATCGAAGCCCTTTCTGTCTCATTTGAAAAGGGCTTAACTGTTTTAACTGGTGAAACAGGGGCAGGGAAATCCATTATTATTGATGCCATTCACTTGCTGGCTGGAGGCAGGGGATCTGCAGAGTTTGTCCGGCATGGTGAAGATAAAGCTGAGTTAGAGGGGCTTTTTATCCTGGATGATCCTAAGCACCCTTGCTATAAACGAGCTGCAGAATTTGGGATAGATATTGAAGATGGAATGATTGTTCTCCGCAGAGATATATCAAAGGCAGGAAAAAGCATTTGCAGAGTGAATGGAAAACTGGTCACTATTTCTGCTTTGAGGGAAATCGGAAGTTCACTTATTGATATACACGGTCAGCACGAACATCAGGAATTAATGAATGAAACCTTGCATCTTCCTCTTCTCGATCAGTTTGGAGGAACGAAGATTTCTGCTTCCCTTTCTGAATATCAGGATATCTACAGATTATATGAAAGCACCTTGAAAAAGCTTAAGAATTTAAGCGAGAATGAACAGCAAATGGCACACCGGCTTGATTTAATCCAATTTCAGCTTGATGAAATCCAGTCAGCACAGCTGAAATTGAATGAAGATGAGGATCTGATTGAAGAAAAGAGAAAGCTATCCAATTTTGAACGTATTTTTGACTCAGTTCAGTCTGGCTATAATGCTCTTCAAGGAGAGCAAAAAGGGCTCGATTGGATTGGGCTGGTTATGGGGTATATGAATGATGCCGCGGAATTGGACCCATCGTATAAAGAAATAGCGGAAAATGTGGCAAACAGCTTCTATTTGCTTGAAGATGCGGCCAGTTCCCTGCGAAATGAAATGGACTTTATGGAATATGATCCCCAGAGGCTCAATGAAATCGAAAACAGACTGAATGAAATAAATGGTCTAAAAAGAAAATATGGAAAAACGGTAGAAGAAGTGCTGGAATACGCAGCAAAAATAGAAGAAGAAATTGAAACCTTGCAAAATAAAGAAACCCATATTGATAAGCTGCAAAAAGAAGTTACTGCCCTGAAAAAAGACCTTATGGTTGAAGGGGAAGAACTGAGCAAGCTGCGGAGAAAATCTGCCCTAAAGCTTACGAAGTTAATTCATAAAGAGCTTAAGGAATTATACATGGAAAAAACAGTTTTTGAGGTAAGATTCTTTTCTGATCCCGAAGTCCTTCTGAAAAATGGCATTGACAGAGCGGAATTCTATATTTCCACCAATCCGGGAGAACCGCTCAAGCCTCTGTCTAAGATTGCATCGGGAGGGGAATTATCCCGAATCATGCTTGCCTTGAAGAGTATTTTCTCAAAACATCAAGGTGTTACAAGTATTATCTTCGATGAAGTGGATACAGGCGTGAGCGGAAGAGTGGCACAAGCTATCGCGGAAAAGATTCATCATGTTTCCGTGGATTCACAAGTGCTTTGCATCTCTCACCTGCCACAGGTTGCAGCGATTGCAGATACTCATTTATTTATTGCTAAAAACACGAATGAAGGACGGACCAAAACTACAGTGAAGCCTCTGAATGAAGAAGAGAAGATAAAAGAAATCAGCCGTATGATTTCTGGAGTGGAAATAACCGATTTGACGAAAGAGCATGCAAAAGAGCTGCTGCATATGGCTAAACAGCTGAAATAATTATGACCCAATATCCGGTGTGTGCCCTTAAGCTGCGCAGCGAGATCTAATACCTTGAAAAGCTATCCAAAGCAGGATAGCTTTTTTTATGTCACTGGCAGTTATAAATGCCATCGATGCAGGCAAAATTAAAGATGTAGCCATTTGACGTGGATGGACTAGAAGCGAGGAGAGTGAAAAATTTGACATATGATGTATTGCGCAAAATAATTGGTGGAATTCTCCTTGTTTCATTAATTGCTTTAGGTTTTTCCAAGCCTGTTCAGGAATATTTGCAAATACCTGCAAATATTACCCTTTTTGAAGGGCAGCAGCTGGATATTGCAAAGGCAGAAGCAGTGTCAGCCGGGCTGTCCATAGATAATACAAGTGTTGCACTTAAAGAAGATAACCATTCGATTTTGCTTTCAGCAAAAGAAAATGGAAAAAATGAAATGCTTCTCGAACTGGCAGGTTTTCCGATAAAGAAGGTTGATGTAAATGTCTTAAAAGATTTTAAAGTAATTCCAGGAGGCCAATCAATCGGGGTTAAACTAAATACAGTAGGTGTGTTAGTAGTGGGGCACCATCAGGTTAATACGGCTGAAGGAAAAGCTTCGCCAGGCGAAACGGCCGGTATTAAAATCGGAGATATCATTACAGAAATCAATGGCAAGAAAATTGAAAAGATGTCAGATGTTGCCCCTTTTGTTCAAGAAGCAGGCAAAAGCGGCAACCCGCTCCAAATCATTGTCAGCCGTGAAAGCGGGAAGGTGAAAACGGAGCTGACTCCTCTTAAAGAAAACGGGGAAGAAACCTATAAGCTTGGTTTATATATACGTGATTCAGCAGCAGGCATTGGGACGATGACATTCTATCACCCGGAATCGAAAAAGTATGGAGCACTCGGACATGTTATTTCCGATATGGATACGAAAAAACCCATAGTTGTTGAAGACGGCCAAATTGTAAGATCGACTGTTACTTCCATTGAAAAAGGAAGTAATGGCAATCCAGGCGAAAAACTTGCACGATTTTCCTCAGACAAAGAAATAATCGGGAATATTGTCAGGAACAGTCCTTTCGGAATTTTTGGGGAATTAAACAGGGATATGAAAAATGGGATCTTTGACAAACCGATGCCAATAGCACTATCCCATCAGGTGAAAGAGGGAGCTGCTCAAATATTGACTGTAGTTGACAATGATGAAGTACAATTGTTTGATATTGAAATTGTCAGCACGATTCCGCAAAAATTTCCGGCAACAAAAGGAATGGTCATAAAAGTGACGGATCAGAAGCTCCTCGATAAAACAGGCGGCATTGTCCAGGGGATGAGCGGAAGCCCGATTATACAGGATGGCAGAATTATTGGAGCGGTAACGCACGTATTTGTAAATGATCCTACTTCAGGATATGGTGTTCATATCGAATGGATGCTGAATGAAGCGGGAATCAATATATATGAAAAAGCAGAAGAAAAAGCATCCTAATAAGGGAATGGATCAAATAAAAAGGCGGGGAAATCCCGTCTTTTTGATTTTTTATGTTAAAATGACGATAATCAAAGATTTTTCGACAAGTATACACGTATTGTAAAGAGTATGGCGAAACTGGTCGAAAACAGAAGAAAACCAAAGAAAAAATGAGATTTCGGTGGTTTTTTAAGAAAATTTCAAAAAAGTAGAGGAATTTTTGTTGCATTGTCGAATTTCTCATTTAGAATAGAAAATAGAAATCATAAAAAGAGCGTGTTCAAATGAACATTCATTAAAGAGACCATAATGGGCCGAGGAGGAAAGTAAGTGAAGAAAATAAAAGTTTGTGTTGTGGATGATAATAGGGAGCTGGTCGGGCTTTTAGAGGAATATATATCTTCTCAGGAGGATATGGAAGTTGCGGGTGTTGCACATAATGGACAGGATTGCCTCGACATTTTAGAGCAGACACAGCCTGATGTTCTTGTGCTGGATATCATCATGCCTCACTTGGATGGACTTGCTGTACTCGAGAAAATGAGAGAATTAAATTTGAATGCACTTCCTAATGTAATTATGCTTACTGCATTCGGCCAGGAGGATGTCACCAAAAAGGCAGTGGATTTAGGAGCATCTTACTTTATTCTTAAACCATTTGATATGGACAATTTGGCAAGCCATATCCGTCAGGTCAGCGGAAAATCCAGCTCTTTTCTCCGCAAACCCGTTCCATCTTACCGTCCCCAGGCAGAAGCAAAGCCGAAGAACCTGGATGCTAGCATTACCAGCATCATTCATGAAATTGGCGTACCTGCTCATATTAAAGGATACTTATATCTTCGTGAAGCGATTTCAATGGTGTACAATGATATCGAACTTCTCGGTTCCATTACAAAAGTGCTGTACCCTGATATTGCTAAAAAATTTAATACGACTGCAAGCCGGGTTGAGCGTGCGATCCGCCATGCGATTGAAGTTGCTTGGAGCCGCGGCAATATAGATTCAATTTCCTCTCTTTTTGGGTATACAGTCAGCATGACCAAAGCCAAGCCGACAAATTCCGAGTTTATTGCCATGGTCGCCGATAAACTTCGTCTCGAGCATAAGGCTTCTTGAAAGGGTAAGGACTTATAACAATTTTTATTTAATTTGCTGCGCTCCTATTGGGGCGTTTTTTATTTTCCTCATGAAATAAGCTGAGATATAAAAAGGTTCAGTTTGAATGCTTCAAACTGAACCTTTACTTTATCGCAGTCTAACGGGCAGTAAGACCCCCACTTCAAGACTCAGAGGAATCAAAGGAGGATAAGCGGGGGTCAAACTGCCCGTAAAGGCCCGATTGGTTCAACTAACAATCAGTGGGGGATAAGGAAAACCCCCACTGATTGAAGTTTCACTTTATTTGTTTTCTTCTTTCTCAAGCTCCATCATTTTTTGAATCAGGATATGCTGAGGCATGTGCATGATTTGCTCAAGAGGAAGATTAAGTTTTTCAGCGAGCTTTAATGCTGTTTCCGGTGATATCTGCAGCGGCTTCACTATTATCCCCCACTAACTTATTTAGATTTAAAACGATCCTGGACTTTGTTTCTTTTTCGGTCACGATAAAGAATAAATCCTGCGATGAAGCCAAGCCCTATAATCAAGAAAAGGAAACCTGACACAAATTGAAGCCATAAATAGGGAAATGGGCTTTGCAGGATGCCAAAGACCATATCTCTCATTAATTTTATCCCATACACAGCCAATATGCCCGGCAGGAGTAAAATTAATAAAGCAATTAGTCTTATCATAAAAAAATTCCCTTCAAATCGAGTTGCCTACCGAAATCATAAATCATTAAAGAAATTTGTCAAGTGCTTCTCCTATGCTAAAATAAAACATGAAGAATATTGCAGTAATTTCTATTGAATATGCAAGAATTTTCAATGAAAGCAGGTATGACTATGCAAACAGTGATGATTGTCGGTGCAGGAAAAGGCGGTACCGCCATCCTGAAAATAATAAAAGAAACGGCAGTTTTGGATGTAAAAGCCATGGTGGATATCGACCCTGATGCCGAAGGACTTCTGCTTGCCAACGAAAGCGGCATCCCAACCGGCGCTGATTGGCGACAGTTTATGAAACAAGATATTGACATCATTATTGAAGTTACCGGAAATGAGCAAGTGTTTATTGACATTAGGGAAGCCAGAAGCAAAAATACAGTTCTAATACCTGGAAGTGTAGCCTTTTTAATCGCGAAATTACTTGAGGAAAAGGAAGAGTTGATTTCGAAATTCAGAAATGAAACATATAAGCATGACTTGATTTTTAATTCGACCGATGACGGAATGATTGTAATAAATAACCAAACTGAAATTATAGTCTTTAATCGCAGTGCGGAGAGAATGACAGGAATAAAGAGGAAAGATGCTTTAGGGAAAAAAATTAATGAAATCATTACCGACAGCATGCTTCCCAGAGTTATGGCGACAAGGAGAATTGAAGCGAATCAGGAAATGACTTTGGCTAATGGCCTGAAGATTATTACGACAAGAATCCCTATGCTCGGTGAAAATAATGAATTAATGGGTGCCTTTGCCGTTTTTAAGGATATTACAGAAGTTGTTTCACTTGCGGAAGAAATAACGAACTTGAAAGACATACAGACGATGCTTCAGGCAATTATTCAATCAAGTGAGGAGGCCATCTCCGTTGTTGATGAAAATGGGAAAGGGATTTTGATCAATCCGGCATACTCCAGGCTTACAGGTCTGGAGGAGGAAAAGGTAATCGGAAAGCCTGCTACAGCAGATATATCAGAAGGTGAAAGCGTTCATATGAAGGTCCTTCAAACGCGAAGAGCGATGAGAGGTGTGGCCATGAGGGTCGGTCCAAAGAGAAAGGATGTAATTGTAAATGTTGCGCCTGTTATTGTTGATGGGAAATTAAAAGGGAGTGTTGGTGTTATACACGACGTCTCGGAAATTCAAAATCTGAACCGTGAATTAAACCGGGCCAGACAGATTATTCGTACACTGGAAGCGAAGTATTCATTCGAGGATATAATTGGAACATCTGAAGAGATGACCATTGCAATCGAACAGGCAAGACTTGGAGCTAAAACTCCTGCCACAGTTTTGCTGAGAGGAGAGTCCGGGACAGGTAAAGAGCTTTTCGCCCACGCTATACATAATGCAAGCGACCGAAAATATAACAAGTTTATCAGGGTAAATTGTGCGGCATTATCAGAATCTCTTTTGGAAAGTGAATTATTCGGTTATGAAGAGGGGGCATTCTCGGGTGCAAAAAGAGGCGGCAAAAGAGGTTTATTTGAGGAAGCTGATAAAGGCAGTATTTTTCTTGATGAAATTGGCGAGCTGACAGCTAACACTCAGGCAAAGCTGCTCAGGGTTCTTCAGGAACATGAAATTACAAGAGTGGGAGGGACTAAGCCTATTACAATTGATGTTCGGATAATTGCCGCGACCAATGTCAATTTAGAAAAAGGAATTGCAGATGGCACCTTTAGGGAAGACTTATACTACAGGCTGAATAGAATGCCCATACATATTCCTTCATTAAGACGCAGGAAGGAGGATATTCCTTTGCTGTGCAGCAGACTTATTCAAAAGATAAACCAGGAATATGGGCGGAATGTAGAAGGTGTGACAGAAGAAGCTGTTGATAAGCTGATGGCCTATAATTGGCCGGGGAATGTGAGGGAACTTGATAATATCCTGGGCAGAGCCATCATTTTTATGAATTACAGCGAAACGAAAATAGAAGAACGGCATATTCCTGATCTGGGAGCCAATAATCCGTCACCCAATATTGAAGCTAGTGAAGAAGCGCAAAACAAATCATTAACGCAAATGATTGAGCAGTATGAGGCAAGGGTGATCAGGCAAACTCTTCAAAAGCTGGATGGAAATAAAACTAAGACAGCTAAAATGCTTGGACTCTCAGTCAGGAATCTTTACTACAAATTGGAGAAATATGAAATTGCAAAACCTGGCATGCAATAAATTTCATATTGTGCAATAAATTGCATGCTTTAGTTTAATGAATAAAGCGTTTTCATAACTTTTAAAGTTGGCACACTTCTTGCAAGTATACTAAACGGAAGAACATCAAGAAAATGGCGTCGATTATTTTAAGTTTCTTGAACCTATGACGCCTGCGCTTTTCATGTAAGGGGGTTGAACAGATGACATTGGATTCGCTTCTAACGAAAGCAACCCAATATGGTGAGAAAACGGTAGCCGTAGCTGCAGCGGAAGACGAAGAAGTTCTCGAAGCAGTTTCTGAAGCAATTAAGCTGAACTTAGCAAGCTTTCTATTATTCGGGGATGAAGAAAAAATCCGCAAAATCCTGGACGAGAAGCATAGCGAAGCAGCTGAAAGCCCTAAAGTTAAAATCGTGCACGCAGAATCATCTGCGCATGCAGCGGAATTGTCAGTAAGGGCTGTGAAGGAACAGAAGGCCAATGTGCTGATGAAGGGTAATATTCCGACGGCAGGCATTTTAAAAGCTGTCTTAAATAAAGAATTTGGCTTAAGAACAGGAAATGTTTTATCACATGTGGCTGTTTTTGAGGTCCCAGGCTTTGAACGGTTTACAATCGTAACGGATGCAGCTATGAATATTGCGCCAGATCTTAATCAAAAAGCACAAATCCTGAAAAATGCAGTTTATATTGCAAAAAGCATTGGGATTGAAAAACCTCTCGCAGCCCCAATTGCTGCAGTAGAGGCGGTTAATCCTGCTATGCAGGCTACTTTGGATGCTGCAGCATTAACTCTTATGAACCAAAGAGGGCAGATTAAAGATTGTATAGTCGATGGTCCTCTTGCTCTGGACAATGCAATTTCTTTTGAAGCAGCTGAACATAAGGGAATTAAAAGCAAAGTTGCCGGACAGGCAGATATTTTATTGGTGCCGACTATAGAAGTTGGGAATGCTTTATATAAATCACTTGTCTACTTTGCAAAAGCAAAAGTAGGAGCCGTTATCGCAGGGGCGACAGCGCCAATCGTTCTTACTTCAAGGGCTGATTCGGCCGAAAGCAAGGTTTATTCATTGGCATTAGCGATATGCTCAGCAAAGTAATTTGCTGATATTCAGCATTTAAATAAAAAATTTTAATCAAACGAACATAAATTTTTTCATAATCCGGGGAGGAATTAGAACATGGAAATCTTCAAATACTTAGAAACTTACGATTACGAACAAGTGGTGTTTTGCCAGGACAAACAATCAGGCTTAAAAGCTATAATTGCTATTCATGACACTACTTTAGGTCCTGCGCTTGGCGGTACCCGCATGTGGACTTATGAATCTGAAGAGGCAGCTATTGAGGATGCATTGCGCCTTGCACGCGGCATGACTTATAAGAATGCAGCAGCAGGCTTAAACCTTGGTGGCGGTAAAACAGTTATTATCGGCGATCCGCGCAAAGACAAAAACGAAGAGATGTTCCGTGCTTTCGGACGTTACATCCAAGGATTAAATGGACGTTATATTACTGCAGAGGACGTAGGCACTACTGTAGCTGATATGGATCTGATCCATGAGGAAACAGATTATGTAACAGGTATTTCACCTGCCTTCGGTTCTTCAGGCAACCCTTCACCAGTTACAGCTTATGGCGTATACAGAGGAATGAAGGCAGCAGCAAAGGCTGCATTCGGAACTGACTCTTTAGAAGGCAAAACAATTGCCGTTCAGGGTGTTGGAAACGTAGCGTTCAATCTTTGCCGTCATCTGCATGAAGAAGGTGCACAGCTAATTGTAACAGATATTAATAAAGAAGCAGTTCAGCGTGCAGTTGAAGAGTTCGGTGCTAAAGCTGTTGAACCAAATGAAATTTATGGTGTTGAATGTGATATTTATGCACCATGTGCTTTAGGTGCAACAGTTAATGATGATACAATTCCACAGCTGAAAGCAAAAGTAATTGCTGGAGCTGCAAACAATCAGCTTAAAGAAACCCGCCATGGTGATTTAATTCATGAGATGGGCATTGTTTATGCACCTGATTATGTAATTAATGCAGGCGGAGTTATCAATGTTGCAGATGAGCTGTACGGATACAACCGTGAACGTGCAATGAAAAAAGTTGAAACTGTATACAACAATATTGAAAAAGTAATTGATATTGCTAAAAGGGATGGAATTCCAACATATAAAGCGGCTGACCGCATGGTTGAGGAAAGAATTGAAAGAATGCGTAATTCGCGCGGACAGTTCCTCCAAAACGGCCACCATATCCTTAGCCGCAGATAGGTTTTATGAGGAAGAGGAATTTAGCCTGTCTTTCCTGAAATGCAAAGCGCTGAATTATGAATTCAGCGTCTTTGCCTTTAAAAGCATCGTATAAAAAATGCAGCGGCAAATAAAGTCCCCTGAGTAAGAGTATGCTTTTACAAGGGAGATTTCCGCTCTTTATGGAGGTTTAAACGTGCTAGAACAAGAACATCGAATTCTCGTCATCAATCCGGGATCCACTTCAACTAAGATTGGAGTTTTCGATAATGAGATCTCTGTCCTGGAGAAGACATTACGCCATGATGCAGATGTCATTAACTCTTATGAAAGTATTATCGATCAGTATGAATTCCGTAAGCAGACCATTTTAGAGACGCTGGATCATGAAGGAATCAATATTTCCAAATTAAGTGCAGTGTGCGGCCGCGGCGGGCTTCTTCGCCCAATTGAAGGAGGCACATATTCTGTTAATGATGCAATGCTTGGGGATCTTCGTGCCGGTTTTGCTGGCCAGCATGCTTCTAACCTTGGCGGAATCCTGGCATATGAGATTGCTTCGGGTTTAAATATTCCATCGTTCATTGTTGATCCGGTTGTGGTTGATGAACTGGACCCAATTGCCCGTATTTCAGGCTTTTCAATGATAGAAAGAAAAAGTATTTTCCATGCTTTGAATCAGAAAGCTGTTGCCAGGAGAGTGGCCAAGGAGCTCGGCAAAAAGTATGAGGAGCTTAACCTGATCGTCACACATATGGGCGGAGGTATTACTGTTGGCGCTCATAAAAAAGGCAGAGTAGTGGATGTCAATAACGGACTTCATGGAGACGGGCCGTTCAGTCCGGAACGGGCAGGTACAGTACCTGCCGGTGATCTGGTGGGACTTTGCTACTCCGGCAGCTTTTATCGTGAAGAAGTGATGAAGAAACTTGTTGGACAAGGCGGCCTTGTTGGTTATCTGGGAACAAATGATGCTGTAAAGGTTGAAAAGATGATTGAAAACGGAGATGAGAAAGCAAAGCTTGTCTACTCCGCAATGGCTTATCAGGTGGCTAAGGAGATTGGTTCTGCCAGTGCAGTGCTTGGCGGAAAGGTTGATGCCATTATCCTTACAGGTGGTCTCGCCTATGGCAAGGGCTTTGTAAAAGAAATCAGTGAGCGGATTAACTGGATAGCAGATGTCATCGTCCAGCCTGGTGAAAATGAGCTTCAGGCACTTGCGGAAGGTGCACTTCGCGTCTTGCGCGGTGAAGAGACTGAAAAAGAATATCCCGGAAAAACAGCTGGGAAAGCAGCATTGAAATAGAAGGGGGAAGCAACTTGGCACAGGAATATGATTTGGTGATTTTAGGCGGAGGCACAGGCGGTTATGTAGCAGCCATCCGTGCTTCACAGCTTGGTTTAAAAACGGCAATCGTTGAAAAAGGAAAACTTGGAGGGACTTGCCTTCATAAAGGCTGCATACCAAGCAAGGCATTATTAAGAAGTGCTGAAGTGTTTGCAACTGCAAAGCACAGTGAAGATTTTGGCGTAATCACAAGTGATGTATCAATCAATTTTGGTAAGGTGCAGGAACGAAAAAACAAAATCGTTGATCAGCTTCATAAAGGTGTTCAGCACTTGATGAAGCAAGGCAAGATTGATGTTTTTGAAGGCACAGGCCGCATTCTTGGACCTTCTATTTTCTCTCCAATGCCAGGGACAATTTCTGTTGAAATGAACAATGGGGACGAAAATGAAATGCTGATCCCTAAAAATGTTATTGTAGCAACTGGATCTCGCCCCCGTACCCTGCCAGGATTGGACATTGATGGACAACTTGTCATGACTTCTGATGAGGCTTTAGCTTTGGAAGAAGTGCCAAACTCCATTATCATTGTTGGCGGCGGAGTCATCGGCATCGAATGGGCATCCATGTTATCAGACTTTGGGGCTGATGTAACAGTGATTGAATATGCTGACCGCATTATACCTACAGAAGACAAAGAAATTTCAAAGGAAATGCAGCGCCTTATGAAGAAAAAAGGAGTCAAAATTGTTACTGGAGCAAAGGTTCTTCCTGAAACCCTTCAGAAAGGTGAAGGAGTAAAGATTTCAGCTGAAGTGAAAGGTTCCCAAAAGGAATTTTCCGCTGAGAAATTGCTTGTTTCTGTGGGCCGTCAGGCAAATACAGAAGGAATCGGCATTGAAAATACGGATATTCAAATTGAAAAGGGATTTATTTCCGCAAATGAATACTTCCAGACAAAGGAATCTCATATCTATGCGATTGGCGATGTCATTGGCGGTCTTCAGCTGGCACATGTTGCTTCTCATGAGGGAATTGTTGCAGTGGAGCACATTGCAGGCCAGAATCCTTCTCCAATTGACTATAGCCTGGTTTCTAAATGCATTTACAGTTCACCGGAAGCGGCAAGTGTAGGATTAACAGAGGATGAAGCAAAGGAAAAAGGCCATAATGTGAAAACTGGCAAATTCTCATTCCGTGCAATCGGAAAGGCGCTTGTATTCGGTGAATCTGACGGGTTTGTAAAAATTGTGGCAGATAAAGATTCCGATGATATTCTTGGTGTCCATATGATCGGTCCGCATGTAACAGATATGATTTCAGAAGCAGGCCTTGCACGCGTTCTTGATGCAACTCCATGGGAAGTAGCACATACTATCCACCCGCATCCGACGTTATCTGAAGCAATCGGTGAAGCTGCCCTTGCTGTAGATGGAAAAGCAATCCACGGATAAAAATCCGATTAAATAAAATAAGTCCAGGCCCCAAATGGGAGCCCGGGCTGATACATATTAGCTTAGGAGGTTGTATAAATGGCTGAAAACCGTCATAAAGATTTAGGTTTAAGTGATGAGAAAGTTCTTGAAATGTATGAGACGATGCTATTAGCCCGCCGTCTTGATGAGCGCATGTGGCTTTTGAACCGTGCTGGAAAAATTCCGTTCGTTATTTCATGCCAGGGGCAGGAAGCTGCGCAGGTAGGTGCCGCCTTTGCTCTTGATCGCGAGAAAGATTATGTTCTTCCATATTATCGTGACATGGGTGTTGTTTTAACATTTGGCATGACCGCAAGGGAATTAATGCTGTCAGGGTTTGCTAAAGCGGAAGATCCAAACTCAGGCGGACGCCAAATGCCTGGACACTTCGGCCAAAAGAAAAACCGGATCGTGACAGGGTCTTCTCCTGTTACTACACAGGTGCCTCATGCTGTTGGTGTCGCCCTCGGCGGAAAGCTTGAAGGGAAGGACCTGGTTACTTTTGTAACATTCGGTGAAGGCTCTTCTAACCAGGGAGATTTCCACGAAGGTGCGAACTTTGCAGGTGTTCATAAACTTCCTGTTATCTTTATGTGTGAAAATAATAAATATGCAATCTCTGTTCCGATTGAAAAGCAGCTTGCTTGCGAAAATGTGTCTGACAGAGCTATTGGCTATGGTATGCCAGGTATAACAGTTGACGGAAACGATCCGCTTGAAGTTTATAAAGCTGTGAAAGAAGCAGCAGACAGAGGCCGCCGCGGAGAAGGTCCGACATTAGTCGAAACCGTTTCATACCGTTTAACACCACACTCATCTGATGATGATGACCGAAGCTACCGTGCTCCTGATGAAGTGGCTGAAGCAAAAACTAAAGATCCGATTATTACTTTTGGCGCCTACCTGAAAGAAAATGGCGTTATGGACGATGCGATTGAAAAGGAAATCAATGACCGGGTTATGAAACTGGTAAACGAAGCAACTGATTATGCTGAAAACGCTCCATATGCAGAAGCGGAATCTGCTTTAAAGCATGTATATGCTGAACAGTAAGGGGGAGAGAATATGGCTGTAATTTCTTATATCGATGCGGTGACTATGGCAATCCGCGAGGAAATGGAAAGAGATCCAAAGGTATTTGTTTTAGGTGAAGACGTAGGTAAAAAAGGTGGCGTATTTAAAGCGACACAAGGACTATATGACAAATTTGGCGAAGACCGCGTAATTGATACTCCGCTTGCTGAATCAGCGATTGCAGGGGTTGGAATCGGTGCAGCAATGTATGGAATGCGTCCAATTGCAGAAATGCAATTTGCCGACTTCATTATGCCGGCTGTTAACCAGATTATTTCAGAAGCGGCACGCATCCGCTATCGTTCAAATAATGACTGGAGCTGTCCGATTGTAGTACGTGCACCATATGGCGGCGGTGTGCATGGAGCACTTTATCATTCACAGTCCGTCGAAGCTGTATTTGCCAATCAGCCGGGACTTAAGATTGTTATGCCTTCTACCCCTTATGATGTTAAGGGACTATTGAAAGCAGCAATCCGTGATGAGGATCCCGTGCTGTTTTTTGAACATAAGCGCGCATATCGCCTGATTAAAGGTGAGGTTCCTGATGATGATTATGTGCTGCCAATCGGAAAAGCAGATGTAAAACGCGAAGGTGAAGATATCACGGTCATCACTTATGGCCTATGCGTCCATTTTGCTCTTCAAGCTGCTGAAAGACTTGCTAAAGATGGCATTTCAGCGCACATACTGGATTTAAGAACGGTTTATCCGTTAGATAAAGAAGCAATTATTGAAGCTGCTTCTAAAACAGGAAAAGTGCTTCTTCTAACTGAGGATAATAAAGAAGGCAGTATCATGGGCGAAGTTGCTGCAATTATTGCAGAGAACTGCCTGTTTGAGCTGGATGCACCGATCAAACGCCTTGCAGGTCCTGATGTGCCAGCAATGCCTTACGCTCCAACTATGGAGAAATACTTTATGGTTAACCCTGATAAAGTAGAAAAAGCAATGCGTGAATTGGCTGAATTTTAATAATGGCATCTTAGTTAATAAAAATGGAGAGCTCGCAGAGGGTGCGGCTCTAAGGCCGGATTCCATTCCGGTTCAGTTGCACCTGCTGCATGACCCGCAGAGTGCGGGCAGCTAGAAGGAGGTTACTCAGGTGGCTATTGAACAAATAAAAATGCCCCAGCTTGGGGAAAGTGTTACAGAAGGTACAATCAGCAAATGGCTGGTTTCCGTTGGAGATAAAGTAAATAAATATGATCCGCTTGCTGAAGTAATGACTGACAAAGTAAACGCGGAAGTACCGTCCTCTTTCACTGGTGTAATCAAAGAATTGATTGCAGAAGAAGGCGAAACGTATGAAGTCGGCCAAGTGATTTTGACAATCGAAACCGAAGGCGGCGGGGAAACTGCTCAAGATGCGCCAGCAGAGACAAAAGCGGAGGATAAGACTACGGCTGCACCTTCAGCCTCAGCGCCTTCTGCACCAGCGGCACCTGTTAAAGCAGCGGATGCTCCAAAAGGAGTCCGTTATTCACCTGCAGTCTTAAGGCTTTCTCAAGAGCATGGAATCGACTTGAACCAGGTGACAGGTACTGGCGGCGGCGGACGCATCACCCGTAAAGATCTTATGAAGATCATTGAGTCCGGAGATATTCCAACTGCTGCAGCGGCTGCGGCTGCACCGGAAAAGACAGAAGCGCCAGCACCGGAAGCTGCACCTGCACCTTCCCAGCCTGCTGCATCCAAACAGGCGGCGCCAGCACCTAATGTACCGGTAATGCCAGGTGATATTGAAATCCCTGTTACCGGAGTGCGTAAGGCGATTGCTGCCAATATGCTCCGCAGTAAACATGAAGCACCTCATGCCTGGACAATGATGGAAGTGGATGTTACAAATCTTGTTGAGTACCGCAACAGCATTAAAGGGGAGTTTAAGCAAAAAGAGGGCTTCAATATTACATTCTTTGCTTTCTTCGTAAAAGCAGTTGCACAGGCCCTTAAGGAATTCCCGCAGATTAATTCCATGTGGGCAGGAGATAAGATCATCCAGAAGAAGGATATTAATATATCCATTGCAGTTGCAACAGATGACGCGTTATTCGTTCCTGTCATCAAAGCTGCTGATGAAAAAACGATTAAAGGTATTGGCCGTGAAATAAATGATCTTGCCTTAAAAGTACGTACAGGAAAACTGACTTCTGCTGAAATGCAGGGTGGAACTTTCACTGTAAATAATACCGGATCATTCGGTTCCGTACAGTCCATGGGCATTATCAATTATCCGCAGGCTGCAATTCTTCAGGTTGAATCCATTGTGAAACGTCCTGTTGTCATGAACAATGGCATGATCGCTGTCCGAGATATGGTTAACCTTTGCATGTCACTTGATCACCGTGTACTTGACGGTCTGGTATGCGGACGCTTCCTGCAGCGCGTAAAGGAAATTCTGGAGAACACATCCAAAGAAAATACATCTATTTATTAATAAGTAAAATGACCGCTGCCCTGCTATGGGGCAGCGGTTTCTTATGTGCGCCCGGCATGGGT
>NZ_NJQY01000015.1:0-102367 GCF_010628845.1 Bacillus sp. 22-7 | reverse complement strand
TGAAGTTTCACTTTATCTGATGGATAAAAGGTATTTTAATGTTCCACCACTTTTTAATTTTTTTCGGTGTTTCTTTAACAGCAGCCACTGTATTATTAAATGTTTGTTTCTTAAAATTGATATCCCTTTGGATTTCTTTCTGGGTTGCTGTCAATTCGTCAACCCCATTTTTCACTTGATCTGCCTTTAGCTGCATGACAGTGCTTATTGCTGTCAGCTTCTTAATTGCGGGTTTGGCATCCTTATAAGTTTTAAAAGCATAGATGCCCAGAAAAATCAGAGATGCTGCTATAAGAATCAAGCTTGCATATACAATGAACATTACGACCTTCCTCCTCATGCTGGTTTTTCTTATTATTTACCCATAAACTCAAAAATTTAACGTTAAATCTTATTAACCAGCTTCAAGATAAAAGAGAATTCTCAGAATAAATTAAAGAATTGACGTCCAAATTTGAGTTTGCTAGAATTGGTTTCATTATATCAATATATAATGTTTGGGCAGTACACTGATTGATGTGCTGCGTTTTGCATTTTACCTGTATATGTTCAGAGATAGGGTCTGAGCGTTTCTACCGGGCTGCCGTAAATAGCTTGACTACAGGGGATATAGCTTGTTTGAATAGGCATGCTATTTCTTCTGTTTTTCTTTATGGCAGCTTCGCATCTTGCGGAGCTTTTTTATTTTCCTAAAAAAAGGAGGGATTGGCATGTCATCTTTTTTCCGGTTTCATGAAAGAGAAACATCATACAAACAGGAAACAATTGCAGGTTTAACCACGTTTTTATCAATGGCATATATTCTAATTGTAAATCCAATTATCCTTAGCCAGGCCGGAATGGATAAAGGGGCTGTTTTTACTGCTACGGCACTCTCGGCTATTATTGGCTCTTTATTAATTGGCCTGCTGTCCAATTATCCGATTGGGATTGCCCCAAGCATGGGCCTCAATTCTTTCTTCACTTTTTCTGTCTGCATCGGAATGGATATTCCGTGGCAAACAGCGTTAACAGGTGTATTTATTTCAGGGGTCTTATTTGTGATTTTAAGTTTATTAAAAATACGCGAAAAAATTATTAACATTATACCGAAGGATTTAAAGCATGCAATTGCAGGCGGAATCGGATTCTTTATTGCTTTCATAGGATTGAAAAATGCTGGACTTGTTGTCGGAAATGATGCGACATTTGTGGCGATTGGCAATATTAAATCCCCAGTCACGCTGCTGGCTGTTTTCTGTTTTATATTAACAATTGTATTGATGGTAAGGGGTATTAAAGGGGCCATTTTTTATGGGATGGTCATCTCAGCTGCTGCCGGAATGTTAATTGGCCTTATTGATAAGCCGGAAAAAATCGTCGGTGCTATTCCGAGCCTTGAACCGACATTTGGTGAGGTTTTTCTGCATATTGATCAAGTCTTTACTCCGGAAATGCTGGCAGTAATATTTACATTCTTATTTGTTGCTTTTTTTGATACAGCAGGAGCTTTAATAGCTATCGCAAGTCAGGCTGGCCTGATGAAAAATAATGAAATTCCTAATGCCGGCAAAGCGCTTCTGGCAGACTCCAGTGCAACTGTAGTAGGCTCTGTACTTGGAACTTCTACAACTGCTTCCATGATTGAGTCCAGTTCAGGGATTGCGGCTGGAGGAAGAACAGGTTTTACATCAGTAATCATCTCTGCATGCTTCGCGGTTGCATTATTCTTTTCTCCATTGCTCAGTGTGATAACGGCCGAAGTAACATCGCCGGCACTGATCATTGTTGGAGCACTGATGGCCATGGAGGTAAAACATATTGATTGGGGTAAACTGGAAATCGCAATTCCTGCGTTCGTGACCATCTTAATGATGCCATTGACCTTCAGTGTAGCAACAGGGATTGCACTCGGTTTTATTTTATACCCAATTACAATGCTGGCACTTAAAAGGCCACAAGAGATCCATCCCATCATGTATGGACTATGTATTGCATTTATGGGTTATTTTGTTTATCTTGCATAAGGGAAAGGGCTGCCTGTATAGTCAGGCAGCCCTTTTGTGAATTCTATAGTTGCCTGGAATAATTCTTTCAATTTTCTGCTGTTCCTGTTGAAATCGTCTGCAGATGTTTGAGCCTATTCATTTAGTCTAATTTAAAAGGGAATAATAAAAATCATTGAACAATAAGCCAATGTCATACATAATATATATGAGCATATATTCATATAAAAGGGGTGCATTATATGGGACACAGTCATGGGCACGGGCATGGACATTCACATGATCACCATCACACTGGCAATAAAAAGGCTTTGATGTGGGCATTTATTTTAATTGCTTCATTTATGATTGTAGAAGTGATTGGCGGAATATGGACTAATAGCCTTGCGCTGCTATCGGACGCCGGACACATGCTGAGTGATGCAGCTGCGCTTGGCTTGAGTTTTCTGGCTATCAAAATAGGCGAAAAAAAGGCGACAAATTCAAAAACATTCGGCTATAAACGATTTGAAATTATTGCTGCTTCAATAAATGGCATTACACTGCTCCTAATTTCTCTCTATATTTTCTATGAGGCCTATCACCGCATTCTTGAACCGCCGGCTGTTCAAAGTATGGGAATGCTCGTGATTTCATCGATTGGTCTTCTCGTCAATATTGCAGCAGCATTCATATTAATGAGCGGGGATAAGGAGCATAATTTAAATGTCAGGAGTGCTTTTCTGCATGTTCTAGGTGACCTGCTTGGTTCTGTTGGAGCAATTGCCGCTGCACTTTTAATTTATTTCTTCGGGTGGGGCATTGCCGACCCAATTGCAAGTGTAATAGTAGCAGTTCTCATTCTTGTAAGCGGATGGAGAGTGGCAAAAGAGTCTTTCCACATTTTAATGGAGGGGACACCTTCCCACCTGAATCCAGAGGACATTAAAAGTGCGCTCCTCGGACTTGCACATGTAAAAGACGTTCACGATCTTCATATTTGGACGATTACTTCCGGTTTTCCTTCTCTTAGCTGCCATCTTGTAATTGAAAATGAGGGCGGACACGATGCAGTCCTTCATGCGGCTCAATCTGTGCTGCATGATGAATATGGGATTGAACATAGCACGATACAAGTGGAGGGAGAAAGAAAAGGCTGTCCGGGCCATAATGAAAGCTGCAATTAATAAAGCCTTAAGGACAGCTTATTCATGAATGCTGGCTATGTTCAATAGCCTGGTTCAATAAACTAATAACATGTTCATCATCATGGCTGTAAAAGAGAGTTGTTCCTTCACGGCGGAATTTTACCAGGCGCAGGTTTTTCAAAAAGCGAAGCTGGTGAGAAACGGTAGACTGGAGCAGGGAGAGATTTTCGGCAATTTCATTAACAGAATACTCTCCGTGAAATAATAAGTGAAGAATTCTAAGCCTTGTTGGATCGGATAAAGCTTTAAAAGTCTGGGAAACCATGAATAAAGTTTCTTCATCCAGGTCGGCAGGGTACACCGGGTTTTCATCTGTCATTTTGTTTCACCTCTTTCTTTCATTATAAGTCTGTTTTATATAAAACAAAACCGCAGAAGTTGACTCTGCGGTTTTATCTTATTATTTTGCCTTACTGATTTCCTTGTGAATTTCATCAACCAGTTTTTTCATTTCTGCATGGATTTGTTCTTTATCAACATTTAATTCTGTTTTTATTTCGTGTAATGATTTTCCCTGTTCCCTCAATTGGATGATTTCACCCAAATCCTTATTTGCCGCCTTTGCCATGGCTGCACCTGAAACAAGGAAACGAAGCGGAACTCCTTTGTCAAGATACCCCTGCAGCACTTGAGCCGATTTGCCGGAGTACTCGGAGACCTTTTGCAGAACAACCCCCTTGTTCGCTTCAAGGAACTTATCCAGGTGATGATGGTGCTTCTTTATTTTGTCTAAATCCACTCCATACTGCTGAGCTGTTTTTTCCCAGGAGGAGTTATTTTTTTTATAAAAAGTCAATACCTCTGCAACCTGTTTATTTGAAAACTTCGCAATGTGGGCAGCTATGAAGATTTCTCTTTTAGTGAATCCTTGTTCCAGAAGAGATTTCATTAAAGATTCATCGATCATTCTGTGATGGTGTTCATGTATTTGCTCCTGTGCCGGTGACTTCCCCCTTGGCGCAGATTCAGCATTAACCGAAATCGCGGCCCCTATTAAAATAAAGCAAAAAGATACAAATAAAAGAAATTTTTTATTCATCTTATACTGCACTCCTTTCAAAATGATAAGTCGTAATTAGCATTTCCCAAGATATTGATAACAATAAAGAATTTGGCTGACTTTATAGAAAAGGCTGCTTTCGTAAAGTATTGTTGATAGTACATAACTTAGTTTGAATTACTGAGTTGATCTTCGCTGTGGGCACTTGATCCTCGAAAATGCTGACGCATTTCCTTCATGCGGTGTTCCTTCGAGGAAGCTTATTTAATGTCCTGCGGGAGGAGAGGGAAGTGTGAGACCCCGCAGGCGAAGCCGAGGAGGCTCGCATTCCTCCCCGCGGGTTCGCTGCGTGCCTGCAGTGGAAATCAACGGGCTGAATTTATAAGCAAAACACAATATTCTTTGAAGAAAGATTTTAGAAAAACATTATTGTTAGAGATATTCATTGAAAAAAAACACTCATATCGATTACATTAAGAATAAAAGACTGTTCATGGGCGGTGAAGGGAAATTGAAAATACTGGTTGTGGAAGATAATGAAAGTGTCTGTTCAATGCTGGAGATGTTCTTTATGAAAGAAGGGTATCAGGGTGTGTTTGTTCACGATGGCCAGCGGGGGTTTGAGCATTTTAATAAAGAAAAATGGGACTTAATTATCGTTGATTGGATGCTTCCGGTCATGGATGGAGTGACGCTCTGCCTGAAAATAAGGGAACTGAGCAAGGTTCCGATTATTATGCTGACGGCAAAAGACAGCGAATCCGATCAGGTTCTTGGACTTGAAATGGGTGCCGATGATTATGTGACCAAGCCATTCAGCCCGCTGACGCTGATGGCCAGGATAAAAGCCGTGACACGCAGATTTCAGGCTGAAGCAGGAACAGATGAACATCACTTTGTTGCCAGTGAATATTTCAAAATCAGCAAAGAATCCAGAGAGGCATATTATAATGGACAGCTTTTAAAGAATTTGACCCCAAAAGAATTTGACTTGCTGTATTACCTTGTAAAACATCCCAAACAGGTTTTTACTAGAGAGCAGCTGCTCGATAGTGTATGGGGTTATCAGTTTTATGGAGATGAAAGAACCGTAGATGTACATATAAAAAGGCTCCGGAAAAAAATAGGCACGGATGAGCAGCCCTTTATTCATACTGTATGGGGTGTAGGTTATAAATTCGATGAAACGGCAGCGGAAAATGAAGGTTAAGTATTTTTATCAGCTCCTGATCAGTCATGTCAGCATCCTAATACTGGCCTTCCTGTTATTAAGCCTTCTATTCTCCCAGTTTGTGGAGAATTATATTTTTGAAAATAAAGTGGAAGAGCTCGATTCCTATGGAGAGCAGATCCTGACAGACATAACAGTCAGGATAGAGGGGGATGAACAATTTCTAACAGAATACAGCCAGCTGCTCGATGCCAGAAACATCAAATACATTCTCTTCGATCATAAAGGAAGGGTCTTGTATCCTGAACTTAAATCGGATCCGATGATTCAGCTGACCAAATCCGAATGGGCTGGAATTTCGAAAGGAAAAAAAGTAACTGTAAAGCATGATATAGAACGTTTCGGCCAGGAGGTAACATTAGTTGCCATGCCATATATGCAGGGGGGCAATCTTGTTGGCGGAGTTTTGCTTCTGTCCCCAATAACAGGGGCTATGGAGGTTGTCAGCGAATTAAATCGATTTTTATTATATACCATTTTTATTTCACTCTCTGCGACCATCCTTTTAAGTCTGGTTCTTTCTAAAAATCTGATCAAGAGGATAACTGAGCTTAGGAATGCTGCCTCTATGATTTCATCCGGGAACTATGATATCAATGTGCCTTACACCTATATGGACGAAATTGGGGAATTGGCCAAAGACTTTAATGATATGGCAGCAAGATTGAGGGAATCTAATGAAGAAATCAGAAGACTGGAAAATAGAAGAAGGAAATTCATCGCTGATGTCTCGCACGAGCTTCGGACTCCTTTGACCACCATAAGCGGTTTGGCTGAAGGTATTAAGGGAGGTCTGATCCCGGAGGCGGATACAGAAAAAGGGATGATCCTGATAGACAGGGAGGCAAAGAGGCTTATTCGGCTGGTGAATGAAAATCTGGATTATGAAAAGATTCGTTCCAACCAGCTGCAGCTGAATAAAATGGATATTGATCTCATGGAAGCCTTTGAAATTGTTAAGGAACAGCTGGAAATTCAGGCAGAGGAAAAAGGTAACAGGATTTATATAGAGGCTGAAGAAGGGGTTTCGGTGTATGCGGATTATGACCGGCTGATTCAGATTCTGGTGAATATTGTGAAGAACAGCATTCAATTCACCGAGCAGGGCTCCATATTTTTAAGGGGCAAAGAAGATCCTGATCAGACATTGATCTTAATAGAAGACACGGGTATAGGCATCGACCCGAAAGAAATTGAGTCAATTTGGCTGCGATTTTATAAAGCGGATCTATCCAGGACCAATCATTCATTTGGTGAGTTTGGCATTGGTCTTTCCATTGTCAAACAACTTGTTCAGCTGCACAGCGGAGAAATTACTGTCAGCAGTGAAAAGGGGGAAGGGACCAAATTCACGATTAGATTTCCGCGGGAGCAATAAGGACAAATAAAAGGAACAGCACTCAAGAAGGCTGTTCCTTTTATTATTTAAGACAATACTTCTGATTCAGTAAAGGGCACTTCTTTTGCAGGTGCCGGCTCTTCTGTTTCAGGTACTGCTGTCACTTCAACATACTTAATATGGTGTTCTTCCATATCCAGAATTTTAAATCGATATTTTTCGTACTCGATAATATCACCTTGTTTGGCTTCGTAATTCTCAGTCAATATCCATCCGCCAATGGTATCAACATCTTCATCATTAATATCGGTACCCAGCAAGTCGTTGACTTCGCTGACAAGAACTTTTGAATCAATGATATATTGGCCTTCTTGCGTCTTTCTGACCATCGGTACTTCATCCATGTCGAACTCATCACGGATCTCGCCAACAATCTCTTCAATGATATCCTCAACAGTCACTAACCCCGAGGTACCGCCGTATTCATCCATTAAGATGGCCATGTGGATGCGTTCTTTTTGCATTTTAAGCAGCAGCTCATGGATAGGTATGCTGTCAATGACCCGGATAATGGGACGAATGTATGATTCAAGAGTGCTTGATGATAATTCCCGGTTCATAATGAGATCTGTCATGACTTCTTTAATATTGACCATGCCAATGATATGATCCTTATCTCCATCTATAATGGGATATCGAGTAAATTTCTCTTCCTGAACGATTTGCAGAAAATCTTCAAGTGTATCATCTTTTGAGAGAGAAACAATTTCAGTACGCGGAACCATGATTTCTTTCGCGATCCGATTATCAAACTCAAAGATTTTATTTACATACTTAAACTCAGATTGGTTAATTTCGCCGCTTTCATAGCTTTCTGATAAAATAATGCGAAGTTCTTCTTCAGAATGTGCTAATTCGTGTTCAGAAGCAGGCTTTAATCCAAACATGCTGGTCAATAGGCGGGCAGAACCATTCAACGCCCAAATGATCGGATACATAACCCGGTAAAACCAGATTAAAGGACGTGTTGTTAAAAGTGTTACCGCTTCTGCTTTTTGTATCGCCAGAGTCTTTGGGGCCAATTCTCCCACAACTACATGCAGGAAGGTGATAAAAGCAAAAGCAATGCTGAATGAGATAACATGCGAAATGGATGACGGCAGACCGAAACTATTTATCACCGGACGCAGCAGGTGTTCAATTGTCGGCTCACCCAGCCAGCCAAGACCGAGTGCTGTAATGGTAATTCCCAGCTGGCAGGCTGAAAGGTATTCATCCAAATTGGAAATCACTTTCTTCGCAGCAATTGCATTTTTATTGCCTTCTTCAATTAGCTGATCAATTCTGGAACTTCGTATTTTAACAATGGCAAATTCCGAAGTAACGAAAAAAGCCGTTAAAGCAATTAAAATGGCTATAAAAACCAAGTTTAATATGTCCAAATAAGTTCCCCTTATCCCGCCTAAACGGGCAGGGTGTCACCTCCTGATTTTGTGAAAAATGGGATTAGCTTGTTAAGCCGGAAAGGGAACGGAGCAATGCAGTACTTTCGGCAGTCAGCTTTCTGGAGAAGCCATCTTTCTGCTCCTCATTCATTGTATTGATGAGCGGCATGAGCACAGCTATTTCCTGCTGCAGCTGTTTCATCTGTAATGTGACTGCGTTAATATGCTTTTCAACTTCCCCTGTCTGAATCTCCCTTTTCGTTTTCATTTCTAGTTTTCTCTTAATCTCTTCAAGTGGAAGATGCAGTATTTTGCATTCTTCAATAAATCTTAGATCAGACAAAACTTCTTCTGAATATATGCGATAATTTGATTTTGAGCGTTTCGCTTTTATTAGGCCAATGCTAGTGTAGTAGTCAATCGTTCTTTTAGAAACGTTAGCAATATTGGCTAATTCGCCGATACGATAGTAAGCCCCATCATATCACCTCTGTTTTGAATACTTATATCTCCATAATAATGCTTTACAACAAGAGATATAGTTAGAATCAATTATACGTTAGCGGAAACCGTACAGTCAAACGTAGCAGTTTGGAAAAAAGGATTACATTTATTTTATGAAATTATTCATTAAATATGAAGTAAAAAGATTCGGAAAAATAAAAATTTTTATAGAGGCAGAAAAGTTTCAGCAAAAGCACGCCTTAGGCAGTAAAAACCAGGAGCAAAAAGTGCGCTCCCGGTTTTTAAGAAAATGCAGTTTATATTTTCACAACTTCTATATAAGAAATATGGTGTCCATCCATTTCTTTAATCATAAATCTGTATCCTTCTTCTTCAACAAAGTCTCCCTGAACAGCATCATACTTCTGCGTCATAATCCAACCGCCGATAGTGTCAACATCATCATCAGATAATGTTGTTCCCAGAAGATCATTTGCTTCTGAAATCAGCAGTTTTGCATCAAGGATATAATGGTTTTCCCCTGTCTTTTGAACAAGCGGAAGCTCATCGGCATCAAATTCGTCCCTGATTTCACCTACGATTTCTTCCAGGATATCTTCTGCTGTGACCACTCCAGCTGTTCCGCCGTACTCATCAAGAAGAATCGCCATATGTGAACGCTCCTTTTGCATTCTAAGGAGCAAATCGTGAATGGGAATGGTTTCAATCACCCTGATGACAGGTTTAATATATTGCAGTAAGGGGTGTTTGCCTTCACATTTTTTTCTTACACAGTCAGTTAAAATTTCCTTAACATTAATGATTCCGAGAATATTATCCTTATCGCCCGCCGTAACCGGGTAGCGGGTATAACGCTCATTTAATATGAGATCGAGGGTTTCTTCCAGTGATGAATTTTCTGGAATGGTAACAATTTCGGTCCGGGGAACCATAATCTCTTTGGCGATTCTATTGTCAAATTCAAATATCCGGTCCACATACTGGTATTCAGAGGGATTAATTTCACCGCTCTTTAAGCTTTCAGATAGGATAATCCGCAGTTCTTCCTCTGTATGGGCCATTTCACTCTCTGAAACTGGTTTCAGTCCGAATAATCCTGTAACAACTCTGGCTGAACCATTTAAAACCCAGATAAACGGATACATAACCCTGTAAAATAATATTAATGGCTTTGAAAAAGTTAAAGTAATAGCTTCTGCCTTTTGAATCGCAAAGGTCTTTGGCGCAAGCTCTCCAATGACCACATGGAGAAATGTCACAACAGCAAAAGCAATGACAAAGGATAGGAAATGAGTTACGGAAGCCTGCAAGTTAAGACTTTCAAATACAGGATGAAGCAGTCTCTCAATAGTCGGTTCACCGAGCCACCCGAGACCCAGTGCGGTGATTGTAATTCCAAGCTGACAGGCAGATAAATATTCATCCAGACTGCTTATAACTTGTTTTGCAGAACCGGCTTTAGGATTTCCCTCCAGCATAAGCTGGTCAATTCGTGAAGTCCTCACTTTAACAATGGCAAATTCAGATGCAACAAAAAAAGCAGTTAATGCGATTAATAAAAATAATAAGAAAAGGTTAAGGGTGATCATATTATCCCTTACACGATATGTAAGGGGCCGGCACCTCCTTTATAATAAGTACTTTTCCCTTATTCATGAATTTTACAAATAAACCATGAATAAAGGATTTACTTTAATTGAAATTACCCTTATTTAAGAGATGTAATCAGGAGAAATAATTAATCCAAGATCTTGTATGCAGGGAAAAATAAAAAAGCCTGTGCAGGCTTTTTGTTTAAACATTCCATTCTCTTGCCAGAAGTCCATATACGGCAAGATCGTGATATCGATTATAAAGATACTCGCCATCCCGGATGATTCCTTCCTGCCGAAAGCCAAGCCGTTCAGGGATCGCACGGCTTTTTCCATTTCTGATTCCGCAGCGTATTTCGATGCGGTTCAGTTTTAAATCAAAAAAAGCATGATTGACCATGGCTTGCACACTTCGTGTCATAATTCCTCTGCCTTCAAAATTTTCAGCAAGGTAGTATCCAATGCTGGTTTGTCTGTTGTTCCAGTCTATATGGTGAAAACCAATAGAGCCTGCAAGTTTTCCCTGATAACGGATTCCGGCATTAAATCCGTTATTATCGGCAAACTGTTTCAGCCATATAGGAATGATCGAATGATACTGAACAGGTGAAGCCATATTATCTACCCATGGAAGCCATTCTCTTAAGTGGCTGCGGTTCCGGTCCACCAAGCTGAAAAGCTCTTCTGAATGATGAAGCTGGAACAATTGCAATTCTATATCCTCATCTACCTTTAAAGAAAACAAGTGCCAAACCCCCTCCGGCAAACTATAAATATAATAATTTATTGTTTAAATCATGTAGCATTTTTAGTATGGAAGACGAAAAAGCTGTTCCCAGGATTCGGGGTCAGCTCATATCTTCAGTCAGCTTTTCAGTTGGCAAAGTTATGCTGAAAACGGTCCAGTCTGATTCGGTATCACATGTCAGAGTCCCTTGATGTTTTTCAATTATCTCTCTGCAGACAAATAGACCCAGCCCTGTTCCGAGTGTTTTTGTTGTAACAAATGGCTCAAAAATGGAATTGATAAGATGATCAGGAATTCTTGGCCCATTATTCGAAATATCCAATCTTATGTGCCCATCTGAAGTCCATTTGCTTTTAATATGGATGACAGGGTCGCTGCGGTACTGTGTAAGCACATCAATGGCATTGAAGATAATATTAATGAAGACTTGGCGGATTTCATCCGCATAGCCAACCAAAAAGATATCATCTTTTATATCCTGAAGGATTGTAACCTTTCCATCCAGAATACTGGGATATAAGAATATCAGGACTTCATCTATTAATTCATTTAGAGAGAATGTAATTTTTTCTTTTCCGATCAGTTCCTTTTTAGAGAGGAGAAGGAATTGTGAAATTCTAAAATTCAGCTGCTCAAGTTCATTTGAAATGATATCCAAATACTTCATGGAGGGATTTTCGGATTTTAAAAGCTGAATAAACCCTTGTACAGAGGTAAGCGGATTTCTGAACTCATGAATAAAGCTTGAAGTCATTTGGCCCAGAAGAGTTAATCTATCTTTATGGGTGGAATCAATAAATTGTGTTTTTTCCTTAATAATCTGATCTTTGGCATCCGTATATCTGGACACAGCATGATATAAGAATTTATCGAAGCAATAACCGATTCTTTCGTACTGTCTCTGGAGTTCATGAAAATGTATTTCGGAACGATTAAATATATTGAGGACGATTGTTCTTCCCAAGTTGACATTATAAACAAAGTCTCCAATATTAATATCTGCTTTTACTCGCTGTTCAGCGACAGTGTAGGCCAGTTTCTGAATATAGTTTTCCAGTTCTTGCCCGTCTTTTATTAAGATTTGAATAATTAATTGGAACATGGCATCGCCATTATCCTTAATTTTATCTTTAAAAGGGTCATCCTTATTTATGAGTATTTTCTCATTCCATTCACTTAAAAGGTTTTCTTTTTCCGTCAGCAGAAGTTCCAATATGGCATTATTTGTTTCAATCGTCATTTTATCCTCCACTTTTTTGCATAATAACAGTTAACCAATAGATTTCGATAGAATCCGGCAAAATCCTCTGTTAATTTAATGGAAAATATCAGTAATTTTTACCCTGATGAATAAGGCCAACTTGTGACTAAAAGCACAGTCATTATTTTGTGATAATTGGTATAGTTAAAGAAAAAGGCAGTTTTTTATTTGTAAAATGGTTATTATTTCTTTTATAATATAGAGGCAGGTGTAAATTTACACCAACAACAAAAAGGGAATGAAGCTGCATTGACTAGAGATGAAATTATACTGAAAGTTTCAGATAAGATCCGTCTTATACGTACAGAGGCAGGATACACACAGGATAAAATGGCGGAAATTATTGGTGTTTCAAAAAAGACGCTTGTTCAAATTGAGAAAGGGCGGGCAGAGGCAGGCTGGTCGACAGTGGTAGCCGTTTGTGCTTTATTCAGAGAAACAGAAACGGTCCGGTTTTTGTTTGGAAATGAACCATTAGAAGTTCTGGAGACTATTGCAAGAGAAGGAATTGATTACAGGAAGGAAAAGACTCTTGGCGGAAAACTCTGGTGGAGGGAATTGAAGAGAAGCAACGGTCTGATCCTTCAGCAGAATATCATCAGCCAGCACTACCGGATTATTGATCAGGACCATTTCAGAATTTACAGCAGTTTCGATGAATTGTCTTCTAAAGAACGATTTGAGGAGCTGGCAGCAGAGAATAAAGACCTTCACCAATAATAGCTGAATTCACATAAAAAAGCAGCCTCCGGGCTGCTTTTCTATTTTAAGGGATTTGCGGACTTTCCTTATCCTTAGCTATAAGCACGGGGCAAGGAGCATTCCTGGCAATTTTTGTACTGGTGCTGCCCAGGAACATCTTTTTAATTCCGCCCTTGCCTGAGCTTCCCACAATAATTAAATCTGCGTTTTCGGCCGCTGCATATTCACAAATGCTTTCTGCAGAATTTCCCTCAATAACATCGAACTTCGCATTAATGCTGTAAGGCTCAAGAATTTCCCTTGCATTGTAAAAAGTATTGTCTACGCTATGCTTTACTCTTGCGTGTGTATTGGAAGAGGATTCATCATGATAAACAGGAAGAGGAGGGATCTGAATTCCTTCAAGCAGATAGCCATTCGTTCTTACAGGCTCTACCGCTTTTTCATTGTTTATGGGAATATTTTCAACTGTTTCTTCAAAGACCTGAACAACCAGCAGCTGAGCATCAGGGTTTTGTTTAACTAATCCGATTGCCATATTCAAAGCCTGTCTGCTTCCGTCTGTATCATCATAGCCCAATACAATTTTGTTAAAATTCATCAGTGTTCACTCCTTCTTATGGTAAGGAAACTTATTGATTCTATACCCTCTGCTGAGAAGAGTAAATCATAAAAATACAGCTTGAAAACACAATACCCCCATAAAAAATGACCGGACTCCGTAAATTCTAATGCACATTTTCAGCATAGTGAAGAGTAACATTGGGAATTTCAGGGTATTTTTATATGAACTTCAGAAATTTGCATGGTAACAAATACTATATAAAAACATATTCTTTGAAGTTATGCTGATATCGGTGTAATCTGAAGACTTCCGCACAAATGCAAATTAATCATCAGCAAGAATTTGGAGGAAATATGAGAAAGAAAACTTCAGTTATTAAAAAGTTTCAGTCAACTTGGAATAAGCTTCACTTGACACAGGTATCCATATTGCTTGCATCTACTGTGGTCCTGGCTTTCTTAAGCTTCGTCTATTTTTCATATAAGGATGCGGATATCAGTGCACTCGAAGCAGGGCTTGCACAATCCACAGTCATTTATGACGCTGATGGGGAAGTAGCCAGCAAGATCTCAGCAAATAAAAATGAAGGCATTTCCATAGATCAAATTCCTGATCATATGAAAAATGCAGTTATTGCCATTGAAGACCACCGTTTTTATGAACACGGGGGCATCGATTTAAAAGGAATAGGCAGGGCCTTCTTTACAAACGTGAAAGCAGGCGGAATAGTCGAGGGCGGCAGTACACTTACCCAGCAGCTGACCAAAAATGCGCTGCTGTCTGCAGAAAAAACATACAAAAGAAAACTGGAAGAATTCTTCCTGGCCCTTGAAATTGAAAAGGAATACAGCAAAGACGAAATTCTTCAAATGTATTTAAACCAGGTTTATTTCGGGGAAGGCGCATGGGGGATCAAACGTGCGGCGATGAAGTACTATGGAAAAGATGTTGAGGATCTCTCCATTAGTGAAGCAGCATTGCTGGCAGGGCTGGTTAAAGCCCCATCAGCCATCAATCCTTACCAAAATGAAGAAAAGGCAATTGAGAGAAGGAATACCGTCCTTGACCGTATGAAGGAACACAACTTTATTACTGAAAAGGAATGGGAAAAGGCAAAAGATGAAAAGCTTGTTTTTGAAGACAGCGGCGGTGATCCCTTTAAAGGGAAATACCCATATTATGTAGACGTGGTTCTGGAAGAGGCGATTAATAAATATAATTTTTCGCTTGATGAGCTTTTAAGTGAAGGGTATCAAATATATACTGAGCTTGATCAGGATATGCAGAGCAGTGTAGAAGAAACCTACACAAATGATCAATTATTTCCTAAAGGTACTGGAGATCAGCAGGTTCAAAGCGGGGCCGTACTTCTGGATCCAAAGAATGGCGGAATCCGTGCCCTTGCAGGCGGAAGAGGTGAACATACCCTTCTTGGACATAACCGTGCCGTTCATAAAGTAGGCCAGCCGGGATCGACAATGAAGCCGATTGTGCCATACACAGCAGCACTTGAATCGGGCTGGAAGATCACCGATGAACTTAAAGATGAAAGAATGACATTCGGGAAAGATTATGAGCCGAATAACTATAATGGCCAGTTCCGGGGAAATGTGCCAATGTATGAAGCAGTCAAGGACTCCTTGAATGTGCCTGCTGTATGGCTTTTGGATGAGATTGGTGTGGACAAAGGGGTAGATGCGGCGAAGAGGTTTGGCATACCTGAAGAAGCCATCAATCAAAATCTTGCACTTGCTCTTGGGGGCACAAGTGTTGGAGTTTCACCTCTGACCATGGCACAGGCCTATGCTGTATTTGCAAATGGCGGCGAGAGGCCGGAAGCACACTCCATTACAAAAATAGTTGATAAAAATGGAGTCACAGTAGCAGAGTGGAAAGGTGAGAATACAAGAGTCATTTCCAAGGATGTTGCAGATAAAATGACAACCATGCTTCTCGGGGTAGTTCAGCATGGTACAGGGAAGGCTGCCCAAATTCCAGGCAGAGAAGTTGCAGGGAAAACAGGCAGTACACAAATGACCATCGAAGGCATTGACGGAGTTAAGGATCAATGGTTTGTCGGCTACACCCCACAGCTGGTTGGTGCTGTGTGGGTAGGCCATGATAAGACAGATGCGAATAATTATCTTACTACCTCCAGCAGTGAAGGCACGGCTCCGATATTCCGGGCAATCATGTCAGAAGCCCTGAAAAATCAGGAAGCAGAGTCATTTAATGTCCCTCATATTGCCGGCCTGATGGAACAGAGGCAAAGGGAGCAGCAAAGAAAAGCATGGGAAGACAACATAAAAAAAGAAACAGAGAAGATAAAAGAAAAAATTGAAAAAGAAAAAGAGAAATGGAAAGAGAAATGGGAAAAAGGGAAAGAAAAAAGTAAAGGAAAAGATAAAGATAATAAGAAAGATAAAGAAAAGAAGCATGATTAATACATTTTACGAGTACAGTGAAAAGCTGTACTCTTTTTTTTAAGGAGGTCATCTATCATGGAAGAACAATTTTATGATGAATTAGCGGAAGAGTATCACTTAATATTTGAGAATTGGGATCGTTCCATTGCCAGACAGGGTGATGTACTGGATCATCTTTTATCGGCAGAAGGCATAAAAAAAACATCATCTTTATTGGATTGTTCTTGCGGAATAGGGACTCAGGCATTAGCTCTCGCCAAAAAGGGGTACAAAATAACTGCATCAGACATTAGCGGAAAGTCTATCTTAAGGGCAAAAAGAGAAGCAGAGCTGAGACAGCTGAACATCCAATTTTTTCAGGCAGACATGAGGGCATTGTCATCTGTGCACAGTGAATCTTTTCAGGCCATTATCTCGATGGATAACGCTTTGCCGCACCTTATCACCGAAAAAGAATGCATCAAGGCACTTAAAGAGGTTTACAGTATACTCAGCGAGAAAGGCATTTTTCTCTTTTCTATCAGGAATTATGATGAAATACATAAAGAAAGGCCAACATCCACATTGCCTGCAAAAAGGGATCACACTATAACCTTTCAGCTTTGGGATTGGCATCAGAATTCTGATATATATAATTTGAGGCATTTTACAATGATTGAAAAAGACGGGACCTGGTCTGTGTCAGAAAGACTTTCTCAGTATAGGGCATATCGAAGAGAAGAGTTAAATAATTTTCTGCATAGAGCTGGTTTTCGGAAGGTCAAATGGCTCCTCCCTGAAGAGTCTGGATTTTATCAGCCAATTGCCATTGCATATAAATAAAGTTTGTTTTCGCAAGGTTTGTTGCTTTTTCCTCTTATTTACTGAGTTGATTGGAGCGGAAGGTGCGAGATCCTCGAAAATGCATTCGCATTTTCTTCGTGCGGTGTTTACTCAAGGAAGCTTATTCAAAGTCCTGTGGGAGTAGCAGGACAGGTAAGACCCCGCAGATGCGGAGCATCGAGGAGGCTTACCTCCTGCCCCGCGGTTCGCTGAGCAGCCTGGATCGGAAATCAACGGACAACATTGATTGCTGAAAAACAGTAATATATACGAAAAGAGCCAAAAAAAAGGCCAATCGGCCTTTTTTAAAAGAAATAATTTAGAATAACCAGCTGATTAGTGCTCCAATTACCACAATCGCTCCGACTACCATAAAAATTGTACGTATCATCTATTTTCACTCCATTCACTCTGCAATAAAATAGTCAATTATAGCTGAATTGTTTCAGCTGTATTGATTAAACGTTTTTCTGACATGCGAAGTACAGAAACATGGTTGCTGCACATGTCTTTGATATGCTCCAGATGGTTCTGGACTTCAGTTCCTTCCACAATGATTTTCAGACTCGTTTGCGGTTTCACTGTTAAAAGGAAAGACACTAATTTAGAAAGGTTTGAGGCATCCACCGCTTTGTGTTTGCTGTAGAGATAAGTGGTGCCTTCAAATTGTTTTGACGCCTGGTAAATTTCAAGCATTTTCTTCATAGTGAACTTGTTTTGAACTAATACATTACTAGAAATAATTTCTTTCATTTTAAAAATCTCCTTTTAAAAAAGTATTTTATATATTAATGGATTAATGATGTGGTTGTACTATGGAATTACCCCGGTAATCACAACCGTAAACCACCCGGGTTTCAAGAGTGAATAATTACCTTTTTAATTCATACGTATTTAGGGGTTGAGGCACCATCAGTCTGCAGAAGGAGATAAAAACCATCAAAAGCCGCTTTATCAACTGCTTGTGGCAATCTATAGTAGAGATATAAACAGGGAAACTGAGGTAAAAGGGATGAAGAAATTCAAAGGAATTTTTAAAAATGCCAATTATGTGAAATTTTTTTTCGCCAACTTTACTTCTCAGATGGGCAGCACGATTGGATTAACAGCATTTATGTTTTATTTGCTGGATCGTTTCTCGGAACAGCCTTTTTATGCCACATTAACTGAATTGATGTTCTCTGTTCCGACCCTGGCGGTGTTTTTTTTAGTTGGAGTGTTTGCGGATAGGATGGATCGCCAGAAAATAGCTTATCATTGTGATTGGATCAGCGCGTTATTATCCATTGTGCTTTTACTGACTATTATTATTGGCTGGATGCCGCTGGTATTTGCAGTATTGTTCCTGAGGAGTGCCATTCAGAAATTCTTCTTTCCAGCTGAACATGCAATGATTCAAGGCATATTGAAAAGTGAAGATTATACAACTGCTGCAGGCCTTAATCAGGTCGTGATGAGTCTTTTCATGCTGTTCGGAAATGGCCTTGGCATTTTTGCCTACTGGACAGTGGGAGTATACGGTGCGATTGTGGCTGATGCACTTACCTTTATCATCAGTGCATTATTAATAAAATCCTGCCGTATACCTGAAGAGGTCCGTCTGCCAAATGGCGCTCATGGACTTAAAGACTTGAATATCCCGCTTGTTTTCAAGGACTTTAATCTGGGGATAAAATATATTCTCCAGCACAAATTATTATCTGCTTTACTTGTTGGCTTCTTCGTTTTCGGAGTGGTAAACGGCGGATTTTCAGTCATGCCTATTTTTATGCTGAAATACAAACTCGAGCCGCAATCCTATGAGGAATACTCAGTCCTGCTCGGAATAACATTTGGGGTTGGCGTTCTTATTGGCAGCTTTGTGGCCTCTTTGCTTACTCAAAAATTCAAACTTTATCAGCTGATCATTGCCGGATTGCTGTTATCCGGAAGCTTCATCATTGCTGCCTCTTTTGCAGAGAACACGTTTATTTTCCTATCTTTATTATTTGCTGCAGCTTTCGGACTCCCTTTAGTGAACATCGCAATTGGCGGCTGGATGCCAAGTATTGTTGATCCGAAGATGATGGGAAGAGTACAGGGATGGATAAGTCCGCTGATGATGCTTTCACAATCCATAACACTCGGATTTATTGCTGTCAGCTTTCCGGGGTTCCTCAGAGTGGAAATGCTTTATTGGATGGTAGGCGGCTGTTTAGCACTTGTCGGTGTTTTTTACAGCATCGTTCTCCCGGGATTAACGAAAAAATCAGAAAAAACAGGTGAAGCACATTCTTTGGAACAGACTGGTGCAGTATAATGTAATAAAAGGCAGAATAGCCCCTATAACAGGGGCTTTTTATGTATAAAAAATAATTTAAAGAATAATGAACCTTTTCATCTCTTGAACGTCTTATGAGTGAAATAAACAGGAAACAATGGGATGATAAGAAGAGAGGAAAGAAGCTGATGGAGGAGAAAGACCTTATAGCAAGTGCCAAACGAGGTGATCAGCTCGCTTTTGCCATGCTTTTTAAAAATAACTATCCCTTTCTGGTTAAATACTTAATCAAAATTACAATGAATCCCGATGCAGCTGAAGAGCTTGCTCAGGAAACAATGGCCAAATGTGTTGAAAAAATCGGACTGTTTAATGGCAAATCAAAATTTTCCTCCTGGCTGATAACCATTGCGACAAATTTGTATATTGATCAGAAGCGAAAGTCGAAAAGAGAGAAGAGCTGGAAAGCACAGGAAGAGGTTTTCAGACGCTTGAAATGGCATCTTGAAAGCCGAAATGAAGAATGGAATGATGCCTTATCTGCTTTGGGAAAACTAAAAGACGAGATTAGGATACCTATTGTTCTTAAACATTATTATGGCTACTCGTATGAGGAAATAGGAAAAATGATGAACATATCTTCAGGCACTGTCAAATCAAGAGTGCACAATGGAATCATGTCTGTAAGAGAGGAGTTGAAGCTACATGGTGAACAGGAAAGTGCTGCAGCTGGAACAAGATCATCAAGATGAGCAATTATTGGCTGCAGTTAAGGAAATTGAAGACGGATGGGAAACGCTGGAAGAAAACGTCCCGGTATATACACCTGATCTGCAATTTTTTGAAAACTTAGTTGCAGAGCAAAAACAGGAAATGAAAAGGAAATTGATCAGGGAGTTAGCTATCTTCACTGTTGCAGCACTCCTCATTGTAACTTCTGTATTATTCATGCTGTATCAGGTTCCGTCTGTATTTTTTATTCTGCAGGGAGTTGTCACAGTTTTTATTATGGCCTATAGCACAGTCAGCTTCGTGAAACAGGTGAATGGCACATGAACAGCGAAGAAATATCTCTTCCGTTGCTGATTATTGTGGGAGCCATCTTAATAGCACAGAGTACGTTCCTATTTCTTGATGCAAGAAAGCACGGCCACAATTATTGGCTATGGGGAATTATCGGTTTAATTCAGGCGCCAATGCCGACGCTGTTTTACTTGATTTTCGTCAGAAAGATCTGGCAGAAAAAAGATTAATTGAGGGATGGAAGGATGAAAAAATTAAAACAGATGCTGCTTCTTGCAGCCGGTGGCGGCCAGCTTCTCGGGATTGTCATGCTGTTTATTAATATGAAGGCTGCAATTATGTTTTATATTTTATATGCTTTAATGATTTTTGCATTATTTATTGTGCTTATAGCTGAGAGAAAAAGAGAAGACGAGGAGGAAGAACAAAATGATTATCGTGACTACTGATACGGTATCCGGAAAAGAGATTAAAGAGATTAAAGGGTTTGTAAGGGGGAGTACCGTCCAGACAAAGCATATAGGAAAAGATATTCTGGCAGGATTAAAAACAATTGTAGGCGGAGAAATTGGCGAATATACTGAAATGATGGATGAAGCCAGACAGAAGGCAATTGGCAGAATGGTTGAAGATGCAAAGGCAAAAGGGGCCAACGCAATCATTGGAATGCGGCTGCAAACCTCAGCGGTTATGCAGAATGCTGCAGAAATCATAGCCTATGGGACTGCAGCAATAATTGAAGAATAGCAGGAGAAGAACCAGCTGACATAGTTAGCTGGTTTTTTAATGTCTTTAATAGGGAAAGGATGAATATTTGGCAGAAAATACTTGAAAAGAAACTAGTGAATTTTTTGTGATATTATAAGCATTTTTCGCTGAAATCCTTTACAATAGAATGAAACTTCTTAAAAACAAAACTAAGAAAAATGACACTAGAATGTGGATTGGAGTATATATGCTATATTACCGTACGTATGTGAAAGATGAGTCCCTGCCATGGGTTACCTTTGTTCATGGTGCAGGGGGCAGCTCTGCAATTTGGTATAAACAAATGAGAGAGTACAAAAAGCATTTCAATGTTCTGCTGGTAGATCTGCGGGGACATGGTCAATCAGGAAAGGGCACCTGGGAAGAAGGAGATCATTTTACAGAGGTTTCTCAGGATATAGTGGATGTGCTCGATCATCTTTATATTACAGACTCCCACTTTGTCGGAATTTCGCTGGGGACTATAGTGATCCAGACAATCGCGCAGAATCATCCGGAAAGAGTAGCTTCCATGATTTTGGGCGGTGCCATTACTGAATTGAATTGGCGCACAAGGTTTTTGATAGCCATTGCGAATTTGACTAAGTATATCCTGCCATATATGCTGCTTTATAAGCTTTTTGCGTGGATTATCATGCCAAAAAGAAACCACCTTGAATCAAGACATGCCTTTGTAAGGCAGGCAGCAAAAATGTGCCAAAAAGAATTCATCAACTGGCTGTCCTTAACAAAATCGGTTAATCCGTACCTGGGAAGAATCCAATCCAGCATTTCTCACATTCCTACCCTTTTTATTATGGGACAGGAAGACCACTTGTTTATTAAGTCTGTAAAAAGCATTGCCCAAAAAGCTAAAACAGCTACAGTCAAAATCATTACAGATGCAGGACATGTATGCAACATCGACAAACCTGATGCCTTTAACAGGATAACCATCGACTTCATCAACAGGCAAAAAAGAAGATTGGCTTCATAAAGGATCCCGGCGGATCCTTTTTTTAAATGCTGTTTTACAAGGTTTATTGATTTTTTGTATTTTATTTACTGAGTTGATTGGAGCGAGCAGCCTGGAGCGGAAATCAACGGACAACATTGATAGAGGAAAAACAGCACTTTATACGAAAAGAGCCTTTATAATAAATAACAGAAAATTTTTAAAAGTAGGTAAAAAGCTGATTGACTTTTAGTGTAAGCGGTGATAATCTTACCAATATGGAAAAAAATGAAAAGGAGGGCTACAAAATGATCTTAATTCATCATCATCAAACAACAACACAAAAATTAAAATCTGTAACCTCTCCTTTAGAACAATATTAAAATGTAAACAGGATCTGCCTGCACATTTTGAAGGAGCACAGGTTACATTTCGTAACGTGGGCTCTTTTGTCTCTTAAGACATATCGCATGCCGCGGTATGTCTTTTTTTCGTCTAATTCCCAAATATCACCAATAGGAAATTCAGGCATTGCCTGTTTCCATATATTTCAATAGCGGCTGTTGTCGGCAGCCGTAAGAAAGGGAGGAAAATTTTATGAATGCAGTAAGAATGAAAAGAAAAACAATTTTGCCGGAGGATCTGGATGGAGGCTAGTTATGTATTTGCTGCTGGTTTTTGTATGAAAGCTCTCTTTAGAAACGTGAGCTTCATACCGGAAAGGGGAGAGATCGTTGTTTTCGATTTTAGGAAAATTAAGCTGGTTTTTTAAAGAAAACTGGAAAAGGTATACAATTGCCATTTCTCTGCTGATAATTGTCGGAATCCTTGATGTTATGCCTCCAAGGCTTGTAGGAATGGCAATTGATGATATTCATCTTGGTCAAATGAGCAGTGCTAAAATAATGGAGTACCTTGGTTTATTGGCAATCATCACAATCGTGTCCTATGCAATCACTTATATCTGGATGTACCAGCTTTTTGGAGGGGCATTCCTGGTAGAAAGAAAACTGCGTTCACAGTTTATGGGTCACCTATTGAAAATGACTCCAACATTTTTTGAGAAAAACCGGACCGGTGATTTAATGGCCAGGGCAACAAATGATTTAAAAGCTATTTCGGTAACGGCTGGTTTCGGAATATTAACACTGGTGGATTCCAGCGTCTTCATGCTGACAATATTGTTTACGATGGGGTTTCTGGTTAGCTGGAAACTAACTTTTGCAGCAATATTGCCTTTGCCTATCATGGCCTATCTAATAAAAATTTACGGGAAGAAGATTCATACGCGGTTTATGAGCGCACAGGATGCCTTCGGGGAACTAAATGACCGGGTTCTTGAATCTGTTTCGGGAGTTCGGGTGGTGCGCGCTTATGTTCAGGAAAGAGCGGATCAGCAGCGTTTCCATGAACTCACTGAAGATGTATACAGCAAAAATATTGAAGTGGCCAAAATTGATTCACTATTTGAGCCGACGATAAAGGTGATTGTGGGCTTAAGCTATCTGATAGGACTTGGATACGGTGCTTATCTTGTTTTCCACCAAACCATCACCCTGGGCCAGCTCGTGTCCTTTAATGTGTATTTAGGCATGCTGATTTGGCCAATGTTTGCTATTGGAGAATTAATTAATGTCATGCAAAGGGGAAATGCATCCCTTGACCGTGTACAGGAAACATTGTCCGCTAAGCAGGATATTGTGAATCCTGAAAACCCGTCTATCGTTGAAGTCCCTGAGAATGTTATCTTCAAGGATGTTCATTTCCAATATCCTTCCTCAAAAACGGCTAATCTCACAGGGATTAAGCTGCATATTGAACGCGGGGAAACGCTGGGTATTGTAGGAAAAACAGGAAGCGGAAAGACCACTTTTATAAAGCAGCTATTAAGAGAATATCCGTCAGGCACAGGGAAGCTTGCGATTGCAGATGTTCCGATTGAAGAACAGGAGCTTGAAAGAACGAGAGGATGGATCGGGTATGTTCCACAGGATCATGTTCTTTTCTCGAGGACTGTTAGAGAAAATATCCTTTTTGGAAAAGAGGAAGCAACTGAAGAGGGTATGCAAAAAGCGATTGATTTGGCAGCTTTTCGAAAAGACCTTGAACTTCTGCCGGAAGGGCTTGAAACAATGGTCGGTGAAAAAGGAGTGGCCTTATCAGGAGGGCAAAAACAGCGGATTTCGATTGCACGTGCCCTTGTGAAGGATCCGGAAATTCTGATCCTTGATGACTCTTTATCAGCCGTTGATGCTAAAACAGAGAAGAAAATTATTGATAATATCCGGACTGAGCGCAAAGGAAAAACGACAATCATTACGACACACAGAATGTCAGCAGTCCAGCACGCCGATCATATTATCGTCCTTGATGAAGGCATGATAGCAGAAGAAGGCACTCATGATGACTTGATGGCTATGGATGGATGGTACAAGGAACAATTTTTGAGGCAGCAGGCTCAAACATCTGCTGAAGAGGAGGTGCTTTCATGACCACAGGAAAGCGGTTATTCCAGTATGCACTTCATTATAAAAAAACGATTATTGCGGCATTGCTGATGCTTACAGTCGCTGTGGCAGCAGATCTGGCAGGGCCTTTCATCGCGAAGAAGATGATTGATGACCATATCCTTGGCATAGAATCTGTCTGGTATCAGACTGAAGGCGGAAAAGATGCTGTGGAGTATGATGGCCAGTTTTACAAAAAGGAGCAAAATATTGAACAGGGTGAGCGGAAAATTGATCAGGCCCGCATCTTGCAGGCTGGCAGCCAATTCGTCTTTATCAGGGGTGATATTGCTTTTGATGGAGAGCGAGCCTTCAAAGAGGGCAAACTCTATATTGAAAAAAGCGGCCAAACCGAAACCTATGCAGGGAAGGCATTGACTGGTGAAGAATTAATGCTATTCTATTCACCCGAGATTCCTAAGATTGTTCAGCTTTTGGCCTTTTACTTTGGATTACTGGTTATCGCTGCATTTTTTCAGTACGGCCAGCGTTTTTTTCTGCAAAAGTCAGCAAATAGGATTATCCAGCAAATGAGAGAGGATGTCTTCGGGCAGATTCAAAGGCTTCCAATCAGTTATTTTGATAATCTTCCGGCAGGCAAGGTGGTTGCTCGAATAACCAATGATACCGAAGCCATCCGTGAGCTTTATGTGACCGTATTGGCAACCTTTTTTACAAGTGCCATATATATTTCAGGTATTTATATCGCTTTGTTTATTTTAAATGCCAGGCTTGCTGCGATATGTTTAATCCTGCTCCCGATTTTATATGTATGGGCGATTGTGTACCGTAAGTATGCATCAAAATACAATCATGTAATCCGTTCCAGGGTTAGTGATATAAATGGCATGGTGAATGAATCGATTCAGGGAATGAATGTTATCCAGGCGTTTGGCCGCGAAAAAGATACACAGAAGGATTTTGAAAAGCTGAATACAGAGCATTTTACCTTCCAAAATAAACTTCTGAGCCTGAATTCACTTACATCGCATAATTTAGTGGGTGTGCTGAGAAATGTGGTTTTTGTTGCATTTATCTGGTACTTCGGAGGAGAGTCGCTCAATGCGGCAGCTGTTATTTCACTAGGGATGCTATATGCTTTTGTAGACTATATTAACCGCCTGTTTCAGCCTGTGCAGGGCATTGTCAACCAATTGGCCAATCTCGAACAGGCATTGGTTGCCGGTGAACGAGTCTTCAAACTGCTTGATGAAGAAGGCATTGATATCAGTGATAATAAAATATCCCGCTATAAAGCGAATGTTACTTTTGATCATGTTCACTTCGGCTATAAGGAGAAGGAATATGTGCTGAAGGATCTTAATTTTGAAGCAAAGCACGGGGAGACAGTTGCGCTGGTTGGCCATACCGGCTCAGGGAAAAGTTCGATCATGAATCTTCTTTTCCGTTTTTATGATTGCCAGGAAGGGAAAATTAGGATCGATGGAATGGACATAAAACAGATTCCAAGGCAGGAGCTCAGAAAGCATATGGGCATCGTCCTCCAGGATCCATTTTTGTTCACCGGGACCATTGCTTCCAATGTCAGCCTTGATGATCCTGAAATATCGCGGGAGAAAGTGGAAAAAGCCCTGAATGATGTCGGAGCAGATAAGATATTTCAGCATCTTGAAAAAGGTTTTGATGAGCCGGTTATCGAGAAGGGGAGCACACTCTCCAGCGGGCAGAGGCAGCTCATTTCGTTTGCTCGTGCCCTTGCTTTTGATCCGGCCATCCTGATTCTGGACGAAGCAACATCAAGCATAGACACTGAGACAGAATTAATTATCCAGGAAGCCATGGACGTGCTGAAAAAAGGAAGAACCACCTTTATCATCGCCCATCGGCTTTCGACAATCCGAAATGCTGATCAAATCCTCGTTCTGGATAGGGGCAGGATCGTTGAAAAAGGTAACCATGATGAGTTAATGGAGCAAAAGGGCAAATATTATCAAATGTATCAGCTCCAGCAGGGGTCAACACTTGCAGGATAGAGGGAAGCGCCGGATGGCGCTTCTTTTTTATTAATGGTTTTATCCCACTAGGAATTTTGTTCAAAAAAAATTCATTACTCAGACACACAATAGTACTGGTATAAAGAAATTGTAATCCGGTATTCATGATAATCTAAAGCTATCACACATATCTGGAGGAGATTTTTATGGAGGAATTTTCTATTACCTTAGTGATAGCAAGTATTATGGTGCTTGGATACTTTATTGGGTATACAATTGTAAAAGCATAGCTGCCGGCTGATCCAGCCAGGCAGTTTTTTTATTGTAGAGGAAACTATAAGATTGAACGGTGAGAATAACTCTGTGGAAGAGTGTTTGCATCTAGCTCCAGCGCCTACCCCCTCGAGGCCACAAGACGAGCCGCGCAGAAAGGTAAAGAACACCTTCCCGAGCGGCTCGTCTTGTGCATGTCGGGGGTGAGCAAGGAGCTTCCGCTTTTGTTTTGCTCATTTTTATCATTAAATTTTGAAAATAAGGGAAAAGAATATAAAGGAATCATAATAATCATTTAAGGAGGTATGAAATTGGCTGATTTTAGAATTGAGAAAGATACTCTAGGCGAAGTGAAGGTGCCAGCTGATAAATATTGGGGAGCCCAGACACAGCGGAGCAAGGATAACTTTAAAATCGGCATTGAAAAGATGCCGATGGAAGTAATTTATGCTTTTGCCAAGGTAAAGCGTTCTGCAGCAGTAGTCAACAACAGGCTTGGGAAGCTCTCCCATGACAAGATGGAAGCTATTACAGCAGCTTGTGATGAAGTTCTAAACCATAAGTTTGACAGCCACTTTCCTCTGGCTGTATGGCAGACAGGGAGCGGCACACAATCAAATATGAATGTAAACGAGGTTGTCGCCAAAAGGGCGAATGAACTGCTGGACGAGAAAGGGGTACGGGATAGTAAAGTGCATCCAAATGATGATGTCAATATGTCTCAAAGCTCTAATGATACATTTCCGACTGCCATGCATATCGCAGCTTATACGGAGGCGGAGCAAAAGCTGCTTCCATCATTAAAGGAATTAATAAGGACAGTTAAATCGAAAGAAGAGGCCTTCAAATCAATCGTCAAAATAGGCAGGACTCATTTGCAGGATGCAACACCTCTTACATTGGGTCAGGAAATCAGCGGCTGGCGTGCCATGCTTGAAAAGAATGAAAAGATGCTGATGGACGCAATGCAGTATCTGCTTGACTTAGCCATTGGAGGTACAGCAGTCGGAACGGGCATTAATGCAGAGAAGTCATTTGGACCTGAAATGGCAAACGAAATATCCAGACTTACAGGCTATTCATTCCGTTCGTCTGACAATAAATTCCAGGCCTTGACCAGCCATAATGAAATTGTCCATGTTCATGGGACATTGAAGGGGCTGGCAGCAGATTTGATGAAAATAGCCAACGATGTCCGCTGGCTGGCAAGCGGGCCGCGCAGCGGAATTGGGGAATTATCGATCCCGGCAAATGAACCAGGCAGTTCAATCATGCCTGGCAAAGTAAATCCGACGCAAAGCGAAGCCCTTACAATGGTGGTTTGCCAGGTATTTGGAAATGATGCATCCATTGGATTCGCAGCAAGTCAGGGGAACTTTGAATTGAATGTGTTCAAGCCTGTTATTATCTATAATCTTCTTCAAAGCATCAGTATTCTTGCAGATGGAATGGCCTCTTTTAATGAAAAATGCATGATGGGACTGGAGGCTAATAAAGAAGTGATTAATGGCCATGTTGAGAGATCACTAATGCTTGTAACGGCACTCAATCCGCATATAGGTTATGAAAAGGCAGCGGAAATTGCCAAACTCGCATTCAGAGAGAATACAACCTTGAAAGAAGCAGCCTTAAAAACAGGGTATATCACGGAAGAACAATATGAGAATTGGGTTGTGCCCGAAAAGATGGTCTAAATAAAATGGCCCCCCTTTCAAGAAGGAGGGCCAAAGCCATATTTATTCAATTGTTATCTTGCTTTATTAGAAAGAACCGCCGCCAAGCTGTTGTTCAGCCATTTGAACAAGGCGTTTTGTGATTTCTCCCCCAACAGATCCGTTAGCGCGGGAAGTTGTTTCTGCACCAAGGTTTACACCAAATTCAGTAGCGATTTCGTACTTCATTTGATCAAGTGCTTGAGCTACTCCAGGTACTAGTAACTGGTTTGAGGAATTGCTTCTGCTAGATGATTGGTTGTTCATGTGATTTCCTCCTCGAAATATAAGTGTATTGGTTTTTGGCTGGGTTAGCTGGAATTGCACCAGCGCAAGGATTTTATCCTGCTCCACTGCCTGGCGTAACCCATCGGTTTTTACTGCGGATGCTTGATGCCGCTGTGTTTACTCTCTATTATGTTTGATTTATAAAAGTTTATTCTTTCAAGAAATCGGGAATTTTTTCCTGATAAAATTCACTGATTAAGAGTTTTACATAACGAAGATTAAACAGACAAATCATAATAAATATCAGCAAAGAAAACGAAAGTGAGAGGATTGGAATGGCTATTTGCCCAGTCTGCAACGGCTTTGAGAAAATCGAATCAGCCTGCAGCTCCTGCGGAAGCAGGATGGAGGACAGTGGAAGAGTAATGGACTTTTACGATGATTATAGTGCCTATATGCCAATTGACCAGATGAAAATGGAAGATGGCTATCCCCGGGATTATCAGCAGGAGGAATGTCCCCACTTGCTGAAGTGTCCATCATGCGGCCATGATTCGGTGAAATTTATCAAAGAGTAGAAAGAAAATAGATGGCGGCAGCACCTGGTGACGGCTTGGCGGATGCTGACAGTATTAAAAAACCCCGTCAGCTTTGACGGGGCTTCAATGTTATTCTTTTTCAGAACGGATTCTTCTTTCATGGTCTGCATCAAAGAAGTGCGCTTTGTTCATATCGAAAGCAAGCTCAAGGTTTTGGCCCGGCTTAATATCTGTGCGGGAATCCACGCGTGCTACGAAATCCTGGCCTTCTATGCTTGAGTAAATCATTGTTTCAGCACCAGTCAGTTCGGAAACGTCAATGCGGGTATTGATTTTTGAACCGGCAGATGCATCAATAAATACCGGCTCATCGTGAATGTCTTCCGGACGAATGCCAAGGATAATGTTTTTGCCTGTATATCCCTGTTCCCGAAGAACCTTCATTTTACCTTCAGGGACTGCAATCTGAGTTTTGCCAATAATAAATTTGCCGTCTTCAAGCGTACCGTTAAAGAAGTTCATGGCAGGTGAGCCGATAAATCCGCCTACAAAAACGTTTTCAGGCTTTTCATAAACTTCTTTTGGTGCGCCAACCTGCTGAATTACTCCATCCTTCATAACAACAAGGCGGGTAGCCATTGTCATGGCCTCTGTCTGGTCATGTGTTACATAGATAGTAGTTGTTTGAAGACGCTGGTGAAGCTTGGCAATTTCTGCACGCATTTGAACACGAAGCTTTGCATCAAGGTTTGATAGAGGCTCGTCCATGAGGAATACCTTTGCATCACGGACAATCGCACGGCCTAAAGCTACACGCTGGCGCTGTCCGCCAGACAATGCTTTTGGCTTGCGGTCAAGGTAAGGCTCCAGCCCCAGAATTTTTGCTGCTTCTTTTACTCTGCGGTCGATTTCATCTTTTGGAAACTTGCGAAGCTTAAGGCCGAAAGCCATATTATCGTACACGGACATATGCGGATAAAGTGCATAGTTCTGGAAAACCATTGCAATATCACGATCTTTTGGAGGAACATCGTTGACACGCTTCTCATCGATATAGAAGTCGCCTTTTGAAATTTCCTCAAGACCTGCAATCATACGGAGAGTTGTGGATTTACCGCAGCCGGAAGGGCCGACAAAAACAATAAATTCCTTATCTTTAATATGAAGGTTAAAATCTTCTACAGCTGTTACTTTATTATCATAAATTTTATAAATATTATCGAGTTTTAATTCTGCCATCAGGGTAACCTCCCAATAATCTTTTTCTTAATTACAGTTTAATGGATACGAGTGTTTTCCCATATGGCCAAACTGCACAAAAAACTGAAAGCGTTTTTATGCAATGTGCTCAAGTCAGGTTTGCTCAATCAGCAAACAGGCTAAATAAACAGTCAGCGCGCTGTTAAAGTCCTTCAACTGAATGCCGGTCTTCTCTGTGAACTTATCAAGCCTGTACTGCAGAGTATTCCGGTGGATGTACAATTTTTTCGCCGTTAATGAAACGTTGGAGCTGTTCTGTAAAAACACTTTTATGGTGTGCAGGAGTTCAGGGTCTTCTTCCAGTAAAGAAAGGCGTGAAAGCAGGCTCTTTTTTAAAAATACATCCAGATGCCCAGTGATAAGGGAGGGGAAGAGCTTTTCAAAATTCAGCACTCTTTCAGCTGGAAGCAATGAGGAAGCCTGCGCGAATAGAAGCTGTTCTTCTTTAAAAAGCTTGTGTAATTGTGTCCCCGCCTTATTCGGAATGCCAATGTAAAAGGCTGTTTTTACAAAAAAATCACTTTCTAAAGCATTGGAAACAGCAAGGAATTCTTCTTCGGCAAGAGAGTCTTTACCCTCTTCAATGATGACCCCTGTGGCTTCCCCGTTCCATAAAATCGTTATGTCCTTTTCGAAAAAACCTCTAAAAGCAGCTTCCATATCCTCACGTATCCATTCGCCCTCAGACATTTTGAACTGAACCAGCCTGTATGGAACATCTTTTGCGTATGATGGGTGATCCCCATTTAAAAATAAGTATTGGAACCAGGCTTGCGCAGCAGGGGCAAGGTGAATGGAACTGTCATGGAATTCAAACAAAGTTTTCAATACCATCAGACTATCTGCAGATACCTCTTGAACTGGAATGCCAAGCCATTGGCCTGACTCTTCATGATGAAACCAGTACAAATCAGAATTAAAGCTAAAATCAGGTTTTTTAAATTGAAGTTGAGAGCCCGGATACCGGTCATGTAATTTGTTTAACATATCTTTACCCTTTGGTTTGATAATTTTTTGTGTTTCTTATATTATAGCAGTTATAATTTAATTGAAAAAATTAACTTAATCTGTGAATGTTTCTATAAAGGGAATTGAGAGTGTGAGGAGTGAGACTCATGGAATATACACCTGAAATGAAAAACCGCTTGAAAAGGCTGGAAGGCCAGGTTCGGGGTGTGATCCGAATGATGGAAGAAGAAAAACACTGCAAGGATGTTGTTACACAATTATCTGCTGTCCGTTCTGCTGTTGACCGTGCAATGGGATATATTGTAGCTAAAAACCTGGAGACATGCATCCGTGAAGCAAACAATGAAGGCAAAAATGCGGAGGATGCAATCCAGGAAGCTGTGAATATGATTGTAAAAAGCAGATAACCAGAAAAGCTCCAGGCGCCCACTTTTCGGCGCCTGGAGCTAGATAGTTATCTAACAGCACAATAAATTCAATTTAATCTCTATAAAAGGCACCTGAATTCAGGTGCCTCTTATTTTTACTCAGCCTCATATGGAGGTTCTTCCTCATGCAGTTCCCTGGCTTGTTCGATATTAACATCACCGCCGCGCCCATGGACGGAGCCTCCGGAAAGACCCTCGTTTATGATCCTGTCTATATCCATATAAGCTTTGTCCCTGCCTTCATAATGGACGTCCTCTGAACCCCTGCGTTTTTTATCCATGTGTAAATCGCTCCTTTAGATGTAATATCTTGGCGGGATTATTTTTCCAAAAGAGCTTTATCGTCATGCATGATTTCTCTAATTTTTTTCTTATTCCTGGCTTTTTTTCGTATAAATTGCTGTTTTTGACCTATTAATGCTGCCCGATGATTTCCGCTCCAGGCTGCTCAGCGAACCGCGGGGCGTGCGGTGAGCCTCCTCGGCGCTGCGCGTCTGCGGGGTCTCACCTGTCCCGCTACTCCCACAGGACGTTGAATAAGCTTCCCTGAAAAAGCACCGCACGAAGAAAATGCGAGAGCATTTTCGAGGATCTCGCACCTTCCGCTACAATCAACTCATTATATCTGCAAAAAGCAACAAACTTTGTGAAAAATGCTTATTCATACACATGAAATAACATCAATTCATGAATTTGGGATTTCAGGTCCTCCTCCTGTCCGGCACGATCTCCGGATGTCCATTCAATTTTTCCGTCTGGATGATAGATGCCGGTAACTTTTTGCTTTTTGAAGTAAAAAGAAAATGTCCATCCCGGCAATTGTTTGTTTTCATATAAAGGTTTGAATTGAAAGTGTGTCAGCATTAGGATTCCTCCAGATGTTGTAATATCCCGTTTAACGTTCCTGAAAAAGGGAATGGAACAGATGTAGAAACATTTTAACATTAAAAGGAGGCAAAAAGGATGAAAAGAAACAATAAATTTATGATGTCAGCCATGGCCCTTGGAGCAGCTTATTTAATGAGAAACCCGGATTCACGCCAAAAGCTTAAAGACCAGTTTAAATCTTTTGCCGGAAGTGCCTCTAAAAAAAATCGGGTTAAGACAGCGAAAAGCCCTGTAACGACTTATTAATTCTTTGTCAGGGACACTTGTAAAAAAATCGCATAAAAATAGCCGTGCACGCTGTGGGTGCACGGCTATTTTTAGTAGCATTCTAGAACCCGGACAATGAGAGAAATAAGCGGGTCAGTTCTTCAATTCTTTTTTCTTCTATCCAGGTTTCATCAAAACTCATCGGCTTTGAATTTATTTCATAAATCACATAGTTGCCCTGATCAGTTAATCCAGCATCAATAGAGTATTCTCCATGAAAACCTTTCGTTTTCTCAAGAATTTTTCCTGCCTCCGATGCTGCAGTATGAATAAACGCATCATGTTCTTTTGTGCGGAGACTTTCATATGGAATCATCACCCCGCCATTCGGGATGTGGGTTGTAATGTCCTGGTCCTGAGACTGCCTAATGCCAATCCCTGTAACCGAATAGCTGCCTCGGCTGAAATGGGCTAAGATTCTAAAATCAAACCGCTTGCCTTCTAATTTGGCAGGGCTGATCGCTTTCTGTGCTAAATAAGGTTTATCCATCAGGTGAGTTTCCCATTGGCACCAGAAATGTTCAAAATCAGCGTAACTGAATGAATCGTGCAGACCGTTTAATGTGATGCTTTTTTCCAGCCGGATTAATTGGTATATTCCTTTGCCTTTGGAACCGTTTGCCAGCTTTAAGTAGATATTATTATATCTGTGGATAAATTCCTTTAGAGGCTTTGGTCCGGTGACAAGAATGGTTTCAGGAATATAATCCTTTAATGGCGGATGGTCTTTTAATAGCTGGTAAATGTCGAATTTATCAAGAAAGCCAGGATTGAAAAGTGGAATAGCCTGCTCGTTAAAAAAACGGCTTGCTTTATGAAAGGCTTCTGTTTTTTCAAGTTTCCGGAATGGCACCCTGTTGTAGACAAGATGCGGAAGAGGACACATGGCTTCAATCCACTTATCCTGACTGGGAATATAAATATAGCCGTTCACGGAATTATCCTTCAGGTTCTCTGGGGTAAATACATAGGAAACCCCGCTCTTTTGCAATATGCTATTCTGGAGGGCCTTAAATAAAGGACCATTGCCGGCAATAGCCTGATCCTTTCCTTTTCCGGCAAGAATGCCAATCACCGGTCCGGCATTACCGTTCCGCAAGGATAATGAAAAGGAAAGCGAATCTCGTGCCGCCTGCGGGCTAATAATGTTTAAAGGGTGTTGGCTGCTTCCAAGGGTACAACTGCTGCTGCCGAACCAGGTCCTGCTGGCCCAGTCATAATAAACCTTCATCTCACAATTTCCTGAGGCTTCATAATAGATGCTTCGGCAAGGAAAACGGCGAATGAAAGTGATAGCTTGCGGGTAAGAAAGTCGAACTCCCTGAGCTGAGGGTGTTTGAATATGGATCTTCCGGGCTTTGAATTTGCTTCAAACAGCCATACCTGGCCATTTCGGTCCAATCCAAAGTCAAAGCCGATTTCACCGATGATACCTTCCATGTTCCGTTCCAGTGCCTTGCTGATATTAAGTGCCGCCTCACTTAACTTCGACATTGCCTCTTTTTTTTCTGCATCCGATTCAAATACTTCTTCAAGGACTTTGATTTCACCTCCGCTTTTCACATGAGTTGTAACACTGCCGGGTCCCGCCATTTTTGCCGCTGCGGCGGTAACTTTCCATTCCCCATTCTCATCTTTATTGGTATGAACCCTGAAATCAATCGCTCTCTGTTCATGACGGAGCAAATGAATTCCCTGCTGAACAAGCATCCGGCTTAAACTTCGTCCTGCAAAAACATTCCGCATTAAATTTTCCAAAGTGTTAAACCTTCTCAGCCGATTTTCGTCCCGAACTCTATATCGGCAATAATAATTCCCATCCCTTTTATCATAAATAATTTGATGAATCCCAAGCCCAAGGCTTCCATTAATAGGCTTCAGGAAAACATGGCCATAATCAGCCAGCATTCTTTCAATTACAGAAAAAGAAGAAAAAGGGTGGGTTTCAGGCAGGTAATGACTAATATTATCATCGTTCTGCAGTCTTTCATAAACATCTAATTTATTAAAGAATCCAGGATTATACCAGGGAATTAAATAGTCTTTCTGAAGGCGGGCGCGAACTTCCTTCAGCTCATTCCTTCTTTCACTTCTTCGGTTGGGAAGCCGATCATAAACAACATTCGGAAAAGGGACTTCAAAGGTTTCCCAGCCTTCCTCATGATAAAAAAGCCCATGGATGGTTTCTTTTTCCCAGTTAATTTGCTGGTCACCGAATAAAAACGGAATGGCACCTACCGTTTTTTTGACCGAAAGCAGTTTGGCAAAAAATAGGGTTCGATCCCCAACCGGCCTTAAAGGAAAAGAGGTGAATCCTGATGTGAAGATACCTACGAGCGGGCCGAGGTACAGAGTACCCTTATTGGCAAATGCATGCAGAGGAATCTTGAGATCAGGGAAATACAGTGCTTCGGCAACATCTTTACTTATGATGATGGAGTTCTTCTTTGTCTTCTGGAGTAAGAAAGAAGAATCTGCCGAATGAGTGCCAAATGCCAGTTTCGTCAAATGAGTATGAAGGTTCAGCTCATTTGGAATATAAACTGTTTTGGAGGCGGAATCGGAAATTTCAATTTGATATTGTTTTCTCATGATTCGTTCTCCTTTCCATTTCCTTATTGGCTGCCAGGAATTTGGCATAGAGAAGGGGAGCGGTATATAACTCTTCCTCCTTCTCAGGCTGGCTGTTCAGGATGGTTTTCCTTCCTGGCTTTGAGTTAATATCCAGAATCCAAATAGAGCCGTTAGTTTCCACTCCGATATCGATTCCCATCTCAAATAGCGGGGGAAGCTTTCGTTCAAGTGCAGCAGGAAGTGTATCGATAATGTCATAAAGCTCATCGGAAAGAAAACTCTTTAATGAAGGTGGGTATTGAGTGACCCACTCCTTAAAAGAAATATTGCTGCCGCCAGCGCTTAAGTTGGAGACGATGCCTCCTTTTCTGCCTGTGCGAATGCCCCGGCCCAGCTCCTTCCAGGCACCATTCCTGTCCTTTTGAAGCAATATTCTTATATCAAAGGGCTGACCGTCCTTGTTTGATAGATTCACATATGGCTGGATGAGGTATTGCTGTTTTGCGGTCAATTTATTCAGCCATCCAGCTGCCTTTTCTTCAGTTTCAAAGCTGCGTGAAACCTGGGCATTCCTTTTATCTGTTTTAACCAGAATATCTTTGCCCGTTTTCTCAATATAATAGATTCCATGTCCCTGTGACCCGCTTGCCGGTTTTAAAATGCAGGGCTGATTAGTAATGAGGCTGTTTATGAAACTGTCAGCTCCGGTAAATGGAGCCGTCTTCAGCAAATAAGGTGATATGTTTGAACAGGAGAGAATTTCATATAATTCAAGCTTATTAGGCAATCCGTAGCCAAGGAATTGGATGTCATTTCTTGCCTTTAGCCAATTCACGATGGATATACATTGTTTCGAGCGGGAGTCATTTCTGTAAAAACAGCGATCATAAAGAATCTCCGGCACTGGAAATTCTGCCGGCTCCCACTCCCCTGAAGAAGGGTTATAGGAATCACCTGCAATCCTTTCTGAAACAGGATTGATATCTGTAGGCACAAACCTGAAGCAATTAATGTTATATTCATTAGCTCTCTTCGCCAATTCCGTAAAGTATGGCTGTTCACTCCGTTTGTTTAAAGTCATGATTCCGAATGAAAGCATTTTGTAGTCCTCCTTTTTGGATAAATGATAAAGCCGTTGCATATTCGATCAGTGCCTTGGCAGAGGGTCTTATTCTTTTTTCTTTGTCTTCAAAGTTCTTGGAGGGTTTAGAATTCACTTCAATGATCCAGAGTTTTCCATTAGAGTCCAATCCAATATCAATTCCGAGTTCTCCAACAAGGCCTTCGCATTTCTGACTGATGATGGTTGCTGTTTCAACTGCAAGCTCCTTCAATAACGCCAGCTGCTGAACCGCTGTTTTCTGATCAGAGTGCATCGTGAAGATTCTTAGGGGCTTCATAATTTCCCCGCCTCTTGCAATATTGGAAACAAATTGCTGCTCGGCAGAAATCCTTGCCACTGCAGAAGTGGCCCTCCAGATATCCTGAAAGTTTTTATGGCAGAGCACGCGGAAATCAAGCTGCCTGTTCTTATAAGTTTGCAGAGGTATGGCCTGCTGTGCCAGAAAAATTGTTTTCTTTTGGTACTGCTTGAACCATTGTGCAAAACGGTCATAATTTTTGAATGTGAGCGTATTTTCCCTGCCGTTTCCGGTCGATACTTCTGTCATGATTTCTTCGTCCTGTATACTAAGTCTGATAATATTCCGTCCTTGGCTGCCATGTATGGGCTTAAGGAATATTAACCTGTGTCTGGCCAGCATTTCCTTGATGGTTTGTTCATCTGCAATGGCTGTATCAGGCAGATAGGGATGCATATGGTCCTCAGAAAAGAGGAGGTTATGAACTTCCTTTTTCGATAAGAAACGGTCATTAAACATTGGGATGTTAAAGTTTATCAAGTTATTTTTAAATGATTGAAAAGCAGAACTTGCTTCAAGCATCCGGGAGTGGATCCGGTTATAAATCACACCAGGCAAAGGAACGGGACGTTTTATCCATTTTCCCTCACGCAGGCAATAACCCTGCAGCTTTCCTTCAATGCAGTCGCGAAAATGAAATACATAGAAATATCCGCGCAGGCCGGAAACAACTTCATGCAATTCTTCGCAAAAAGAATGAATTGATCGGAAATCAGGCTCTTCGCCACTTTCATTAAAATCCGTCATCAGTCCAATAACCGGCCCGGCAGTAATAGTAAAGTCCTTTCTGGAGTAACTGGCGACAAAATGGAGATCTTCCATTGGCAGGCAGCATTCCTGAAAAAGCCCTTCACAGAACATAATTTCATCTTTTGTAATGTTTGCTCCTTCGATGGTTACCTGAATGGCATGCATGCCGATCCGCAGCAAATGGGGCTTTTGCAAATCAATATTCCAGTAATGTACGAGAGAATGGCTAAGTTGAATGCGAAATTGATTTTCCTGAAACATTTTTACCGGAACAATCGTAATAGGCAATAAAGAAACTGTCATGATCATTCCTCATTTGCTTATCTTTATTTGAGCCTATTTTGAACAACCTCATGCAGTTTGCAAATTGAATGCTGAATTTATTCCGCAGAATGTGCAAAACTCCCATTGATGAAGTTTTCACTGTATAATGAAAAAATAGGCAAAAGCTGATACCATATCGTATGTTCTGGGCAATTAAATGGTGCGTCAAGAGGCGCCTGTAACTTAAGGAAGGTAGAGATATCTATGGAAATTGCAATGACAATAATATTAATGATGATAATTGGGGCTCTCATTGGCGGGTTTACTAACTACCTGGCTATTAAAATGCTCTTTAAACCTTATAATGCCGTGTACATAGGTAAATGGAAGGTTCCATTTACCCCTGGGCTGATTCCTAAACGAAGAGATGAAATGGCTGATCAGATGGGAAAGCTGGTTGTTAATCATCTTCTGACACCGGAAAGCATTAAGAAAAAGTTCATCAATGATCAATTTTTGCATGATATGACCGGGATTGTTCAGAAAGAGATGGAAACTATCCTGCAATCAGAAAAATCAGCAGAGGACATTCTTGCAGCGTTTGGAATCACGGATGGCCAATCGAAAACGGAGTACCGCATAAACTTATTAATTGAGCAGAAATATGAAAAGATTATAAGTGAATATCGAGGCCTGCCTCTTAAAAATGTTATTCCTCAGGGCCTGTTGGATAAAGCAGATGAAAAAATTCCGGCTATCAGTTCAATGATCCTTCAAAAGGGGGTTGATTATTTCTCCAGCACTGAAGGCAAAATGAGGATACAAAGAATGGCTGATGATTTTGTTCGTGAACGCAGCGGCGTGCTCAGCAATATGCTGCAGATGTTCATGGGCAACATTAATCTTGCGGATAAAATTCAGCCGGAAATTGTTAGGTTTTTAAGTAATGAGGGTACGGCCGACCTGATTACAACCCTTTTACAAAAAGAGTGGCGTAAAATCCTTGAGATGGAAGCTGCAGTTATTGAAGAGCAGCTCGAAAAGGAACAGATTCTTTCAGTATTAAAGAATATTGCACACAGAGTCATTAATCTGGAAAATGTATTTAAAAAGCCTATCTCATCTTTTATGAACCCTTATAGAACAGTACTGATAGAAGAGCTTGCTCCTAAAAGTGTTCAGATGCTTTCTGATTGGCTTTCAGGAAAGACAGAAATGGTTATGGAACGGCTTCGTCTGGCAGAAATTGTTCGTGAACAGGTCAGCAATTTTTCGGTTGAAAGATTAGAAGATATGGTCTTTTCCATCATCAAAAGCGAGTTAGCCATGATTACAAATTTAGGTTTTCTGCTTGGGGGTATTATTGGTCTCGTACAGGGAATCATTGCTATATTGATTAATTAAAGGGTATCGCCTCGCGTTTACTGTCATAGTTTGTTATAGTGTAGTGGATGTTCGAAACGGAGAGTGAATTGTCCATTTTGAACAAGAATCGGAAGGAGTGTTTTTAATGGCAGTAAATTTATATGACTCAGCCTATGAATTAGAAAAAGCAGTGCGGGAAAGCGATGAATATAAGGCTCTAAAGCAGGCATATGATGATGTGAATGCAGATCCGTCTTCAAAAGCAATGTTTGATAACTTCCGCAAAATCCAGATGGAACTTCAGCAAAAACAAATGATGGGCCAGGATATTACACAGGAAGAAGTAGAACAGGCTCAAAAGACAGTCGCGCTTGTACAGCAGCACGCCCAGATTTCAAAGCTTATGGAAGCAGAACAGCGCATGAGCATGATGATTGCAGAAATGAACAAAATCATCATGAAGCCTCTTGAAGACCTTTATGGTGCAGCTGAATAATACCATGAGAAAACTCTCGGAAATTGATCCGGGAGTTTTTTATACGAAAAAAGCATCTTCCGATATTAAACTGAACAAGGTTTGGGTACCTTTATGATAGATATCGATTTAATGAAAGGGGCAGCACATTGAAAAAAGCCATTTTTTTGGACCGGGACGGCGTTTTGAACGAGGTTCTATCAGACAGGGTAAAATTCGTTAACAAGCCTGAGCAGTTATATTTACTGGAAGGGGCAGCAGAAGCTGTGGCAGAACTGACCAAAGCCGGTTATGAAATTTTCGTTGTGACCAATCAGGGTGGCGTGGGACTCGGTTTTTTGAAAGAAAGGGAGCTAAAGAGAATTCATGAAAGGCTGCAGGAGCTTGTCTCAGTAAAAGGGGGACATATTAAAGAGGTCGCCTATTGCCCTCATAAGCCGAAAGCAGGCTGTGAATGCCGCAAGCCAAATGCAGGCATGCTGGTGGATTTGGCTGGAAGGCACAATCTTGATCTAACTAAAAGCATTATGGTAGGCGATCATGAACGGGACATTGAGGCGGGTAAGAAGGCAGGCTGTAAAACTGTTTTTATCGGCTCTGATCCAACAAGTGCAGATATTCAGGCGTTATCTCTTTTTGAGGCAGTGGATGATATATTGAATATGCTTAAATAGGGTGAAAAACCGCTTCCGGGATTAGCTGGAAGCGGCATTTTATTTTACTATGATTTCGTTTTTGGACTAGCGTGCTCCGCCAAGCTGCTGCTCAGCCATTTGCACAAGGCGCTTCGTAATTTCCCCGCCTACTGATCCATTTGCTCTTGAAGATGTTTCCGGGCCAAGGTTCACACCGAATTCTGTTGCAATTTCATACTTCATTTGATCAATTGCCTGACTGACTCCTGATACTAAAAGCTGATTAGAATTGCTGTTTCTTGCCATGTAAATCATCTCCTTGGTGTAGTTTTCTTGATTGTTACAATTATAGCTTTAGGAGAGTAATTAAGATTTATTCATAGTTACTTGTGGTATTTTATGGTATTTTTCGTGTGTGAAAAAGGCGGGTATGGCTCTTAGCCGCTTTCCGCACATGAATTGGAGCTGTACTTACAGAAAAAATTTTATGCGTACATAAAATTGCTCCATCCGACATAAAAAGGTGCTATCCGTACAGAAACCAAGAATAGCCTGTTAAAGTACGCCATTATAAAGCTTTAAAAACCCGAAAAGCCATGAAATATAGGCACTAGCCAGTACTGCCCCTATAAAGAAGGTAAAATAAGCCCAATCTTTCCAGGAAACCGAGATTTTATGATAAAAATCCCGATTTTTATCTCCGGTAAACCCTTTTGATTCCATTGCCATGGCCGTTCTCTCAGCTTTACGGATCGCTCCGGCAAGGAGAGGAACTGTATATCTCTTAAGCTCAGTCATTTTTTCCGGAAATGTCCCGGCTTTGGGTACTCCCCTAATCCGGTGGGCGCTTCGTATAATCTCAAATTCTTCTTTCATTAATGGCAGAAACCGGTAGCCTGCCATAATTCCATATGCAAGCTTTGGAGGGAGCCGGCATTGCTGCATTAAACTGAGCAGAAATTCTGTCGGCTTTGTAGTTAAAATGAACAGAAGGGACAGAGAGGTAAAGCTTAATACCCTCATTCCAAGGGAGAGGGCGCGCAAAAAGCCCTCCTCAGTCAATGTGAAGATCCCCCATGTCCATAATATGGTTTCTCCTTCAATCGTTTTAGAAAAAATTAAAGCTGACCAAATAGATATTGCAGCCATGAAGATAAATGGCGAGAAAAGCAGAATCCATCTTTTGAATGAAACTCTTCCAAAAATAAAGGTGGCTGCTGCAGTCATCACTAAGGTCAGAAAAGGTGTAACGGGATCAAAGAAAACCGATAGAATTAACACACAGACTATCACAGTGAATGCTTTAATGCTTGGGTTAAATTCATGTAAGAACAAGCTTTTTCCTCCCTGCCATGGACCCTATATCGTTCCTGAGTTTTTCTATGTAAGGAACCTTTAGCGAAGCAATCTTCATAATCTCATCTTTCTTCCATAATGCATCAGGCAAACCCTCGTAAATCTTCTCTCCTTCTGAAAGAACAATCACTTTGTTCGCATAGGAATGGAGGATTTCCATGTCATGGGTGATCATCACCACGGAACCTCCGCATTGAATTTTTGTTTCCAATAGCTTCATAAGCTCCCCGGACGTCCTGGCATCCTGTCCAAAGGTTGGCTCATCAAGGAGGAGCAGTTCCTGGTCATTCACAAGCATTGATGCGACACTAAGCCGCCGCTTTTGCCCCTGGCTTAAGGAAAAAGGATGCATGTCAGCGTACTGGAGCAAGTCCACTTGAAGAAGAGCAGCCTGAACTGTTTTTTGAATATCGGCATCAGGAATCTGCTGTATCTTTAGACTAAAAGCAATTTCATCAAAGACAGAATCAGCAATAAATTGGTGTTCGGGATTTTGAAAAACGTAACCTGATTTCTGTCTTAACTCCTGCTCCTTCCATTGGGAAAGAGGGCGGTCATAAAAAAGAATGTTGCCTTTGGAAGGGGTATATAGACCAGCCAGCAGTCTGGAAAGCGTTGTTTTTCCTGATCCGTTTGAACCGGCAATTGCCACAAATTCGCCTTTTTTTACTGAAAAACTAATATTTCTTAGCAAGTCCTTACCAGCTTTATTAAAAGATAGGTTCTCTGCTGATAGGATGATCTGCTCTTCAACAGCTTGGTGTTTGTTCTTCCGATTGTCTAAATTCTGAAGTGCGCTAAAGGGATTTGCAAATCCGGCGATTAATTCCCGATCAGTTAATGGGAGTTTTTCCCCTTTGTAAATACCAGCTTTTTTTCCTGATAGTCCGGCTTTAACCGTGCTTGGCAGCCAGATGCCCTCATGCAGAAGTTCTTCTGCATATTGATTAAAGCATTCTGCGGTGCTTCCATTAAATAAAATTTCGCCATCCCGGTTTAGCACCACACAGCGGTCGGTCAAATCAATCCAATCATCCAGCCTGTGCTCAATTATTAGAAGGGAAAATGCCTGGTTCTCTTTAAGCTCTTTGATGATGCGGGTAAGTTCATAGCTTGAAGCAGGGTCCAGATTTGCTGTCGGTTCGTCCAAAATCAGGATATCCGGTTTTAATGATAAAACACATGCCAGTGCAAGCTTTTGCTTTTGGCCCCCGGAAAGGGTGTGGATTAAGGAATGTTTATATGGCAAAAGATGAACAAGCTCCAATGCTTCATCAATCTTACTCTCTATTTCTTCAGGAGGTGTTTTCAAATTCTCAAGCCCAAATGCCAGCTCATCCTCGACTGTGGTCATGCAAAATTGGCTTTCAGGGTCCTGAAAAACAATGCCAATGTGCTGATTAATTTCACCAGGACCGAATTCCTCCAGCGTCTTTCCCTTGAATGAAATGGTCCCGTCCAATTTGCCATCAACGGCCTCCGGATACAATTTATTTAAGCAGAAAGCAAGTGTGCTTTTTCCCGAGCCGCTTGGGCCCAGCAATAGAACTGCTTCGCCTGGATAAAGGCTGAATTGCATATCTTTTAAAATAGGTTTTTTCACATCTTCATACCTGAAGGAAAGCTGTTCAGTTATTAATATATGCCGGTTATCCTGTAATTCCATTTTCCGGTTTTCCCCTTTTCAGCTCTTTTCCAATTGGAAAGCTGTTCAATGCCCCGGTTTTCGCAAGGCTCTCGCTCAGCCATTTCCCTAGCAATCCGGCTAGCAAAGCACCGCTGATCAGCCTCACAAAAAACATTGCCGTTACATAACCGGGTGAGAGGGCCGCATAGCCGGAAATGAAATAGCCCCAAATAAAACTAGTAACAGAAGAGCCCATGCCTGCAGCAATTAACACCCATGTCCGGTAATTCTTCCATTTCGTGGCAGCAAAAACAGCTTCCGCTCCAATCCCCTGAATCATGCCTGACAGAATCAGGCGGGGACCAACTGCGTTGCCGATCATGACTTCAATGGCTGCAGCGATGGTTTCCGATAAAAAGGCTGCTCCGGGCTTTCTGATTATGTACGCTGCGATGATTGAAACAATAAACCAAATACCAAAAATCAAATCATAGCCAATTAAGCCGAACATTCCATACAGCACGTTGCCAAAGTGCATGAACACCAGGTAAACAACTGCAAACACAACTGCGAGTACAGACAGGACAATGACCTCACGAAGCTTCCACTTGTCGAGCATATTACTCAGCCCCCTTTTTGGAAGGACTATTGGCTGACATATTCACCGTCATAACAATATGCGTAGAATCGCTTTTCTTGCAGTTTTCAAAAGCATCCTCAAGTGTTTTAAACACAGCGTGTGCATCTCCATCCAGTCTTGAAGCATAATGCACTCCTTTAGTAAAAGTTTCCCGATTCTTTGCGAGCTCGACCTGGTCCATAATGACGTTCATGTAATCAGGAATACCCATCGGATAAAGGGCGAACTGGACAGCGACTTCCTGGCTGATTCCTGCTGCTGATTCTTCATTCGCCCGTTCCTCATTTTCAGCAAGATAAGCATCGCCCGCAGTATCACCGGGACATCCATTTGAAAAAGTCCCGTTAAACACTACATGGTCTCCATGCTTAACTGTTTCAAGATAAATAGCTTTAACCACATCGAAAACATGAATGGACCTGCCTCGCACACAGGTGCTCACATCATCTGTTTCCATCCATACCTTGCTCGTGTCCACTTCTTTTAGAGCTGACAAAATAACCTCCGCAAACCTGTCAGTCATTGGGTAAATTGAAAACCTGCACCCTGTAATTTCACTAGTTCCACATAAAAAATTTTCCTGCATTTTGCCATCCTCCTATTTTAGTTTTAATGAAAGGCTATTTTCGCAAAGTTTGTTGCTTTTTGTATCTTATTTACTGAGTTGATTGGAGCGGAAGGTGCGAGATCCTCGAAAATGCTCTCGCATTTTCTTCGTGCGGTGCTTTTTCAGGGAAGCTTATTCAACGTCCTGCGGGAGTAGCTGGACAGGTGAGACCCCGCAGACGCGAAGCGTCGAGGAGGCTCACCGCTCGCCCCGCGGAAAGCGAGCAGCCTGGAGCGGAAATCAACGGACAGCATTAATAGGCCAAAAACAACAATTTATACGAAAAGAGCCTAATGAAAATAAAAAACTGCATTCCCATAAGGAAATGCAGTTGAATGATATCAATACACTAGAAATGATAGCCGTTCACCTGCACTTCCCCACGCTGGTATTATCCAGATCGGGTGATAAGAGTCAGAACGGATTGTTCTTCTCAGCCAAAAAGCTCCCCTAGTGCAAAATAAGATATGCAGTTTTTATTGACTCCATCTTAATACGGAGCACTCAAATTGTAAATGACTAATTTATAATTCTTCAAATCAATTGATCTATGAAAACAGATAAACGCCTTCACTAACACAGATAAGCTATAAAAAATTTCTGCATTGTCCATGTCATGTTCTATTCCAGTCCTTCTCTTCATAAAAGTGTAATAGGACAATTTTACACCGAGAATAGGGGGCAAATTGGATGATATACAGAATGCTTGCTTTAAACATAGACGGAACATTACTCCAATCAAATGGAAGACTTCATAAATCAACAAAAGAAGCGATTGAATATGTGCAGCAAAAAGGGATCTATGTAACACTTGTTACGTCCAGAAGCTTTCCATCCGCGAAAAAAGTGGCTAAAGCATTGAAAATCAATTCTTTGCTGGTCACACACAGGGGTGCATATATTGCAGCTTCCCAGGAAAAGCCGATTTTTGTAAAAAGGATTCAGGAAGATGAAACGTTTGAAATCGTGCGCCTGCTTGAAGGCTTTACCTGTCAAATCAGGCTGGTGCACGAAAAATATTCCCTTGCCAACAAAACGAAGCTCAATACCAATATGCTTGCTAAAACTGTTTTTACAACCGGCGATCCCATTTTTTATTCCCAGCAGTTTGTGGATTCATTAAGTGACACCATTTTAGATGAGCCGGTCACACCGCCAAAAATTGAAGTGTACTTTGAAGATAAAGAAGACCTTGAGGATGCTAAGACAGCCATTTGGGGCATGTTTGAAAATGTGGAAGTCATTAAACTGAATGATCTGAGGATGGACATTGTTCCTGCCGGAGTTTCAAAGCTGAATGGTTTGCTCTATTTATGCGAGCACCTTGGAATTTCCAGAAATCAAATGGTCGTAATAGGAGATTCTGGAGATGATCTGGAAATGATTGAAGCCGCCGGTCTGGGTGTGGCGATGGGCAATGCCCCGGCAGAAGTTAAAAAAGCAGCAGACTGGCTGACACGATCCAATGACCAGAGCGGCGTAAGCTACATGGTTAAAGAACATTTCCGCAAACAGCATCCAATCGATTTCCTGAAGAAAATGAATCTGCTAAAATAAAATGAATGAAAGAGAGTCCGATCAGGCAGATTGGCTCTCTTTTTGATTTAGGGCATTGGATAAAGAGATAGATAGAAAAAGAGTGAATTAAATAAAGTGTACCAATAGGATTCACTTCCCTGATATTGACCTTGTTTCCCCATTTCTGTACACTAAAAGGAGTTTGTCAACATGAATAATAAAGACTCTGCAGCTGCCGTCAGTGAGATGAAACACCGGCAGATTTTATTATAATTTCTAAAAAAAGGTGATAGATTTGAACATTTCAATTTTAGGCATACAGGATGAACGGTTCCATCGGCCGCTTCGGCTGATCGGGAACCTCTTTTTTGAAGAATGTGAAGTGGTGTTGGGTGAGAATGCTGCAGCAGATCTGACCATTTCTTTTCAGCTTGAGCAGGGAGAACGCATTAAAGCCATTGCAGAGCTTACTGATAAAGACAACAGGAACCTTACAGCCAATTTTGAAAAGGAATTTGTTCCGGCTGAGTCTGACAAAGAGACTTTCAGACAAGTGAAGAATGCAGTATCACATGTATACCTGACTGTTTTGCAGGACTGGACTGGCATTACCCAGAAGTGGGGTATCCTGACCGGAGTACGTCCCACAAAATTGCTTCACCGTGCCATGCAGAATCAGACACCTCTCCAGGAAGCTCATCAGCAGCTGAAGGAAGAGTACTTGATTACAGATGAAAAAATTCAGCTTATGCAGAATATTGTAGACCGGCAGCTTGCTGTTGTGCCGGATCTTTATGACTTGAAAAATGAGGTAAGCATATATATTGGCATTCCGTTCTGCCCGACAAAGTGCGCGTATTGTACTTTTCCTGCCTATGCAATTAATGGCAGGCAGGGTTCTGTTAACTCATTTCTTGGCGGCCTTCATTTTGAAATGCGCAAAATTGGTGATTGGCTGAAAGAAAATAATGTGAAAATCACCACTGTCTATTATGGCGGAGGGACCCCGACAAGCATTACGGCAGAAGAGATGGATATGCTTTATGAGGAAATGTATGAATCTTTTCCAGATGTAGAAAACATTCGGGAGGTCACTGTGGAAGCAGGCCGTCCGGATACGATTACACCTGAAAAGCTTGAAGTGCTTAAAAAATGGAATATTGACCGTATCAGCATCAATCCTCAGTCCTATATTCAGGAGACCTTGAAAGCAATTGGCCGTCACCACACAGTAGAAGAAACCGTAGATAAATTCCATTTGGCCCGTAATATGGGCATGAACAATATCAATATGGATTTGATCATTGGATTGCCTGGAGAAGGTGTTCTGGAATTTGCGCATACTCTGGGTGAAACAGAGAAACTAATGCCGGAATCCCTGACTGTTCATACTTTATCCTTTAAACGAGCTTCGGAAATGACAAAGAACAAGCAAAAATATAAAGTTGCCGATCGTGAAGAGATTGAAAAAATGATGGACATGGCTGAGGATTGGACGAAAGTGCATAATTACCATCCTTATTATCTCTACCGCCAGAAGAATATTCTCGGCAATCTTGAAAATGTCGGTTATGCCCTTCCAAACCAGGAAAGCATTTATAACATTATGATTATGGAAGAACAGCAGACAATTATCGGGCTTGGATGCGGGGCTTCCAGTAAGTTCATTGATCCTGAGACAGGAAAAATCACTCATTTTGCAAACCCGAAGGATCCAAAATCGTATAATGACAGTTTTGAACATTATACAGAAGAGAAATTGAAAATATTAAAAGAGTTATTTAATAAACATGAATCCCTAGCCGAATAGGCGGGGATTTTTTTATGAAAATATTTTGGAAAATTTAGAAAAACATTAAAGGAATTCCTGAAAATAAAGAGAATGAATAGGTAAAAGATCATAGATTTCTATGACTCTAAATGTAAGCGTTTTCTAAAAAGGGGGAATTGTAATGATGATGCAGACACCTTTGACTATGACGCAAATGATCAGGCGGGCAGAAAAGTATTTTCCAAAGAAAACGGTCGTATCAAGAACGGCCGGCGGAATTCAGAGATTGACATATAAGGAGATAGCAGAAAGGACCAGGAAGCTGGCAGAAAGCCTGCAAAAGCTGGGAGTGGAAAGAGGGGATAAGGTCGGAACACTTGCATGGAACCATCATCGCCACCTGGAGGCTTATTTCGCCATCCCATGCAGCGGAGCCGTTCTCCACACGATTAATATCCGTCTGTCACCTCAGCATATTACATATATTATTAACCATGCCGAAGATAAAGTCCTGCTGATCGACCCTGACATTGTCCCGCTAATTGAGAAGGTTAAGGATAAATTGAAGACGGTCAAGGCGTTCATCATTATGACAGATGAAGAAGAACTGCCTGAGACTTCTCTTTCGCCGGTTTTCCACTATGAAAAGCTTATCAATGAAGCAAGCGGTGCCTATGAATTTCCTGATGATCTGGATGAAAATTCGGCAGCGGGAATGTGCTATACCTCAGCAACTACAGGCAACCCTAAAGGGGTCGTCTATTCCCATAGGGGGATTGTCCTTCACAGTATGGCACTTGGGATGGCAGACAGTGCAGCGGTAAGCGAGAAGGATATCGCTCTTCCGGTAGTGCCGATGTTCCATGTAAACGCATGGGGGCTGCCGTTTGCTGCTGTCTGGTTTGGAACCACGCTTGTATTGCCGGGGCCATATTTTACACCTAAACTTCTGGCAGAGCTTATTCAATCTGAGAAAGTTACCATAACAGCCGGAGTGCCGACAATCTGGCTCGGATTATTAAAGGAACTTGATGAAAATAAATATGATATGAGCTCACTCCGATCGGTGCTATGTGGAGGTTCGGCAGCGCCAAAAGGCATGATTAAAGCCTTCGAGCAAAAGCACAAAATTCCATTCATGCATGCCTATGGAATGACTGAAACAAGCCCGCTTGTTGTTATTTCGACTTTAAAAAGCTATCAGGAAGAGCTATCAGCAGAAGAGAGGCTGGATATAAAAGCCAAACAGGGCATTCTTGTACCTGGGCTGGAAATGAAGATTGCCGGCAAGGATGGGGAAGCAGCATGGGACGGAAAGGAAATGGGGGAACTCGCTATAAGAGGGCCATGGATCGCTTCTGAATATTATAAAGATGAAAGGACCAATGAAGCATTCCGAGATGGCTGGCTCTACACAGGAGATGTGGTTACCATTGATGAAGAAGGATTTATGAAAATCGTTGACCGGACCAAAGATTTAATTAAAAGCGGAGGAGAGTGGATTTCTTCCGTTGATATCGAAAATGCCTTAATGGCTCATGAATCGGTATTTGAAGCAGCGGTTGTTGCTGTCCCGCATGAGCAATGGCAGGAGAGGCCGGTGGCATGCGTTGTTCTGAAAGAGCCATTTAAAGGGCAGACCACAAAAGAGGAGCTTTATGATTTCCTGAAGCCGCAATTTGCAAAATGGTGGCTTCCGGATGAAATACTTTTCTTTGAGGAAATACCAAAAACCTCTGTAGGAAAATTCCTCAAAATGGCTTTAAGAGAGCAGGTCCAAAAAGAATATACAGGTCATGCAAAGTAAAAATGGGTCATTTACAGCATCTTTTTGGGGATGCTGTTTTTTTAATATCATTAAAATAGTTCATAACTTAGCCAAATGGTTTAATAGAGAGAGCGTATCGATGAAGTGGACAATAAGTGACAAAATTAAAAATTTTTAGACAAAACACTTTTTAAATATAATTATACTCTTTATAATAAAAGAAGCATTTAAAGGAGGGGAAAGATTTTGACAACAGATTTTGTAACCGAGACTGTCAGCGTGCAGTTTGATGGGCGTGTGGCGACGGTTGAAATGAACAGGCCGGAATCATTGAACGCATTGAATGTGGAAATGCTGAAAGGGCTCCTGGCTGCTATGAAAGATATTGGCCAAATGGATGAGATTGATATTGTTGTATTGAAAGGAAGGGGCCGCGCATTTTCCTCAGGCGGAGATATAAAAACAATGCTTTTGGAAACGAATGAAAGCGATTTCCCGGATGTGATGGATTGCATCAGCGAGCTGGCTGTAACTCTTTATAGCATGCCGAAGCTGACCATCAGTGCTGTAACAGGGGCAGCTGCCGGTTTGGGACTTAGCCTGGCCCTTGCCACTGATTATATATTGGCAGACAGGAACAGCAAGCTTGCCATGAATTTTATTGGAATCGGCTTAATTCCTGACGGTGGGGCTCACTTCTTCCTGCAGCAGCGCATTGGAGAAGATAAAGCGAAGCATTTAATCTGGGAAGGAAAAGTGCTGACTGCAGATGAAGCTCTGCAAATGGGGCTGATTCACGAAATAGCAGAAGCAGATTTAAGCACAGCAGTTGATGCAAAATTAAGCCAATGGTTGAACAGACCGACAGAAGCAATGATTAAGACAAAGAAAATTCTTGCTGATAAAAACCGGCCGCTCCTGCTAAAAGTGCTTGAGCTCGAAAAGCTTGGCCAGCATAAAATGCGGCAAACAGAGGATCACAAAGAAGGTATCCAGGCCTTTATTGAGAAAAGAAAGCCTGTATTTAAGGGGAAATAAAGATTGATAGAAGAAAAGCAAAGAGCTGAGCCCTTTGCTTTTCTTATCAGAATGTACATCATTGAATTCAGATAACTGTCCAGCTCCAGCGCCTAACCCCTTGAGGTCACAAGCTCGTCTTGTGCTTGAGGCCCCCATGATGGGGGTCATGCAGACGTTGCCATAGGACAAGGAAAGCTGCGGCAGCGATACATCGCACGACCGAAAGCGGCAGCTTTTGGGAGGAGGTGGCGCTTTTTGTCTGCGTTCCTTCGTGGGCAAGGTGCTTCCACTTTTCTTCCTATCTATGAAACAGTATCAGCTTGCCCGCAGGAGAGGTGCAGCGGTGAGTTTTCTCATCCAGCCCTTTTTCCTTAAGGAGATTTTCTCCCACACTTTTAGCTTCGTCATCAGAAGCTGCCTGGAATGCTTCATCCAATATCTTTTCCCCGTCCTGTTCAAATGCAGTAAGCTTGTAAGTCTTCATAATGAGACTCCTCTCTTATTATAAAATTCAGATAGTTACTATTATTCTTGCATAATTTCTTAGAATGTGCAAAATTTATTCGGAAAAATTGCTTTAAATCAGGGAACTTTTTTCCTATTCTGTACGTATTGCTAAATAGGAAAAGGAGGAATTCGAAATGGCTTTAGAGCTTGAGCATGTAACAAAGCGCTTTGGAAAGTTTACGGCAGTGGACGATTTGTCACTTTCTATTCCAGAAAGTGAGATGTTTGGATTCCTGGGGGCGAATGGAGCCGGTAAAACGACTACTTTCCGTATGATACTGGGACTATTGGATCCCAGCGGAGGAAAGATTACGTGGAATGGAAATCCCATCGATTATTCAACCAGCCCGCTGATAGGCTACCTTCCTGAAGAAAGAGGTTTATATCCAAAGCTGAAGGTCAAGGATCAGGTTATCTATTTAGCTAAGCTGAGAGGGATGGCAAAGCAGGACTGTTTAATGGAATTAACTTATTGGCTTGAGCGGTTCAAAGTTCCTGAATACGCCAATAAAAAAATTGAAGAGCTTTCAAAGGGAAACCAGCAGAAAATCCAGTTTATTACTGCTGTTATACATAAGCCAAAGCTTTTAATTCTGGATGAACCATTCAGCGGATTGGATCCGGTTAATGTAGAACTGCTGAAGGATGCTGTACTGGAGTTAAGGGATAACGGTACAACGATTGTTTTTTCCTCACATAGGATGGAGCATGTAGAAGAGCTATGTGAGCATTTATGCATCATGCAAAAAGGACGGCCGGTAGTGCACGGACCTTTAAAAGAAATTAAACGTTCCTTCGGCAGAAAGAATCTGATTATCCATGCTGATTATGATTTAAGCTTTTTAAAGGGTAGCAGGGGAGTGGTGAAAGCCAGACAGACAGCAGAGGGCATTCAGCTGCAGATTTCCGGTGAAGATGCCGCTGAAGCCATTTTCAGAAAAGTTGCAGAGAAGGGGTTTGTCCGTAAATTTGTTTTGGAAGAGCCGTCTTTGAATGATATTTTTATAGAAAAGGCTGGTGCTTCCTATGAATAACTTTATGACGATTCTACTTCATACTTATTTAAGCAAGCTGAAGACCAAGTCATTTATTGTTACAACCCTCATTACTGTGGTGATAGTTGCAGGGCTTGCCAACTTATCCGGTATTATTGATTATTTTAATAAGGATGATGAAGAACGAATTGCAGTCATCGATGAGACAGGTGTGCTGTTAGCTCCTCTTCAGGAACAAATGGATGCCCTGAATAACAATATATCTTTAATTCCCTACAAAGGGTCAGGGAAAGAAGGAGAAAATGCTGTTAAGGATGGAGAGTATAAAGGACTTTTACTTTTATCCTTTACAGAAGAAGAGCTGCCTGAAGCAGCCTATAAAGCAAGAAGTATAGCCGATTCAGCCATCCCTTCCGAATTGCAGGGCGGGCTGCAGCAGCTGAAAACGCAAATGGCCGCCACTCAAATAAACCTTAGCCCGGAGCAATTAAGCAAACTGTATGAGCCTGTGCCTTTTGATAAGACAGCTCTTGAAGAAAACGCAAAAACAGAAGAAGAACTGAATCAGGCAAGAGGACTTGTTTATGTTCTGTTATTCATCATTTATTTTGCAGTCATCTTATACGCTAATATGATTGCCATGGAGGTAGCGACAGAAAAGTCTTCCCGTGTTATGGAAATTTTGATATCCAGTGTCTCACCAATCAAGCAGATGTTCGCAAAAATATTGGGAATCGGGCTGCTTAGCCTGACACAAATGGCACTCATACTATTAGTTGGTTATTTTTCAGTCAAACAAAATCTTGATACGATGGAAGGCGGCTTTTTTGAATTCTTTGGATTTGGAAACATTCCGGCTGCGACTATCGCTTATGCACTCATCTTTTTCATTCTTGGATATTTCTTATACGCCACACTGGCGGCTTTTCTTGGTTCGCTTGTAAGCAGAATTGAAGATATCCAGCAGATGATTACTCCAATGACCATGATGGTTGTGGCAGGCTTTATGATTGCTATGTTTGGCTTAAGCCAGCCGGAAGCTTCCTTTGTAACGATCACGTCTTATATCCCATTCTTTACTCCGATGCTCATGTTCATGAGAGTAGGGATGCTGTCACTGCCGGTATGGGAGCCGATTCTAGGAATTGCGATCCTTCTCGTTTCCATTATACTGCTCGCTGTCTTTGGAGCGAGAGTATACAGGGGCGGAGTATTGATGTATGGCAAATCCAATTCGTTTAAAGATATAAAAAAAGCATTACAGCTTACTAAAAACGAATAATCTGAAGAAAGCTCCGTCTTTAAGAAACGGAGCTTTTTTCAATAATATTCTTTAAGCAAATAATGCCTTTAACCCTTCGAATGCAAAATAAGCCCCAAATCCAATCAGCGATAATCCTGAAAGAATCGATATGATGATGATCCCTTTGGAGGTCAGGAATCGGCGAAACCCTGTGGTCAATCCTGCGACAAATAGATCCCAAAGCATCAGTCCCAGAAAAATCATGGTACTGTATAAAAAGAGCTCTGTTTTGACATAAGCCGCGGCTGTTTTTGCAAGTACAGATCCGTAAATGCCGAGCCAGAACAGAATGGAAAGAGGACTGGATATAGACATAATAAATCCGGAGAAAAAACATTTAAACAAGGAATCCTGGCTGCGCACATAGCTTATGGAAATTTTATTGGCATTTACAATACTTTCGATCCCCGTGTATAAAAGAATAAATCCTCCAAAAAGCCACAGGAAGATCTGTACAACAGGGGTGTCCAAAAAATGGACGAGTCCAAGGTATACAACCAGCATATAAAACGCATCAGCAAACATAGATCCCACTCCAACAATCCACGCATGCCAAAATCCATTTTTTATCCCTTTTTCAAGCCTGACGGCATTAACCGGCCCAATTGGAGCTGCCAGAGACAGTCCGAGAAACACGTAACTTAAATATATTCCAATTCCCAATATACCACTCCGCCCTTTAAATTTTCCCAGAAGCTCAAAGCCAGTCCTCAAGGAAATAGTCTTGTACATTTTTATGCACAAGCTTCCCGGTCTAAAACCGATTAAGAAAACTCAAGAAGAATTATCTTATATAAATTAGAATAGGAACGTGCATTCGCTTTTTGGATGAGGTAAAATGAAAGAAAAGGAATGAAAGGAAGTTTACATGAAAAGGGTTACGTTTATTCATACTGCAGATTTACACCTGGATAGTCCGATGTCCGGTTTGAGGCATTTGCCCCCGGCCATTTTTAAAAAACTGCAGGAAAGTACTTTCAACGCATTTACCAAAATAATTGACTTAGCCATTTTCCATGCTGTTGACTTTGTCATCTTAGCCGGGGATTTATTTGACGGTGAAGACAGGAGCATAAAGGCACAAACCCGTTTTCGTAAGGAGATGGAGAGGCTGGATGAACGAGGGATTGCTGTTTATGCAGTCCATGGTAATCATGACCATATGGATGGCCGATGGGCCCATTTGCCAATGCCGGATAATGTCCATATTTTTTCCCATGAAGTTGAAGTGGTGAAGCATACAGCTGAAAATGGCACATCTGTTCATCTTTATGGTTTCAGCTACCCTAAGAGACATGTGCTGGAAAGGATGATTGATCAATATAACAGGGAAGATGGCGCTGATCTGCATATTGGAATACTTCATGGCTCTTTTGAAGGCAGCAGTGATCACGTTCCATATGCACCGTTCCGAATAAATGATTTGCTTGGAAAGGACTTTGATTACTGGGCTCTTGGACATATACATAAACGGGAAATCATCATTTCCCAGCCACCCGTCATTTACCCCGGTAATATACAGGGGAGAAACAGGAAAGAAACCGGTCCGAAAGGATGCTATTTAGTTGAGCTTGATAGTTCGGGTGCAAAGATGGAGTTTCTGGAAGCTGCTCCTGTAATCTGGGAAAAAGCAGAAATAGATGCTTCCGGATTGGAGAACTATCAGGATGTATATGATATTTGCTTAAATTTGATGGAAGAAAAGCGCCAAAACAGGCGGGGGACAGTCCTGAATCTGACACTTACAGAAACTGGAATGCCTGATCACGAATTAATAAGCATAACCAATGGCGAGCTCCTCGAAACGCTGCAGGAGGAAGAGGCAGATGAGGAATCATTTGTATGGATTTCCGGTATCACAGTAAATGAAAAAAGAATGTGGAATAAAGAAAATCTGGCACATGAATCAGATTTTTTCAGTGAGCTTTTTAAAACCGCGGATCAGTTTGCAGAGCGCAGTGAAAGTGCTTTGCCTTTGTATTCACATCCCCTGGCAAGAAGATTTATGAACGAACTCACTAAGGATGAAAAACAGAGAATCGCCGAGGAAGCTGAAGCACTGCTGGTGGACCTATTATACAAAGCTTGAGGACAATGAATGGAGGTGGACCCTTGATAATTACAGACATACAAATTTACGGTTATGGTAAGCTTACTGACTTTAAACTTGAAGGTATTCAATCCTTGCAGGTTATTTACGGAGAAAATGAGGCAGGCAAATCTACCATCATGTCTTTTATTCATAGCGTTCTTTTTGGCTTTCCGGCAAAGACCCAGTCAGAATTAAGGTATGAGCCTAAGGAAGGAGCAAAATATGGCGGCAGGATTACCGCTGTTTTTCCTGATAGAGGGAAGGCGGTCATAGAACGGGTTAAAGGCAAAGCGTCAGGTGATGTCAGCGTCCTTCTTGAGGATGGTACCAGGGGAGGAGAAGACCTTTTAAGCGGACTCCTTCATCATATTGACAAAAACTTGTATCAATCTATTTTCTCTTTTAATATTCATGGACTGCAAAGTGTGAACCAAATGAAGGGTGAAGATTTGGGCAGGTATTTGTTTTCAGCAGGTTCACTGGGTACGGATCATCTCGTTTCTGCTGAAAATATACTTCAAAAGGAATTGGAAAGCCGCTTTAAGCCAAACGGAAAAAAACCAGCCCTTAATGTAAAGCTGAATGAGATGAAGCAGCTGCATCGGGATTTGAAAAAAGCGGAGCAGAATAATGAGCATTACTGGATATTGCTGCAGGAAAAAGATAGCATCGCAAACGATTTACAGAGAATACAGCATGAGTTGGAGCAATATCAGCAGAAGCTATCCCGGCTAAAAGAGTGGAAGGAGTTCTATCCTTTATTAGCAGAGGAGCAGGAGCTGATTAAAGAAAGGGGAAGATTTGGAGACATGCCTTTTCCGGCAAATGGGCTTGCTCTATTGGAGAAGCTTGAAAGCCTTATAAAGCCGCTGGAAGGGCGAAGAGCCAGTCTGGAATCCAGAATAAGCATTTTGGAACAAGAGCTGGAAAGCAGTCAGCCTGATCATTTGCTCCTTAAGCATGAGCCGCAAATCAATGCAGCAGTTGAGGGGCTGCCGCTGCTGGATAGATTAATTCAAGAGGAAAAAGAATTATCAATAAAGCTGGGTAATATTTCAGAGGAAATCATAAATCTTCAGGAAAGACTCCATCTTCAAATTGACGAACAGCAGCTTGAACAGGCTGATACGAGTGTTTTTATGAAGGAAAAGATTAATGCAGTAAATTCCCGGCGAAATCATCTGCAAGCAATGAAACTGGAGCTGGACGGGCGGTTTAACGATGAAAGGTCGGCGCTGGAGAATACGGAACAAAAAATTGGCGAATTGACAGGGCTGCTTCTTACGGAGGATGAACGTGCGGCCGTTAGAGAAACACTGAGCTTCACCGCGAATAAGCATAATATCGAAAAAGAGCTGCAGGATACTCAGGAAAGGCTTCAGTTCCTTCAAAAAACAGAAAAAAAGGAGCAGGAAAAAAGACAGCAAAAAGCATACCGGGAAAAGAGGCAGCTTTTATTTTTGGGAGTTCTGTTTGCAGCTTTTGCAGGCTGGGGAATCTTTAGTCAATTATGGGTGATTGCCGGTGCAGGTTTGATAGGCGCAGCCTTTTGTATTGCCGGTGTAAACAAAAAGGAGCCTAAGGGAGAGGACAGCTTTATTAAAGATGAGATAAAAGCCCTGAGTGAAAAAGAACAATCACTGCTGGAGAAATTAAAGCATCCTGACATTCAGCATGCTGCGAGTCTGGAGGCGCAGCTGAAGAAAGACAGCGAAAGGCAAAATCAGCTTATCCAATTACAATTTCAGCTTGAACAAACAAATGAAAAATATGAAAAGGTCATTAACTCCTTTGAAAAATGGGAAAAGGAATCTGCCGAACTTGAATCTGAACTCCTGCAGCTGGGGAAGCAGCTGCTGCTTCCTTCTGAAATTGCCAAAAACTATTTAAGCGAGGCTTTTAGTCTGATTGAAAAGCTGAAAGTCCTTACCAGGGAAAAGAAATACATCCTTGAAAGAAAGGCATCAGCAGGTAAGGGAATCAATGAGAAGCTCCAAACTTTTCAAAAGCTAAAGACTCTATTAAATAGCGAGCCGGGAAATGTTCAGGAAATCGGCTATCAGCTGAAAAAAAGGCTGAAGGAAGAAATGGAAAAACAGATCAAGCAGGGTGAAAGAGAAGCCAAGCTTCAGGAGTTAAAGCTGGAACTCAGCACAGTGCTTGCCGAACTTAGCCACTTCCAAAATGAATGCAAGAATCTGTTCTCTAGCGCAGGCACTGATAATTCAGATGAATACCGGGAAAAAGCAGCTGAAGCACAGAAATTAGCAGAACTTGAAGAACAGATAAAACAGGTCCGCAAGCAAATGATTCTTAACTCTTTTTCACAGGAGGAAATCGGAAAATATTCCAATGTGACAAAACCGGAAGCGGAGATCCAGGCCGTTAGCGAAAAAGCTGCTCAGCTCAAGGAAAGTATTCCTGGTCTGCAGAGTAAACTTGCAGAAGTAAAACATGAAATTGGAATTCTTGAAGAGGGCGGAACATATGCGGAACTCCTGCATAAATTCGCTTTGCTGAAATCTGAGTTTGAAGCAGAAGCAAGGGAGTGGGCAAAATATGCTGCTGCCAAGGATATATTAGATCGAACGATAAGAAGCTTTAAAAATGAGCGCTTGCCAAAAATGCTGGATAAAGCAGAGCACTATCTTTCTTACTTAACCAATGGCCGCTATGTACGGATTTTTCCTAAAGAGGAAGGGAGCGGCTTTCTCATAGAAAGCAGGACAGGAGCAGTTTTTGAAGCAAAAGAGCTGAGCCAGGCGACTGCGGAACAGATATATGTATCCTTTAGACTTGCACTCGCCATGACGATTTATGGCAAATACCCATTCCCCATTATTATTGATGATAGCTTCGTGAATTTTGATCATGTCCGAACTGCAAGAATGATTGGCCTGTTAAAGAATCTAAAAGGAAGGCAAATTTTATTTTTCACCTGTCATAAGCATCTTCTGCCGCATTTTCAGGAAGAACAAATACAATCAGTTGCAAAGGAAAAGCTGCCTGTCTAATTATAGCAGGCAGCTTTTTTATCTGTATGGTAAGCAAATCTTACAAAAAGTCACAAGTATTATTAAAAAGTGTGTAAAGAAACCTTACAAATATCAAGTTTTTTCTTTTTTAATCCAGTAAGATGATAAAAAGCGGTTAGGAAGGAGAAAATCATTTGCCCTGGCTGATTCAAATATTGTTACTCGCTATCTTTCTGATTGCAGGGAATTTTGCGGCTGCGTTTTTTCATATTCCGCTTCCTGGAAGTGTCATGGGGATGCTTATGTTATTACTCTTATTGGTAACCAATTTAATTAAATTAGAATGGATAGAGAAAGCAGCATCTTTTCAAATTAAACACATGACCCTGCTGTTTATCCCCTTTGTCATTGGATTATTTTTATCTCCCAATTTTATTCCTCTATTAAACTTTCATTTCCTTTTGGTGCTGGTTCTAAGCAGCTTTTGCTGTTTATTGGGCACAGCGTATTCTGTTCTATTGTATGAGAACATAAGAAGGAGGCGCCAAAAATGAGTTCTGTTTTATTCAATAGTATAGGGTGCATCTTGATGACTCTTGCCAGTTATATCGCAAGCCTGCAAGTTTTCAGGAAGTTTAAGAAGAGCTGGCTAAATCCTTTATACACCGGAACTGCGCTCTTGATTATCCTTCTTCTATTGGGCAACATCCCTCTATCAGTATATCAAAAAGGAAGCAGTCTGTTTGAACTGCTCCTCCAGCTTTCGGTTGTCTCTTTTGCGGTTCCTTTATATAAGGAGTGGCCCTTAATGAAAAGACATCTTAAGAAAATATTCTCAGGAGTCTTTGCCGGGACCTCCTTAGGCATATTTTCGGTTTACATTATGTCACAGGTTTTTCACTTTAATCAGGAGATCATGGCATCTCTTATTCCGCGTTCGGTAACACTCCCGGTAGCCTTAACGGTCTCGGATGGCCTAGGAGGAACCACGGCATTTACTGTTTTCTTTGTGCTATTTTCTGGTCTTTTTTCCGTTATGATGGGACCAAACCTATTGAAGTGGCTTGGAATAAATAGTAAAGCTGCCAAAGGATTGGCAATGGGCACTTCAGCACAGATGCTGGGAGCCAGCCGTTCACTCATGTGGGGAGAGGAAGAAGGTGCCATGGGGTGTATAGCCATGACAACTTCTGCAATTATCCTTTCGTTATTTATTCCAATATTGCTGCTTTTGCTGTAACCCGCAATTATCAAAAAACCCATTCATGAAAAAGTGAATGGGTTTTTATGGCGGACAAAAGACATGATTAATTTAGGAGAGAGCAGGACCTGTGTGGTATACTAGGTTAATAGAATTACATGTTTAAAGAGGCTGCAAAAGATGTGTCTATTTCTGAATGCCCTTTTTAAACAACCTCGTGAAGGGAGCGTCGGCGCACGTATGTCAAAAGGAATTGTTTATTACGAAGTAGGAGAACAAATCGAGCTTTTTCTGCTCATCAAAAATGCAACTAAGGGTATTGCGAGTAATGGAAAGCCGTTCTTGACCCTTATCTTCCAGGACCAAAGCGGGGAAATTGAAGCAAAGCTTTGGGATGTGTCTGATGAAGATGCCAAAAACTACAGTCCCGAAACCATTGTAAAAGTGGCGGGGGATATTTTAAATTACCGTGGACGCAATCAGTTAAGAATCCGCCAAATACGGCCGGCCTCTCCAACTGATCCGGTGAAGCTGGCAGACTTTCTCGAAACAGCACCCTTAAGTACTGATGAAATGATGAGTAAAATCACTCAATATATATTTGAAATGAAAAATCCAAACATTCAACGGATCACCCGCCATTTACTGAAGAAGCATCAAAAGGACTTTCTTGAATATCCGGCCGCTACCAAGAATCATCATGAATTCGTTTCCGGTCTTGCCTATCATGTTGTTTCCATGCTGGATTTGGCTAAAGTTATTTCCGGTTTGTATCCAAGCCTGGATAAGGACTTATTGTACGCTGGAGTCATCCTGCACGATCTAGGGAAAATTACAGAGCTGTCCGGACCGATTTCAACATCCTACACAACAGAAGGAAACCTGCTAGGGCATATAACCATTATGATAAATGAAATAGGAAAAGCTGCTGAGGAACTGGGAATCAGCGGTGAAGAGATTATGGTCCTTCAGCACCTGGTCTTGTCCCATCACGGCAAAGCAGAATGGGGCAGTCCGAAGCCGCCGTTAATCAAGGAAGCAGAAATTCTTCATTATATTGATAATATTGATGCAAAAATGAATATGCTTGATAGAGCTCTTGAAAGGGTAAAACCTGGAGAGTTTTCGGAGCGGGTATTTGCTTTGGATAACCGTTCATTCTATAAGCCTAGTTTTCATAAATAATAAATGCCATCCTTCCTAATGGGAAAGGATGGCATTTTTAGTGTCTGTCTATCATATTTTTTCCGGTTCAGCATACATTTTATAGTAAATGGACAACCATATGAAAAGAAAGAGGGGAAAAAGATGATTCCAATTTGGGTATATTTTGTTGCAGCCGGAATCGTTATAAGTGCATATATGGCGGTAAGGACAGGCAGGGAAGAGAAAAAAGTGGAGCATGACAGCATAGAACGCGAGGGTGAAATTTATATGAAGCGTCTTGAACGGGAAAAAGAAGAGCGGAAATCCGCTCAGCAATCAGCAGGCTGACTTTAATAACACATAAAAAACGGGACTCCAGCATGGAGCCCCGTTTTTTTATTTCGCTTCAGTTCCAGCTTCACCTTCAGCTTCAGGTTTATCAAGAACTCCTTTTAGTTCCTTATCTTTAATATCAACATCAGCAGCCTTTAGTTCACGATCCATTGCCTGCTGTATTTTCTCGCCATCAAGCTTGGAGACTTTTACTTGATATTCCATTTCTTTCTTCATTTCATCAAAGGACTTTTTCTCTTTTTTCTCAGTTACTTGAATAATATGGAAACCATGTTCTGATTGAACAGGGGCGCTGATTTCATTAACATCAAGTGCATAAGCTGCCTCTTCAAATTCAGGAACCATTTTACCTGGGCCGAACCAGCCTAAATCTCCGCCATTTGCAGCAGATCCAGGATCTTTAGAATGTTCTTTGGCCAGATCTTCAAACTTTCCGCCTTCATCAAGCTTTTTCTTTACTTCGTTCGCCGTTTTTTCATCCTCTACCAGGATATGGCGTGCTTTAATTTCCGGCTTGTAGTTATCGTAGTATTCTTTAACTTCTTTTTCTGTTGCTTCAATATCTTTAATAGCGGCTTTTTCCTGAAGCAAGCCTGTTTTAAAGGTTTCCCTTAAATCTTCTTCATCCTTATAGCCATATTGCATAAGTGCCATCTCGAAGTTAGCGCCAAGCTGCTGTTTTAGTTCATCAATTTTCTCGTTAAGTTCCTTGTCTGTTACTTTGTATTTATCAGAAAGAACTTTTTCATAAATGAGCTCCTGGAGCGCCTGTTCGCCGTATTTTTCCTTCATTGCTTCATAAAGCTCGTCCTTCGTAATGTTTCCGCTCTTTGTTTCAACAACAACATCTCCTGAGTCGCCGCCGGTGCTGCTGCATGCACTTAATCCAATTACTCCAGCTGCAATGGAGAGCGATAGCATCCATTTCTTCATGTTGAACACTCCTAAATTAATTTTCAAATTTGGCTCTGGAGAGCTTTACTGCTGTCTTCTGCTGAATTTTTAGACTTCTTAAAAACCAGCAATTGCCTTCACAGTGCCTTCATTTATCACATTCTCTACTATACCATAAATGAAAAAAATAACAAAAGAAGAAAGTAATGCTTGGTTCATAAACCATAGTTTTTTAAAAAAATTTGGGTATTCGCCCATCCCATTCAGGACAATTGTACATATGATACATGGAACCCTCTGATGGGAGGTTTCAAGCAGCCTAAAAAAGTTTGGATAGCCGGGATAGAAGCCTATCCGACAACAGAGGCAAATGAATAGGATATGGTAGCAACCTGAAGGGGAGGTGTTATCCATGGGTGCTGGATACGGCGGAGGTTTCGCGTTAATCGTTGTATTGTTTATTTTATTAATCATTGTAGGCTGCGCGTGGCTGTAAATCTAGGTTGGCATAGGGTCTGACAGGGCCCTGTGCCGGAATTTGAGAGGAGGCAACCATATGTCTGGAGGACATGGATGCGGCGGAGGTTTTGCGTTAGTTGTCGTGCTGTTCATTTTGTTAATCATCATTGGAGCTTCTTGTTTTTGCTAAGCTTTGATGTGTGAAATTAATGTATATATAAAAAGCGGCGGAAATTTTCCGCCGCTTTTGCTCATGGTAAGAGCGCTCAGGATAGCCTAAGCATACAAGATTTCTACAAATGAAGAGATTAGCAATATGGTGATAAGAATGTTAATGGTTCTGAATACTTTGGGCTGCCGTTCCTCAGGAATCTCTTTTTGGAGACAAAGCGAATTTGTCATCTTGTTGATATAAAATAAAATAAAAACGGCAAAAATAATAAAGATGGAGATCATCCAAGATTCCCTCCTTGGGCAGTCATATGATTGCTGTAACATGTTTTGTCTGTTAATTACAATAACAAAGTTCACGAAAAAAAGATAGTATTTAAGATTGCCTGTCAGGTAAGTAAAAGGTATCCTTTGTCAGGATACCCGGGATTAGTGCTAATGGTTCGAACGAAGTAATATCTCAAATCCATCTTCATTTTCTTCTACATAAGATTGATTTGGAGCATTAAGGACGTTTTTTGCGCAGACAATGTCAGAAAAAGAGATGCCTGCATGGAAAGCAAACAGAATGACTAAATAATGTACATAATGAGGAAAAACAAAGCAAGCAGCCAGAAGCAGGCTGTTTATAATGAACATAGGTGCCAGAGTGGCAGTCAGGAAAAGCCGTTTTGAAATAGGCTCCGTTATTCGGATATATATAATTGGCATAAATCCATATTTAATAATCAGCTGTTTTTTTACGACAATTCCAAGGTGTGCAATTGGAAGGTAGTGAAGCAGCTTATGGACTGGATACATTAGCCATAGTCCCGCTGCAAAGAAAATGAAATAATTATCGTAAAAGGAACCTGGCATAAATACATATGTTGCAGGAACATAAGTAAATATGAAAGTAGCCAGCATGGTTAAGGAAGACAAAATAAAAAGTCTCTGCGATCCATATTGCTTCGTGAAGTTAATCGTCTTCCAGCAATTCATCATAAAAATACCTCCACAAGGAGTAAAATAGTAATCTTTCAAACTCACTTATGATACTTTACGATGAATAAATAAAAAAATCAATAGGGAAAACAAACAGATTTTGTCGAAAAAAACTTTAAAAAAATGAAATCAATGTGAAGCAGTGAGCAACCGTTTTCATAAATACAAAGCGAATGCATGTGATTCGCTTTGTAAGGGTTTACATATTGTTGGAAGGAACTTTTTTAATTAAGCAAGTTCCTTTTCTGCTTGTTTCTTCTTTAATTTGCCCTCATCTTCATCAAATTGATTTTCAAGGTTTGCAAAGGATTTTTCAAAGATCTCCATGAAATCGTCACCATATATATTACGGACTATCGCCATGATTTCGATGATATCAGGAAATTTTCCATAAAGCTCTCTTAGTGGCATTGCACCAGAGAACACGGCGTTTTTTTCAGGTGAATAGGTTTCCATAAGACTTAATAATACCTTTTCGCCATCCTCAGTCAATTTAATATAGGTATTTCTTTTATCGCTTTCTTTCTTAGAAAATTGAAGAAAACCCCGTTCTTCGAGCTTTTTGGAGAAGTTGAATGCAGTAGAAACATGCATTACACCAAACTTGGCAACATCGGAAATCGATGCTCCGTTTAAATGGTAGGCAATCCATAAAATATGATGTTCATTAATGTTTAAATCGTAGGGTTTTATCCATTGCTGCCAATCTTTTTCTATAGACTTCCACAGGGCTTTACTTAGCTGTGCCACTCTCTGGCTGAAAATCATTGCTTCCTTTATAGAAATTGCTTTGTCCGACATTCAAAAGTTCACCTACTTTGTAAAATTAATTATTCTGGCTATTCAGCCGGAAGTTCATTTTTCTTTTATAGTATCATTATGCCAATAAAACAAAAATTAATAAAGATATAAATTTACAAAATTTTTAGAAATATAATCAAATATTTCTACAAAAGGCTTAAGGTCAAGGGATGAGAGCCTATTTAAAGTTTTAAAAAAATTTGAAGCATTTTAATAATATATTAGTTTTCGTTCAAAAATAAAAAAAATCCTTCTTTTTAACCAAAGAAAAAAGAAGGGTTTTTTTATTTACTTTATATTTGTTTCAAGTTCGTGTATGGCTGCTTCAATTTCCTGCAATTCACGCTGCAGCCTGTGCTGATGGGGAAGGATCTCGTTTTTCCAATTGCTGATTGAATATTTGATGTCACTTGAGAATTCCTTAAAGGCTGTTTTACCTTCCTTAGAAGCAAATGAAGCTGACTCCTTTATGGCCATCAATTCTGTTTTTAATTCTAAAAGCTGCTCTTTCAGAAGGCTTGTGTTTTCTTTTAACTGCTGTCGGGTATCCCTTCCTGAAGCAGGTGCAGTTAATAGGGTGGATATGCCGGCTGCAGCACCGCCAGCTAATAGTCCAAGCAATAACGATTTGGCTTTCATAACCATCACCTCAGAATCTTATTTATATGCCTATTTTACTGCAATCTTCATTTTTCTAAAGCTGAAAATGAAAAATGTTCTATCTATATCTATATCACAAAACATATAAGAGTAAACCATATTCTCATAGCTCCCGGCAAACAGGCATACAATTCAATAGAAGAATATTTTGCGAAAGGGGGAGGCAGGTTGTCCGGAGCAGCGGCGGGGATTTTTGCATTAAGTGTGGTGCTGTTTTTAGGAGGTATTCATTTTTTCCTTTCAATAAAGAAACCCGGAGTCTATCCTCCGAAGTATGTTCTCAAAAAAAGGGCGGCTGCTTTAGCGGCAGGCGGGGCGTTTTTGTTCCTGCTGGGTCTGATTGTGGGCAGTTTCTAAATAGTTTCCAAATAAAAAAGCCCGCTTATTTGCGGGCTTTTTGTATATAATTATTGGCTGATCGTCACTTTAGTCAGCTTTGTTCTGTTTGCAATTGAATGTGCTACAGGAAAAAGGATTACCATTGCAGCGGTGTTAACTGCAGCTGCAGGAAGTACAACTGCTGCAAATAATGCTGTGAAAGGTCCCGGCAGTCCGACAATCAGGTATGCCGAAGTTAAAAACACAATTCCGGATACGATGGTTCCTGCTGCTGTTAAGACAGCTGCACTGACGATATTCTTCCTGAATTTCTTTACAATCAGGAACAATGCAAAAAATGTGAATGCAGTAACAGGCTTATCAATGATATTCGGGATTAATCCTCCGGGAAAGGTTGTGGTAAACCCGGAAATCAGGCCTGTAACTAAACCTAAAAGCAAAACGCTTCGGGTGTCTGGAAAAAGGATAATGCCTAAGAACATCATGGTAAGCATCATGTCCGGTTTCATTCCGAGAAAAAAACCTGGAACAACGGCATGAAGCACTGCGCCCATCCCGACCAATAGGGATAAGGCCACTAAATTTTTTGTATTCAATTCTCATCTCTCCTCTGCTATTCTCTGACTAAGCTCTGTTCGTCTCTCCTGCAGTGCACTCTTTGCCTGCAGCGAAAAACTTTAACTCATTATAACATATTTTACTGTCATTCAAAGGTGTTATATTTATTAATTATTATTTTTAAAAGCTTTCATAAATGCGGCCAGCTTTTCAACATGGTGCTCTGGCACAGCATTGTAAATGGATGCGCGGCACCCCCCGATAGAACGGTGTCCGCCAAGCCCGACGAACCCTGCTTCTTTTGCCTGTATCTGAAATTCCCTGGAGAGATCTTCGCTGTGAAGATTAAAAGTAACATTCATACGGGACCTGCTGTTTTTATGGGCATGCCCTATGTAAAAACCTTCACTTTCATCAATAACATCATAAAGCATTTTTGCCTTCTTCTCATTGGCCTTTTCAATCTGCTGAAGGCCGCCTATCTGCTCTGCCCACTGAAGCACAAGTGACAGTAAATAGATTGAAAGAGTAGGAGGCGTGTTATATAAAGAGTTGTTATTGGCAAATGTATTGTAATTCAGCATTATAGGGAGCGTTTCAGAAGATCTTTTTAATAGTTCTTTTCGGATAATGACTACTGTTACACCGGAAGGGCCGAGATTTTTCTGGGCACCGGCATAGATCAAATCAAATTGGTCTACTTTCAAAGGACGGCTTAAAATATCGCTTGACATATCTGCTACTACCGGTGTTTTTTTATTTGAAGGAAAGCTTTGCCATTGTGTGCCGTAGATTGTATTGTTGCTGGTAATATGAAGATAGGCAGCATTGTCCGGCATATCATCTTGACTAAATTCGGGGATAAAGCTGTATTTTTGTTCCTTACTGGAGGCAGAAATGACGGTTTCGCCAATTTTATCTGCTTCTTTTAAAGCCTTCTCGGACCAGGAACCACTAAGAATATAATGGGCTGCCTGGTCTTTTCCCAGCAGGTTCATCGGCACCATGGAAAACTGGAGACTTGCCCCGCCCTGAATAAAAAGCACTTCAAAGTCATCCGGGATTGCCAGCAGTCTTCTTAAGCGTGTGATTGCCTGATCATGTACTGCCTGATATTCGCTGCTTCTATGGCTCAGCTCCATTATGCCCATTCCTGTATTGCCAAAGTTCAGCAAACTCTTTTCCGCTTCTTTTAATACCTCTTCCGGCAGGGCTGCGGGACCTGCATTAAAATTTAGAGCACGGTACATTTTTCTCCCTCCAAATATAAAATCAATTCACTATAATGCTGTGAAGAAATAAAGATAGTTAATATGTTAACAAATTATATTGATTTGTACAGAGAAAAAAATGAACATTTTGAAAAATTGGAGAAAAAATTCCCCCTGCAGAAACAGGAGGATCAGAGGGTTACAGATGCTTTTTTATGGCATCAGAGATTTCCTTAAGATCTGAAGCTGAGTAATCAGATTGATGTGATTTCCACACAACCCCTAAGCCATCTCCGTCACCATAACGGGGAATAAGGTGGGAGTGGAAATGGAAAACGGTCTGTCCGGCGTGTTCACCGTTGTTATTAATTAAATTCAGGCCAATTGGATCGAATTCGGCCTTAATGGCTCTGGCAATCTTCGGAACAGCTTCGAAGTAGTTCCGGGCTGTTTCAGCATCCATTTCATATAAGTTTTCTTTATGTACTTTCGGAATGACAAGTGTATGCCCTTTTGTGACCTGGCTTATATCCAGAAAAGCCATCACATGCTCATTTTCAAAAACTTTGGCTGAAGGAATCTCGCCATTGATTATTTTACAGAATATACAATCGTTCATTATGTCAGCTCCTAACCAAATATCTTTTTCACAATTCTACCATATCCTCCAAAAAACAAAAAAGCAAAAGGGGATGGGATTATGGCGTGGGTCTAGTCATAAAAAATGGCTCTTTTCGCATAAATTGTTGTTTTCGCCTATCAATACTGTCCGTTGATTTCCTCCAGGATGCTCAGCGAACAGCGGGGCGGGCGGTGAGCCTCCTCGACGCTGCGCATCTGCGGGGGCTCGCCTGTCCCGCTACTCCCGCAGGACGTTGAATAAACTCCCCCGATAAACACCGCACGAAGAAAATGCGAAAGCATTTTCGAGGATCTCGCACTTTCCGCTCCAATCAACTAAGCAAACTAATCTAGTTATTAAAAAGCAACAAACTTTACGAAAACAGCTTAAAAAATAAAAGGCAGGATCCGCTTGGAATCCTGCCTTCGTGAAGGGGAAGCTTCTATTGGTACGTTTCTATTTCAGGTGAATTCTCTTTAACAAACACCTCATTTATGAATGAATTGTGTTCATATCTAGAGAAAATCGATCTTTGTTCAATCGGACCATCCCCTTATTTTCTTTATAAGCTTTTACAGGCGTATAAAGCATGGATGATAGTCTTTAACAAACACCTCATTTAAAAAATGACTTAGTGACCACTTACGGGTAAAGCGATCAAGTGTTTAAGATCATCAGGTTTCATGTGCAATGCAACCATCCCCTTATTAGGAACGTTTGAAGCTTATACTGAAAGGAAACTGTCTGCGACAGACACCTCATTTCAAGTTTTGATCATCTGAATGGTGTTCAAATGACTTGTTTCCCCTTCATAGATTAGAATGTCCCGTCCCGTAATTTATATACAGGAATTTTGTCTAAACTGGACAATTTACTTTGGCTTTTTTTACAATGGACTTATACATAGTAGGAAGGACGTTGAGAATGGCGCTGCTTGAAATTAAAAACGTTACCGGCGGCTATACGAGAAACCCGGTCTTAAAGGATGTCTCCTTTGAAGTGGGTGAACATGAAATCGTCGGCCTGATTGGCCTTAATGGAGCCGGAAAAAGTACGACCATCAAACATGTAATTGGCTTAATGGAACCGAAGGAGGGAGAAATAACGATCAATGGCATGCAATTCCTTAAGGATAAGGAAGGATATCGCAAGCAATTCACTTTTGTTCCGGAAACCCCAATTTTGTATGATGAACTTACACTCGAAGAGCATTTGCGTATTACAGCCATGGCATACGGTCTGCCTGAAACAGAGTACAAACAAAGAGTGGAAACACTGCTGAAGGAATTCAGAATGGAAAAAAGACTGAAATGGTTTCCAGCTCATTTTTCTAAAGGGATGAAGCAGAAAGTAATGATCATGTGCGCTTTTTTGGTGCAGCCGTCATTATACATTGTTGATGAACCATTTGTAGGTCTGGACCCGCTTGGCATTCAGTCACTTCTCGATTTGATGAAGAAAATGAAAGAGAGCGGTGCCGGCATTCTTATGTCCACCCATATCCTGGCAACCGCTGAAAGGTATTGTGATCGTTTTGTGATTTTACATGAAGGCAAAGTAAGGGCGAAGGGAACTTTAGCGGAGCTGCAGCAGCAATTTGCAATGCCGGGAGCAACCCTCGATGATTTATATATCCAGCTCACAAAGGAAGAAGATTATGTTTGATGAAAAACAATTATGGAAGGAGAGATTCGGGAGGACAGTCAAAGAGCTTTCCCGCTATCTCCGTTATATCTTTAATGGCCATATTGTCATTGTCATGGTGTTTCTTCTGGGAACTGCAGCTTTTTATTATCAGGAGTGGATAAAAACCCTGCCCGGTGATTTTCCAGCTGCAGCGGTTATAGCAATCATCTTAGCTCTTCTGGTTACATACAGCCCAATTTATACATTCTTTTCTGAAGCAGACAAAATTTTTCTGCTGCCGCTTGAAGACAGGCTTTCAGGGTATTTCAGACGTTCGATGGCAGTCAGCTTTTTTGTTCATGCATATCTCCTTGTTATGGGGCTTGGAGTTTTATTGCCCTTATATGCAGCGGTGAATGATGGCAATTTTAAAGTGTTTTTACCATTTCTGCTGATCCTGCTGATGCTAAAAATGATCAATTTGCTGATACGCTGGAAGATACAATATTATATCGAAACAAGCGTACATGTATTGGATACATGTGTCCGTTATGCTGTTAACGCTGTGTTTCTATATTTTCTATTTAGCGGCGCTTCCCCCATTTTTATGCTGGCAGCAGGTGTGCTGCTGATCCTGCTGTATTTGTTCTTTACCATGAAATCCAGGGATAAAGGGCTGAAATGGGAATATTTGATTGATCAGGAAGAGCGAAGAATGACCTCCTTCTACAGGCTGGCCAATATGTTTACAGATGTTCCAAAGCTGAAAGACCGCGTAAAAAGACGGAAGTGGCTTGATTGGCTGCTTTCAGGAATTCCATTCAAACAGGATGCAACTTTTAAAAACCTTTATGTCCGTACATTTCTCCGTTCCGGTGATTACTTCGGTTTATTCATTCGTTTAACTCTTATTGGTGCTGGAGCAATTTATTTGATTTCGTATGGAATGGGACAAATCCTGCTTGTGCCGTTATTCATGTACTTAACCGGATTTCAGCTGCTGCCGCTATGGAATCACCATCAGGATAAGCTGTGGGTGAATTTATATCCGGTTAAAGAGGATATACAGGAGAAGTCCTTTAAACAGCTGCTGACAGGAATACTTTATGTTCAGGCACTCCTATTATCTCTTGCTGTACTGGCAAATGGCGGATGGCTGGCTTCGCTTTTGGCTTTAGCCGTTGGAGTTTTATTTGCATATGTATATACTCATATCTATATTCAGAAACGGCTGACAGGCAGCCGGGCTTAAAATGAAACCATTGCTGTCTTTTGTGCGTATATAGAGTCATCCTGAAAAAAGGCAGGTAGGAAAAATGATGGAGTATGAATTAAAGGCTTTTTATGAAATTGAAGAATGGAAGAGACGGATCAACAAGCGCTCCAGCATGCTGAATCGCCTTTCCAAAAAAGCTCAGACAAAGGTAAATAGTATAATACCTGAAAAAGCTCATCAAATTATCACTGACAGCATTAAGAATATGGTAAAGGCCACTTTGGTTGGATCGAATGCACTCACCAGAAAAAAACAATCTGCCGGCCGCAGCCTGGAAAACATGGATCTCATGCTGCAAGAAAAGATTTCGACTTACCGCAAAACAGCTGCTGTCGAAGGTGCCGGAACCGGGGCAGGGGGAATACTCCTTGGCATTGCTGATTTTCCCTTGCTGCTGAGCATTAAGATGAAATTTCTTTTTGAATCTGCCTCCATATATGGATTTGATACAAAAGATTATGAAGAGCGCCTGTTTCTCCTCCATGTCTTTCAGCTCGCATTTTCCAGTGATGATAAAAGGAAAGAAACGCTGAAGCTGATTGAAGAATGGGATGACCGGAAGGAAACACTGGCTGATATGGACTGGAAGGTATTTCAGCAGGAATACCGGGATTATATTGACTTTGTTAAAATGCTCCAGCTGGTGCCGGGTATTGGTGCTGCTGTCGGGGCGTATGCGAACTATAATTTGCTAGATCACTTAGGTGAAACCGCTAAAAATGCTTATCGTATGAGAATTTTAAAGACAGCCCCAAGGCCTGATTAGGCTTGGGGCTGTTTTTAATACTTTGCTTGAGGCGAGTGTGATTCATTGCGCTCATTTTGGGTGGTTATTATGCTAAAACTTAAAACGGCTCATAAAGCAGGCCCACACCACCACAAAAAAATGGGCCAGTCACCTGGCCCACACTCGAATTTCTTCTTATTTTCCTACTTCAACGGAGTCCTTGCTTTCCTGATAGCTATGATAGTTTAAAGCTGCTGCTCCCAGTGTTTTGGCTGCGATCAGCATGGCTTTTTCATCAATATCAAATTTTGGGTGATGGTGCGGGTAATTTTCTGATGTATTTTCAGGTCTTGCCCCTGTAAAGAAGAAGGTGCCTTTCACATGCTGCAGATAGTATGCGAAATCTTCACCGCCCATTTCAGGGTCTGTCTCTTCTGCCCATCTGACTTCATCAATTTTTCCTGCCAGTTCAGCCAGGTATTCGGTTTCCCTTTTGTGATTGACAACAGCAGGGTAGCCTCTATGGAACTGATACTCATAGTCACTGTCTGCTGTGTAGCATGTTCCTTTGACAATGCGCTCGATTTCCTCTTCGATATTAGTGCGGACGTCCTCGTTAAATGTGCGGACAGTACCGATCAATTTTGCTCTATCAGCAATTACATTAAATGCGTTATCAGCTACAAAGGAACCAACTGTTACAACGGCAGAGTCAATTGGATTTACTTTTCTGCTGACGATTTGCTGAAGATTGACAACCAGCTGGGAGGCAGTTACAATCGCATCTTTCGTTTTGTGAGGCTGTGCTCCGTGCCCGCCTTTTCCTTGGATGGTAACTTCAAACCTGTCTGCTGCCGCCATAAATGGGCCAATCCGATATTGGATCTTCCCTGTTGGTTCTGATGCCCACAGGTGTGTTCCAAAAATGGCATCGACACCCTCAAGGCAGCCATCTTTGATCATCGAAATCGCTCCGCCCGGAGCATATTCCTCGGCGTGCTGGTGAATCATTACATATGTACCTTCTAATTCATCGCGAAGTTCATTTAGTGCCTTCGCCAGTACAAGTAAAGTTGCCGTATGTCCATCATGTCCGCAAGCATGCATTACCCCAGGGACCAATGATTTATATGGGACATCCTTTTCATCCTGGATAGGAAGTGCATCAAAATCGGCTCTTAAAGCGATGGTCTTTCCTGGTTTGCTGCCATGAATCCTGGCAACCACTCCATTTCCCCCTACATGGCTCCGGACTTCAATCCCCAGATTTTCATAAAAGGTTTTGATATAGTGAGCCGTCTTTTCTTCCTTAAAAGATACTTCAGGATTCTGATGAAGATAGCGCCGGATGGAGACCATTTCATCGTAATAGCTTTCCAGTTTTTTAAATAGTGATTCAGACATGATTTCCTCTCCTATCGATGTAATTTTTCCATTATTATAACATTCTTTAATGGGATAAAGGGAAAAATGTTTTTTTATGCAACCTTAACATAATAAAAGTAAAGTAGAGATGATAATATAAATTAAGACCAAAATGGGAGGTATTAGTAAGATTGGAAATGCTTAAATCTAAATGGACCTATTTTTTCCTGGCTGTATCCGCATCCATTTTTCTATATTTTCTTGTTGCCGTTAATAACGGACAAACTCTTGATTTTGACCGTTATTTGTCAAAATTCTTTACAGGATTATTTTCAGAAAGCACCCATCCGTTTTTTGAGGCCATGGACAATATGGGGAGTAAAACCGGTGTAGGGATTATTACATTGGCTTTCTTAGCACTGCTTTGGCTCAACTATAGGAATTATGAGGCGATGGCAGCTGTTGTTTTTGCTGTTGCAGCGGGAAATGAAGTAAATAAGTGGCTTAAAGAGGCTGTTGGAAGGCCGCGCCCTGATCAGGAGCATCTTGTTGAGGTGGCGAGTCTCAGCTTTCCGAGCGGACACGCGATGATTGGGATGATTCTATATACGTTATTAGCCTATTTTATCATTACCGAGCTGAAGAAATCGTCAGCGAAATGGATCACGGCGATTATAGCCGGCATTTGGATTTTTTTAATGGGAATCAGCCGGATCGTGATGGGTGTACATTATCCGTCTGATATTGCAGCAGGATTTGCAGCAGGCTATATTTGGGTATTCATTTCAATTTCACTTTACGCGGCCTTAAAGTCAATATTCAGAAGAAATTCATATGAGCGGGAATCAGCATAGAAGCAAAAGAGACTATCGCCCGATAGTCTCTTTTGCTTCTATTAAATGAGGAACATGGCTGCAATAGTTGTTACAATTAAGCCAATTGTGACCGGAAGCAGGTTCCGGCGAGCCAGTTCAAAAGCATCTACATTACAGATTGCGGCTGCAGGAATAAGGGCCCAGGGAACCAGTGTGCCACCGCCTACCCAGATGGCAGCTACCTGCCCGAGAGCCGTTAAGGTTGCAGCACCTGTGCCGATAGCTGTCGCAAATAGATTTGCAATGGAGCCGGCAAGTGAGATGCCGGAAAAGCCGGATCCATCAAGCCCCGTAATGGCGCCAACGACAGTCAGTGTAATGGCGCCTACCTCTTTGCTTAAAGGGACAACAGATGCCAGCCCCACTCCAAGATCATTAACAATTCCATGCGAGCCCTTTGGCAAAAAGTCTCCTATCATCTGAGAAAATCCAGCGTCCCCCAGATAAAAGAAAGCTGCAATTGGAATGACAGGGCCAAATACTCTAAATCCAAACTGGAAGCCTTCAACTAAATAGGCTGTAGTTTTTTCAAGGCCCCTATTACGATGGGCAGCGAGCGTGATCAGCAGGAGAATAAATATCGATGTACCGCCTACCAAAGCTGTTGCGTCACCGCCCTGAAGATCTAACGCAAACATGGCTGCTACATCAGCAGCAAATAAGATTGGAATTAATAACGCAAAAAAACGTTTTTGTTTAAGTGAAAGCAGGTGTTTTTGACTGGAATCAGCCTGCAGTTCAGCTGGTGTATCCCCAGTAAGACCAGTATCTGCAGTCAGCTTGCCGCTTTTCATATCTCTCTTGATAAGATAAAAAGCGGTAATAGTCGTGACTGCACCCATAATAATAACAAGCGGAACACTGGCTGATATGACCTCGCCTACTGGAAGACCAGCAGCATCGGCAGTTAACTTCGGGGCAGCCTGGATTATAAAATCTCCGGATAGTGCGACGCCGTGACCGAACAGGTTCATGGCCATTGCCACACCCAAAGCAGGTAATCCTACCCGGATGGCGACGGGAAGAAGGACGGCCCCCATTAAGGCAACAGCAGGAGATGGCCAAAAAAACCAGGAGATGACCATCATCAAAATTCCGATCGTCCAGTAGGCAAGTGCCGGTGTTCTGATTAACCTGGTAAAAGGAGAGATCATGACATCATTAATTCCGGTTGTGGTCAGTGTCCGGCTCATGGCCACTATAATGGAAATGACCAGTATAGTGGAAAGAAGTTCTGTTATCGCAAATATAAAACTGGTAAAAATACTGCTGATTGAACCGCTTAAGGAGCCGGTAGCTGTAATGGCAATTAAAAAGATGCCAGCAATACAGACAAGCGTTGTATCTCTCTTCATAACCATGAAGCCGATGATGAAGACAATAAAAAGAACATATATCCAATGGATGGCTGTCAGCTCAACTCCCACTTGATTTTCCTCCTTTCAAAATTCCATAAGAGAAGCGCCGGTTTAGGCGAATCACCCGATTCGGAATGTAGTACAGAATATGATGGAATGAAATAAATGGTGATATGAATTGAATCCGTCCAGAGGAGGAGGCTAAAACACACCGGGGGATGTTTCAATAGAATTGCTGACTGATAAAATGAATGTAGAAGGAAAATGTTTTTGCATTAGCGAATACAAGAATAGGAGAAAAGAGGGAAGGGAAAGCCTATGAGATACAGGTCCGTTAATCAAATAATCTTCGCGATAACTTTATCAGCTATTGGGGTTTTGCTTCTTCTTATGAACATAGGTGTCATTTCCTTGGAAATAAAAGAGGTATTTGTCGTAATTTACCCCTTTATCCTATTGGCTGCCGGGTGTTATTATCTGCTGTCGTACATACTGAAGAATAGCCGGAGCGGGATGTTTCCCGGGTTATTTCTAATTGTATTTTCAATGCTATTAATCCTTGATCGTCTCGGAGTAATTGAATTCAGGTTTATGGAAATCTGGAAACTCTGGCCCCTGTTTCTTATCTTTATCGGCATTAATATTCTTTTGAAAAAAGATCGTTTAAAGATACATTTTGAACAGGATTTTCCGGCAGATATCTATGGGAAAGACAAAGGTGCAGCGGAGAAAAAAGTTATTAATATCTCAAAATATGAAAGCCCTCAGCCGCTTAAAAATATAAGAGGCTTTTCAATTGGCGATGTGGATTTTAAACAGCCGAATTGGTCTCTCGAGCCGATGGATTTATATACAATGATCGGTGATTATTTTATCGATTTCAGCAAAGCTTTCATCCCGGAGAAAGAGACGCCTGTCATTGTGAGAGGGTGGATTGGCGATGTGAAAATGATCATCCCCGAAAACATTCCGGTGATGATCCAGTCAAATATTAATATAGGAGACATCCGCATTTTTGATCAAAAGACAGGTGACATCAACCGCAGTCTTCAATATAAGTCACCTGGTTATGATGAAGCATCCAGAAAGCTGAAAATCGCTGTACAAGTAAAAATTGGATCCATTCGGATCGATAAAGTATAGGGGTATAAGATGAAAAAAAGCGGAATCAGGTATTGGTTTGTGCAGAGCTTTATTATGATGGCCATTATAAGTTCATTAATCTTTTTTGTCGGGTTGCAGGTCTATCTATTTTACAATTCTGAATCGCCATTGACAATAAAGAGCACCTTTTGGCTGTTTTTGTATGTTTTAACGGTATTACTCCTTACGGGTGCCTATTTTGGGCTCAAGGGCAGCTACTTAATAAAAGGGCGGCTCGGTGATATTTTATTATTTGTTTCGACCTTAAGAAGCGGCAAGTATGCTGATCGGATGGAATCTTATGAAAAAGATGAAATAGGATTAATATCAGATGAACTGAATCAGCTGGCCGAAAATATTCAGGAGCAGGTTTTTTCCATGCAGCGGCTTGCCGATGAAAAGTCTGCATTGGCACAAACCGCTCATTCAGCAGCTGTAATGGAAGAAAGACAGCGCCTGGCCAGGGATCTGCATGATGTAGTGAGCCAGCAGCTTTTCGCATTAAGTATGATGTCTTCAGCAGCCCTGAGAGTTTTTGATTTGGATAGTGATAAAGCGAGAGAGCAGTTAAATGAAATCTCTGAAATCGCTGCGAAAGCCCAGGGGGAAATGAGAGCGCTTCTCCTCCATCTTAGGCCTGTGCAGTTGAGTAATGACAGACTCTGTGACGGTATTATTAAGCTGATACAGGAGTTAAAGGCAAAAACAAACATCGAATTCCATGCAAGCATTGATGAGGTTGAAAATCTTTCCAAAGCAGCGGAAGAACATTTATTCAGGATTGTCCAGGAGGCTTTATCTAATGTGCTCCGACATGCGGATGCAGGAAAGATCAGAGTAACCCTAACGGAAGAAGAAGATTACATCTATCTTTTTATTGCTGATAATGGAAAAGGGTTTAATCCTCATAAAGAGAGAATCACTTCTTACGGGCTGAAAACTATGAGGGAACGCTGCGAGGAGGTTGGCGGAATATTCAAAATACGATCCAAAGAAAACGAAGGAACTTATATAGATATTAAAATTCCGGCAAAGGGGAGAGGCTGAAATGATCAGGGTAGCAGTTGTGGATGATCATGAAATGGTCAGAAGGGGCATTATTTCTTATTTGGCAACTGAATCTAACATAGAGGTCATTGGGGAAGCAGGCAGTGGGAATGAAGCTGTAAAGCTTGTGCTGAAAGAGCGGCCGGAAATCGTTTTGATGGATCTCCTGATGGAAAATGGGAACGGAATAGAAGCGACAAGGGAGATTTTAAAAAGCTATCCTGAATGCAGAATTATTATTATAACCAGCTTTTACGATGATGAGCAAGTTTTTCCAGCCATTGAAGCGGGTGCCTTCAGCTATATGCTGAAAACGGCAAATGCTGCCGAAGTTGTAAATGCCATTAAGAAAGCTGCGCAGGGTGAGCCTGTCATTGAGTCAAAGGTTGCGGGGAAAATGGTAAGCCGTTTCAGAGAAAAAGAGAAAAAGCCTCATGATGATTTAACTGAAAGGGAATTTGATGTTCTGCTCTGCATTGGGGAAGGGATGACTAACCAGGAAATCAGTGAGGAATTGTTCATTGGCATCAAAACCGTCAAAACACACGTAAGCAATATCCTCAGTAAACTGGGCGTTACAGACCGTACACAGGCAGCCGTTTATGCCAACCGAAATGGAATCATAAAAAAACAGGCGAAAAAAGGATGAGCTATAAGGGCTCATCCTTTTTTAATAGGTAAGAAAGATAACTTAGAACATCTGGCTCCAGCATTCTTTTCTTGTTACTCTTCTTCAGGGATATAATATTGGGTCACGTATGGAGGGCTGGAAAAAATATTCGGTGTCTTATCAATGCCGCTCTCCGTCCCGCGCTTTTCATGTGCTTTTTCATATGCTTTGGAATTCTGCCAGTTTTTAAATGATTTTTCATCCTGCCATAGCGTTAGGGTGACATATGTGTTTGATTCAAGAGGCCGCAGGACACGGATAGCCATAAATCCCGGTTCATTTTCGATAAGTCCTGCCCTGTTTTTCAGCCGGTGCTCAAATAGCGGCCTGCCTTCATCTGTAACAGGTACATTGTTCAGAACGGCAAATCCTGCGCCCGAGAAGGTTCCGGAAGAATCGATGACTTCATAGGAACGGGGCTCTTTAAAGATGGAGGCGCCTGATGTTTCATGAATTAATAAGGATGTATCAGTATTCTGCATTGTAACCATGTGTTCATTTGGGTGCTTATCCTCAATTTTTTTCAAAAAATCGTAAGTTCCTCTGGCCATATAAAGCTTCATTTTTTCTCACTCCACTTGGATAAGTTTTATATTGTTCACTCTGAAGTATAAACACTACATTATTTAAAATATATTTATATTGTGCTAATATCCTTACAATCTTCAATTTTCCCTTATTTAAACAGTTAAAAACGTCAATTTTTTGACATTTGGCTTTCAAATCTATACAAAAACAGAGAAAAAAGGATATAGTCATAAAGGATAGATATTCGAGATTTCTAATTTGGTTACATATATATTACAATAATACGCAGACAAGACTTGAAAGGTGGATAAAATTTAATGACGAACTCATTTAATGATACATTTCTGAAGGCAGCAAGAGGAGAACAGACAGAGCATGTTCCTGTATGGTATATGCGCCAGGCTGGCCGCTCACAGCCGGAGTATAGAGCAATTAAAGAAAAATACTCCCTATTCGAAATTACACACCAGCCAGAACTTTGTGCTTATGTAACAAGGCTGCCGGTTGAACAGTATAACAATGATGCTGCCATTCTTTATAAAGACATTATGTCACCGCTTCCAGCCATTGGGGTGGATGTGGAAATTAAATCAGGAATCGGCCCTGTTATATCAAATCCAATCCGTTCCAAAGCAGATGTAGAAAAGCTTGGTGAAATCAATCCGGAAGAGGATGTTCCATATGTCCTGGATACTATTAAGCTTCTTACTCAAGAGCAGCTCACTGTTCCTCTTATCGGTTTTGCAGGTGCTCCGTTTACTCTTGCAAGTTATATGATTGAAGGCGGTCCATCAAAGAATTACAACAAAACAAAAGCATTTATGTATGCAGAGCCTGAAGCCTGGTTTGCGTTAATGGATAAGCTTGGAGAAATGACTATTACCTACGTGAAGTCCCAAGTCAAAGCAGGTGCAAAAGCCATCCAGATTTTCGATTCATGGGTTGGTGCCCTGAATGTGGAAGATTACCGCTATTTTATTAAGCCGGTAATGAATCGCATTTTCTCTGCCTTGAAAGAAGAGAATGTTCCGCTGATCATGTTCGGTGTAGGCGCAAGCCATCTTGCACTGGAGTGGCATGATCTGCCGCTTGATGTAGTGGGGCTTGATTGGAGACTTCCGATTCAGGAAGCAAGGGCAAAAGGCATCACCAAAACAGTTCAGGGTAATCTAGACCCTGCGATTCTCCTTGCACCTTGGGAGGTTATCGAGGAAAAAGCAAAAGCTATTCTTGATCAGGGAATGGCTCAGCCGGGTTATATTTTCAACCTTGGACACGGTGTTTTCCCGGAGGTTAACCCTGATACATTAAAGAAATTAACTGCTTTTATTCACGAATACTCTGCCTCAAAATTAAGCAAATAGCCTCCGGCTGGCTTAAAGCGATAGCAGGCTGCACTTGCATTAGTTTTGGTAATCGATTTGTTTTTTGGCACAATAAAAACTGGAGACAGAATTTGAGGTGGATGACATGGGTAAAAAGAGAATGGGTTTACTTGTAATGGCTTATGGAACTCCCTATAAGGAAGAAGACATTGAGCGTTACTATACACATATCCGCAGAGGAAGAAAGCCTTCTGAGGAAATGCTTGAAGATTTAAGAAGCAGGTATGAAGCGATCGGCGGAATATCGCCGCTTGCAGAAATTACTAAAGATCAGGCTGAAAAACTTGAAAAGCATTTAAATGAAATTCAGGACGAGTATGAATTCAAAATGTATATTGGGTTGAAGCATATCGAACCGTTCATAGAAGATGCGGTTAAACAAATGCATGAGGATGGGATTGAGGAAGCTGTCAGCATTGTTCTTGCGCCTCATTTCTCAACATTCAGCGTGAAATCATATAACGGCAGAGCCAAGGAAGAGGCTGAAAAGCTTGGAGGCCTTGAAATAAGGTCAGTTGAAAGCTGGTATAAAGAGCCTAAGTTTATTAAATATTGGGCTGATCGGGTAAAAGAAACCTTCGATAAAATGCCTGCTGAAGAAAAAGATTCTGCAGTGTTAATTGTTTCTGCACATAGTTTGCCGGAAAAAATCCTGCAATCAGGGGATCCATATCCGCTTCAGCTGCAGGAAACAGCTGACCTCATAGCTGAACAGGCTGGTGTCAAAAACTATGCTGTCGGCTGGCAAAGTGCTGGAAACACACCTGAGCCATGGCTTGGGCCTGATGTACAGGATTTGACAAGAGATCTTTATGAGAATAAAGGCTATAAAGCATTCGTTTACACACCAGTAGGTTTTGTGTCAGATCATCTTGAAGTGCTGTACGATAATGATTATGAATGCAAAGTTGTCACTGATGAGCTGGGAGCAAGCTATTACCGCCCTGAAATGCCGAATTCACAGCCTGAGTTCATTGATGCAATGTCAGATGCCATTTTTAAATTGCTGAATAGATAAAGCGAAACTTCACTCAGTGGGGGCTTACTGCCTGTTGACTGCGATAATGCAAAAAAATAGAAAAGAAGGCGATTTACCGTGCAGGGAGAGAGACAGAAAGTTATTGTTGCCGGAGGAGGAATTACGGGTCTTGCTGCAGCTTACTATCTGAAGAAGGAATCTAAAGAAAAGGGCTTGGCTCTGGACGTTAAGCTCATAGAGGCTTCACATCGCCTTGGCGGCAAGATTCAAACAATAATACGAGACGGTTTTGTGATCGAACGAGGGCCAGACTCCTTTTTGGCCCGTAAGCAAAGTGCAGCGCGCCTTGCCAGGGAAGCGGGCCTTGAAAAGGAACTTGTGAGAAATACTTCTGGCAAGTCCTATGTCCTTGTAAGGCAGCGACTATATCCAATGCCTGGCGGATCCATCATGGGCATCCCGACACAAATTGCTCCCTTTATAACAACCGGCTTATTCTCTCCTGCAGGAAAGGCAAGAGCTGCGGCAGATTTTGTGCTGCCGCGCTCCAATCCTTCCACAGATCAGTCTCTGGGTGCCTTTTTCAGAAGAAGGCTTGGTGACGAAGTTGTCGATAATTTGATTGAACCGCTTCTCTCTGGCATATATGCAGGCGATATTGATCAATTGAGCCTTATGGCCACTTTCCCTCAGTTTTATCAGGTTGAACAGAAGTATAGAAGCTTAATAATGGGAATGAAGAAGTCTGCAGGCTCTCAGCCAAAACAAACCGGAAACAGCAAAAGCAAAGAAGGAATGTTTCTTACTTTCAAATCAGGGCTTCAATCACTTGTCGATGCTCTCGAAAGCAAGCTTGAACCCGGGACTGTGCTGAAAGGCCATCGCATTGAATCGGTTATTAAGAATGGCAAAAGCTATACCGTTGAAATAAATGGGGGAGAAAGCCTTAATGCAGATTGCATAGTTATGGCTGTTCCCCACCATGCGTTGTGCAGCATCTTCTCCGGCTGGGGACTTTTTGAGCAGTTTAAAGAAATGCCGTCCACTTCAGTGGCAACTGTTGCTCTGGCTTTCCCAGAGGATGCGATTGAAAGGGATATAGACGGAACGGGTTTTGTTGTTTCACGCCACAGTGATTACACCATTACTGCCTGTACCTGGACACATAAAAAATGGCCTCATTCTACCCCAAAAGGAAAAGTGCTTCTGCGCTGTTACGTTGGCAAAGCCGGTGATGAAGCAGTTGTGGATCTGTCAGATGATCAAATTATTAAAGTTGTGCTTGATGACTTAAATAAAACGATGAATATTAATATGAATCCTGAATTTAGTTATGTAACAAGATGGAAGGATTCAATGCCTCAGTATACCGTTGGACATAAAGAACGCGTCGGATTGGCAAAGAAACAGGCGCAGGATAAGCTGCCGGGCATTTTTCTGGCAGGAAGTTCGTATGAAGGTCTTGGTGTTCCTGACTGCATAGATCAGGCAGAAGAGGCAGTTCGAAATACATTAGAATACCTGCAAATCAACAAGCCAAAAGCTGTCCGTGTGTGACAGCTTTTTAAATTGGCATCATTTCAGGTTGCTTTTTCAAATAGAGTATGATAAATTACTTCTTGTACTAATGACCAAATTGTTCATTTAGTCATTTTCGAAGAGGTGAGTTTATGTCAGCAGATCGGAAACAGCAGATTCTTGAAGCAGCCACAAAATCATTTTCTCTTTTCGGCTATAAAGCAACCACTATGGATCAGGTTGCAAAGCTTGCGAATGTTGGAAAAGGCACTATCTATAATTTCTTTAAAAATAAAGAAGAGCTGTTTGATGAAATTATCCATACGCTTATCACGGAAATGAAAAATGCAGCCGATGAAGCGCTTGATCCTTCTTTGCCCTTTCACAAAAATGTTCATCGGGGATTGTATAAAATACTTGAATTCCGCATGAAGCATCAGCTGACAATCAAGCTTTTCCAGGAAGCAAAGGAAATGGGAACTCCTGCTGTTACAGATGTAATTGGGAAAGTGGAGGATGCGATAATTAAATATGTGAAAGGTAAAGTTACACTTGCCATTGAAAGAGGAGAAATCCGGGAATGCGATCCGGAACTGACTTCCTTTGTCATGCTTAAGCTTTATATTGCACTTATTTTTGATTGGGAACAGCGTCATGAACCATTGGAAAAAGAAAAAATAGCTCTTCTGTTTGAGCAATACATTATGAAAGGATTATCGAACTAGATAGTCCTCTATTTTTTCAGAAAAATGACCAAATGAGAAAAATAGTCAAAAAGTAATTTGGAGGGATTTACGGTGAAAAACAAACTTTTCCTTAAGGAGTTTTCAGCCATTATAAAAAACAAAAAGCTGCTGATTCCAATTATAGCAGTCATGTTTATTCCGGTTTTATACAGTGGAATGTTCCTGTGGGCATTCTGGGATCCATACGATCATTTAGATGATCTCCCGGTTGCCATCGTTAATGAAGATGCCGGTGCTGTATTGGAAGGAAATGAATTGCACCTGGGCAATGATCTTGTTGATAATTTAAAGGAAAGCAAGGACTTTAACTTTCAATTTGTTGATAAAGAAGAAGCATATAAGGATCTAAATGATCAGCAATACTATATGCTGGTTGAAATTCCTAAGGATTTTTCCAAGAATGCTACCACTCTGCTGGAAGACAAACCGCAGAAAATGAATCTGATTTACGTTCCTAATGAGAGCTACAATTTCTTATCTGCTCAAATTGGCGGGACGGCTGTTGAAAAAATTAAAGCGTCACTGTCAGAAAAAGTAACTGAAACATATGCAGAAACCATGTTTGATAAAGTAGGGGAACTTGCAGATGGCATTGGACAGGCAAGTGATGGTGCCCTTCAAATCAGTGAAGGAGCAGCTGATCTTAAGGACGGCTCCAAAACCCTGCATGAGAAGCTTGAGCTTTTGGCCAATAAATCCATTGAGTTCAATAACGGCGTAAGCACAGCAAGCAAGGGTTCTAAGGAAATGGCAGAAGGAGCTAAATCTCTTTCAGAAGGTTTAGGCAAACTTGCAGGAGGCCAATCGGAATTGAGAAATGCTTCTGATCAGCTAAAGTCAGGTAGTGAAGATCTTTCTGCAGGTGTTACACAAACAAAAGAAGGAATCTTAACAGTAAAAGAAAAACTTCCAGTTATGATCGATGGAACCGAACAGCTTGAAAATGGAGCAAACACATTATCTTCATCTCTGGAGCAATGGCAGACGGAAGCGCAAAAACTCAGCGGAGGCACTGTTCTTTTAGAACAAAGGCTGCAGGGCATCTTATCGCAGCTTCCAGAAGGTTCTCCTGAAAAGACTGAGCTTCAGACTGCACTTGCACAGCTGAAAACCGGATCAGCCCAGCTTGCCGAATCAGCCGGCAAACTATCTAGTGGAGGAGCTGAATTGTCCCAAAGAATGGGGCAGTTAAAGGCAGGACAGCAGCAGCTCCAGCAGGGAATAAATCAGCTTGCCCAAGGAACAGCCGAGCTGGAAAATGGTTCCCTTAAGCTGGTACAGGGCCATAAAGATTTCGATGCAGGAATGGAAACATTTGCTCAGAAGTTTGGTGAAGCGCAGGCCGGAGCAGACAGGCTGGCAGGCGGTGCAGCAGATCTGTCAGGAGGCCTTGGCAAACTGACACAAGGTTCAGCTGCATTTGCAGACGGCTCGAAGCAGCTTGAAGCTGGTGCAGGCAAAGTTGCTGAGGGCAATTCACAAATTTATGAAGGATCGTCTGAGTTAGCAAATAAATTAGCTGATGGCGCTGAAAATGCTTCATCAGTAAATGCCAGCGATAAAACGTATAACATGATGGCAAATCCGGTAGAAATAGATAATGAGAAGATTACAGAAGTTCCAAACTACGGTACAGGATTTGCACCATATTTTCTGTCTCTTGGTCTTTTTGTTGGAGCTCTGCTGCTTTCCATTGTATTCCCGCTTAGGGAACCCGCTGGCGTTCCGCGCTCAGGATTCAGCTGGTTTGCAAGCAAGTTCGGAATCCTTGCAGGAATAGGCATTATTCAGGGTCTTATTGCAGCGATGATTCTATTGCTGGGACTTGGCCTGGAAGTTCAGAGTGTACCTTTGTTTCTTCTGTTTACAATCCTAACCAGTCTGACTTTCATAGCGCTTATTCAATTCTTTGTCACTGTCATGGGTGACCCAGGCCGGTTTGTTGCGATCATTATTTTAATACTCCAGCTGACAACAAGTGCCGGTACTTTTCCGCTTGAGCTGATTCCTAATGCCCTTCAGCCAATCAGTTCATATTTGCCTATGACCTATTCTGTTTCCGGTTTTAAGGCAGTCATTTCAAGCGGCAATTTTGATTTTATGTGGGAGAATGCGGTAATTCTCCTGAGCTTCGGAGCCTTGTTCATTGCAGGATCTTTTGTTTACTTTACTGCCATGCACAAGAAAAGATTTGCAGCTGCTGCAGAGCAGACTGATTGATTATAAGTAAAAGCAAAGCCAGCCCTGTGTGGGCTGGCTTTAAATATATTATTCTATAAATCTGTCATTCCCATGCATTTTTCACACTTGTTTCCGTAGCATTCATGCTGTTCTTCGATCGACTTCCCGCATTCTGAACATTGTTTTGCCGGCAGGTTTCTGAAAAACTCCATAATGTTTTGAATCATGTTGAAGCCTCCTAATTTGTGTTTTTGTTCTAAATAGTTTGATTATTTAAGTTCATTGTATTATAACAGTATTTTTATGTCAACATCTGTTTCAATACAATTTTAAAAAAGTGAAAAAATAGGCATAATCGAGTATATTGGACATAGGAAAGCCAGGTTATCCAGTTATAGCGAATTCGCTTGTGCTTTCTTTTAGGCTCTTTTCGTGTAAAACGTTGTTTTTCGACTATCAATGTTGTCCGTTGATTTCCGCTCCAGGCTGCTCGCTTTCCGCGGGGCGAGCGGTGAGCCTCCTCGACGCTCCGCGTCTGTGGGGTCTCACCTGTCCCGCTATTCCCGCAGGAGTCTCGCACCTTCCGCTCCAATCAACTCAGTAAATAATAAACAAAAAGCAACAAACCTTGCGAAAACAGCCTTCTTTTAAGATAGCGTATAATTCTGAAGTTAATTAACTGTCTAGCTTCAGACGACTTTCGTTTTTCTAATTAGGAGGGAATTTGTGATGAAGTTAACTGTAATCGGCAGCTGGGGCGGTTATCCTAAAGCAGCTGGGGCCAGTTCCGGGTATTTACTGGAGCATGAAGGATTTCATTTGCTGGTAGACTGCGGAAGCGGCGTGCTTTCAAAAATGCAGAATTTTTTTCAGCCAGAAGACTTAGATGGGCTGATTATCTCGCATTACCATCCAGATCATATTGCGGATATAGGAGTGCTGCAGCATGCAAGGCTCATTCAGGGCTTCCTGGGCAAGAAAACAGCTGCACTCCCGATTTATGGACATTCTTTCGACCAGCCTGAATTTGCCAAACTTACATATAAGGATATTACAAAAGGAGTCGCCTATGATCCTGAAGGCACTCTCACAGCAGGACCATTTCAGATTCGCTTTATGAAAACCAATCATCCTGTGCCATGCTATGCAATGAGAATTGAAGCAGGCGGCAAATCACTTGTTTACACGGCAGATACTTCTTATAAAGAAGAGCTGGTGGCATTTAGCGAAAATGCTGATCTATTAGTTTGCGAGTGTAATTTTTATGGTCATCAGAACGGGAAAAATGCAGGGCATATGACAAGCCTGGATGCTGGAACATTGGCCAGCAAAGCAAAGGTGAATAATCTGCTGCTGACACATTTGCCTCATTATGGTGAACTTCGAAAGCTGAAGGAGGAGGCATCGACTAAATATGCCGGTCCTATTTCTATAGCGGATTACCAATGGTCTCATATATTTTAAGGAGGAAAATAGATGCTTTTTATCGACAACCAGGGAATCACAGATCCCAGAATTAATCTTGCTATTGAGGAATATGCACTAAAGAATCTTGATATTGAAGAAACCTATTTGCTGTTTTATATTAATGAACCTTCCATTATTATCGGAAAAAACCAGAATACAGTAGAAGAGATTAATACGGAATATGTGGAGGATAATGGCATCCATGTTGTCAGAAGGCTATCTGGAGGAGGGGCCGTTTATCATGATTTAGGCAATCTCAACTTCAGTTTTATTACAAAAGATGATGGTGACAGCTTTCACAACTTCCAAAAGTTTACCGAACCAGTTACAGAAGCTTTGCAGAAGCTTGGTGTGAATGCTGAATTAAGCGGCCGGAATGATCTGATGGCAGAAGGCAGAAAAATATCCGGGAATGCCCAGTTTTCCACCAAAGGGAGAATGTTTAGCCATGGCACCCTCTTGTTTGATTCCGAAATTGAAAGTGTCGTTTCAGCGCTAAAGGTAAAGAAGGATAAAATTGAATCAAAGGGCATTAAATCAATTCGAAGCCGGGTTGCTAATATCTCGGAGTTCCTGGACGAAAAAATTACGATTGAAGAATTTCGCACTTTGCTTCTAAAGAATATTTTTGGAGATTTAAGTGAAATTCCGGAGTACAAGCTTACGGATGAGGACTGGGAAAGAATTCACCAGCTGTCCAGGGAGCGCTATCAGAACTGGGATTGGAATTATGGAAGATCACCTAAATTTGATCTTCAGCATTCTTATCGCTTCCCAGTTGGTCAAATTGATATCAGACTTAATGTCACAAAAGGAAAAATTGAGGGATGCAAAATATATGGGGACTTCTTTGGGGTTGGCGATGTAAGTAAAATTGAAAACAAGCTAACAGGAATTCGCTATGAAAAGTCAGAGGTTGAAAAGGCTCTTGAAGGAGTGGAAATTAAGCATTACTTCGGAAATGTGACTAAAGAAGAATTCGTTAACCTGGTGTATTAATGAGAGAAAGCTGGCATAATGCCGGCTTTTCTTATTCTTATATAAAGTCTTGCGAGCCAGTCACTCTGAAAAAAAGAAATTGTGAAAGATTCGCTTTCCTACTTGAATACAAAAATTTCTTTCAATATAATATATTTAGAAAATTTATTTAATAAAAATGAATGACTATTCATTCATTATAGGGGGAGTGTAAATGAATTTAACAGAGCAGCTGCATGAAACGGCGATTAAGATGGGCGATAAGACTGCCTATTATTTTATGGATCAGTCCAGTACGTACGCGGAGCTTGATGGTGCTGTAACCAAATTTGCGGATGGGCTTTCAAAGCTGGGAGTGAAAAAAGGGGATCATATTGCTCTTTTACTGGGGAATTCACCACATTTTGTCATCGGCCTGCATGGAGCACTGCGGCTTGGAGCAACTGTTATACCGATCAACCCAATTTATACACCTGATGAAATCGGCTACATTGTAAATAATGGTGATGTAAAAGCGGTTGTCACGCTTGATCTATTAGTGCCTTTAATTGAAAAGATGCATCAGGCGCTTCCAAAGGTAGAAAACTATATTATTTGTGATACACCCCAGGGACAAGCTTCAGAACAGGATCTGTCTGCATTATCTGCTTTTTCAAAAATGAAATCGTTTACACAATTAATTGCTTTAGGAGATATTGTGTTTAAGGGCCCTGAACTCGAAGAAGATGATACAGCCGTTATTCTATATACATCCGGTACGACAGGAAAGCCAAAAGGTGCCATGCTTACACATAAAAACCTCTACAGCAATGCAAAGGATGTAAGCGACTATTTACACATGAATGAGAATGACCGGGTTATTACTACTCTGCCTATGTTCCATGTTTTCTGTTTAACGGTTGCTCTCAATGCACCTCTGATGAATGGGGCTACCATTTTAATTGATCCAAAATTCAGCCCGAAAGAGATTTTCAGGCTAGCCAAAAAATATGAACCTACTGTTTTTGCCGGAGTTCCGACCATGTACAATTTCCTTCTTCAGTATGAAGATGGCAATCCGGAAGATCTGAAATCATTAAGGCTGTGCATATCAGGTGGTGCTGCCATGCCGGTTGCGCTTCTCCATGGTTTTGAGAAAAAATTCAATGTCATTGTTTCGGAAGGATACGGTCTTTCAGAAGCTTCTCCGGTTACATGCTTCAATCCGCTTGATAAACCGCGTAAAGCAGGCTCGATCGGGCAATCCATTATGAACGTTGAGAATAAAGTCGTAAATGAATTGGGAGAGGAAGTTTCTGTTGGCGAAGTTGGTGAATTGACCGTACGCGGGCCAAACGTAATGAAGGGGTACTACAAGCTGCCGGAAGAAACCGCGGCCACAATCCGTGATGGATGGCTTTATACAGGAGACCTTGCAAAAAGGGATGAGGAAGGCTATTTTTATATCGTTGACCGTAAAAAGGACCTTATTTTAGTCGGCGGCTATAATGTGTATCCGCGGGAAGTAGAAGAGGTGCTCTATAATCACAGGGAGGTCGTAGAAGCTGCTGTATTGGGCGTGCCTGACCCGAATCTGGGTGAAGCGGTAAAGTGTTATGTAGTAACAAATAATCCCCAGCTGACAGAAGAATTTCTGCTTGCATACTGTGCAGAGCATCTGGCTAGATATAAAGTGCCATCATCGATCGAATTTTTAGAGGAGCTTCCCAAGAATACAACTGGCAAAATCTTACGAAGGGCATTGAAGAATCAGGTTCTTCAGGCTAAATAGGCTTTTAAGGGCAGGCATGACATGTGTCTGTCCTTTTCTATTCTTCATTTGAATTGCTAAATTTGAAAGGGTTTTCGCGAAATTTATCGAATTATTAGGTAGCAAAAGAAAGAGGAGAGATACATATGAGTTCTATTGCAGTCGAAAAAAAAGGTCATATTGCGGTAGTAACGATTAACCGCCCTGATGCAATGAATGCTTTTAATTATGAAACTTTGTCGGAGCTCCAGGAATCAGTTGAAAAACTGCGCACCAGTCCTGATGTTCGTGTTGTTATTTTTACAGGGGCTGGAGAAAAAGCATTCAGCGTCGGAGCGGATCTTAAAGAGCGCAGGACATTATCTGATGAGGAAGTACGCAGGAATGTATATAAAATAGGTGAGGTATTCTCCCTGGTTGATCAGCTTCCGCAGCCTACTATCGCTGCCATAAACGGTTTTGCGTTCGGAGGCGGGATGGAATTGGCACTATCCTGCGACTTCCGCATTGCAGTTTCCGGCACTTCCATGGGACTTACAGAAACAAGCTTAGCCATAATACCGGGTGCAGGAGGCACACAGAGGCTTCCAAGACTGATTGGCCAGGCTAAAGCCCTTGAGTTAATATTGACGGCAAAGAGGCTCACTTCTGAAGAAGCGCTTAATTACGGCATCCTTACTAAAGTGACTGAAAAGGATAATCTATTACATGATTGCTTTGAGTTTGCCGGACAAATGCTTAACAACGGGCCAATTGCCCTTCAGCAGGCTAAATTTGCTGTAAAGCATGGAATGGGTGTTGATTTGCAGACTGGGCTGCAGATTGAAAGGAAGGCATACGAAGTTATTATTCCAACGGAAGATAGAGTTGAAGCTCTTTCAGCTTTTGCCGAAAAAAGAAAACCTGAGTTTAAAGGGAAATAAAATAAATTAGTAATATGAGACACCGCAGCATTTAATGCGGTGTTTCTTTATTAATATAATAAATTTTTTGAAAATTATTAAAAAATCACTTGAATCGTACAGCTATTGACTATATAATTTAGTGAATAAAAGCATAAAAGCATAAAAGTGCTGAAGTAAAAGATAGAGATAAGAGGGGGACAACCAGTATGTTAGAGAGAGTAAAAACATTTAAAGCTATAGCTGCGGCAGGCCTTATAGGAACTTTACTGCTAAGCGGCTGCGGAAGTGAAAGTACAAATGGGGAAGCCGGCTCTTCGGATAAAGAAAAGGGAGAGTCAATTAATATAGGAGTTACTCAGATTGTCGAACATCCTTCGTTAGATGCGGCGCTGGAGGGCTTTAGAAAGGCATTGGAGGATTCAGGCATTAAAGCAAGCTACGATGTCCAGATTGCTCAGGGGGACCAGAATAATAATCAATCCATTGCCAATAATTTTGCCGGAGATGGAGTGGACCTGATCTTTGCCAACTCTACACCCAGTGCATTAAGTGCACTGAATGCAACGAAAGATATACCAATTGTATTTACTTCAGTAACTGATCCAGTGGGTGCGCAATTAGTTAAATCACTGGATGCACCTGAAGGAAACATAACTGGTACAACAGATACCCATCCTGATGCGATACCCAGCATGGTTAAATTTATAGATGAGCAATTTGAGGCTGGAACGGTAGGTGTTATTTACAATTCAGGAGAACAAAATTCAGAGGTGCAGATTGATAAGGTGAAGGAAGCTCTTTCTGGTACAAATATGAAATTGGCCGAAGCTACCGTATCCAATTCTTCTGAAGTGAAACAGGCTGCAGAATCACTTGTCGGAAAAGCAGATGCCATCTATATTATTACCGATAATACTGTCGTTTCCGCTTTGGAATCTGTCATTCAAGTTTCAAACGACAATGATATCCCGCTTTTCGTGGGAGAGCTGGATTCTGTTAAACGCGGGGGATTTGCTGCATACGGATTTGACTATGAAGATATCGGATATGAAGCCGGGGAAATGGCGGCAAAAATTTTAAAAGAAGGCAAGAAGCCATCCGAACTGCCTGTCCAATATCCGCAGAACCTAAAGCTGGTAATCAATAAAAAGGCTGCAGAAGAAATGGGCATTGACTTAAAAGATGAATGGAACGGGCTTGCTGAGTTTGTGGAGTAATGTCTGCAAATTATTAGCGCTTTTCTAATAGAAAGGAAGATTACTATGCCAACTGCCATCTTTGGCTCCATTGAAGCAGGCGCTATTTATGCCTTAATGGCGCTGGGCGTTTACCTCTCATTCAGAATATTGGATTTCCCCGATCTGACGGTTGATGGAAGTTTTGTAACGGGTGCATCTGTTGCTGCTGTCATGATAACAGGGGGATACAATCCATTTTTGGCGACTATGGCAGCATTGCTTGCGGGTTTTGCAGCAGGCTGCCTTACAGGCCTTCTTCATACAAAAGGAAAAATTAACGCCCTTTTATCAGGAATATTAATGATGATTGCATTATACTCTATAAATCTCAGAATTATGGGTAAGTCAAATGTTCCTCTGCTGTCTGAGGAAACGGCTATTACAGAGATTACAGCATTCTGGCAGGGACTTGGAATTGATCAGACTATCCAAAGCCTGCTCGGAGCGGTGGGAATGAGTTTTGTTCCTAAGACCTGGGGGATTCTATTGCTTATGCTGGTTTTAGCATTTGCTGTTAAGGTACTGATTGATCTTTTTTTAAAGACAGATATTGGATTGGCTATACGGGCGACAGGAGACAATGAGACGATGATCCGCAGCTTTTCTGCTGATACAGACCTCCTGAAGATAGCCGGCTTGGGTATTTCAAACGCACTGGTGGCATTTTCAGGAGCATTAGTGGCACAGTATAACGGATTCAGTGATGTCGGAATGGGAATCGGGATGATAATCATCGGGCTTGCATCCGTAATCATCGGAGAAGCAATTTTCGGTGCAAAAACAATTGTCAGAGCTACATTGGCTGTCATCGGAGGAGCCATTCTATACCGGATTATAGTAACTCTTGCATTGAGAGTGGAATTCCTTGAAACAGGAGATATGAAGCTGATCACAGCAGTAATCGTGATTGGTGCGCTAATTCTGCCCAAGCTTATTCAGCAGCAGAAGGAGAAGCAGAGAAAGCGCAGGAGATTGGCAGAAGCGAAAAAAACGAATGCTTACGGGAAAAGTGGTGAACAATTTGCTGCAATTAAATCAGATTCATAAAGTGTTTAATGAGGGAACACCAGATGAAAAAACAGCTCTACACAAAATAGATCTTCACCTGAAACCAGGGGACTTCATGACGGTTATCGGCAGTAATGGAGCGGGAAAATCTACTCTTATGAACATGATCTCAGGCAAATTGATTCCTGATATGGGAGAAGTGCTGGTTGATGGAAAGGATGTCACTCTCGTGAAGGAACATAAAAGATCCAGGCTGATTGGACGTGTTTTCCAGGATCCGATGGCCGGAACAGCCCCTTCCATGACGATAGAGGAAAATCTGGCCATTGCTTATGCGAGAACTGCGGCGCGCGGACTTCGCAAAGGGGTTTCCAGGAGACGGCGTGACTTTTTCCAGAGTCACCTGGAAATGCTTCATCTGGGATTGGAAAATAGACTTTCAGCAAAAGTTGGACTGCTGTCAGGCGGAGAACGGCAGGCGCTCTCCCTGCTGATGGCGACCTTCACAGAGCCAAAAATATTACTTTTGGACGAACATACCGCTGCCTTGGACCCGGCTCGTGCAGAATTAATTACCAGCCTTACGAAAGAGATTGTGGAAAAATATAATCTTACCACATTAATGGTAACCCATAATATGCAGCAGGCGCTTGACCTGGGAAATAGGCTGATCATGATGGACAAAGGCCAGATTATTTTTGAAACAAATGAGGAAGAGAAGAAAGATTTGACAGTGGAAAAACTGCTGGAGGAATTCCAGAAAATCCGTGGGGAGAAAATGAACAGCGACAAGGCGATTCTTATTTAGATTTGTGGACCGGACAAGGTTTTTGCCTTGTTCGGATTTTTTGTTCAAGCGGCATTGTATCAAAATTCAAAGACGATAACATATTCTTCTAATTTTAAGTCTATTATAGTATAATTTTTAGAACCTTTTATTATATTTTTAGGCGGTGAGCATCATGGCAGAACTTGCAGTCGGCAAGCCTTCCGGTGAAGTTAGAAAAGGGGTGCAGTCGGGAATCAGCATCGCGATAGGATATGCACCCATTGCTTTAACATTTGGGCTGCTTGCCAAAACAACCGGTCTTACAATAGGTGAAACAGTTTTAATGAGTTTGCTTGTATTTGCCGGGGCAGCACAGTACATATCCCTGAGCCTGCTTACACTGGGAACAGGCATATTTGAAATTGTTTTAACAACTTTTATCGTGAATATCAGGCACTTTTTGATGTCTACTTCTCTTAATGAAAAGTGGGACGATGAACAGGCTGCCAACAAGGTGATTTTATCATTTGGGATTACGGATGAAACCTTTTCAGTTGCAGCAGTACGTGAAGAAAAGGTAACAAGCGGTTATATGCTGGGGCTCATATCGGTTTCCTATGCAAGCTGGGTCATATGTTCGGGGCTTGGGCATCTTATTGGGGCGAGCCTTCCGCAGACCTTGCAGGAAAGCATGTCTGTTGCCCTTTATGCCATGTTTGTCGGCCTTCTTGTTCCGTCTATGAAAAAAAGTGCAAAAGTTGTTTTTCTTGCCGCACTTGCAGCGTGTTTTAACACGATTTTCACTTTGACTAATACGCTATCGACAGGCTGGGCAATTGTATCGGCCACGCTTTTATCTGCTGTAATAGTGGAATGGATAGAAAGTGTAAAAAACAGGGACAGGGGGCAGGAGCATGAGTAGCCATATTGTGTGGATGATTGTTGGGATGGCAGCAGTTACTTATATCCCAAGGCTGCTGCCTTTTGTGCTTTTTAAGGGGAAGGAGCTTCCCGGCTTTGTTCAGGGGATATTAAAGAATGTGCCTTATGCGACATTAGGGGCACTCATTTTTCCGGGTATTCTTTTTATAAATGAAGATATTTGGTTTGGTCTGCTCGGTGCAGCTGCTGCTTTTCTGGCAGCCTTTTTAGGCGCAAATGTAATTGTCGTTGTACTGGGATCAATAGCTGTGTTATCTGTATATTCTTTTTTATTTTAGAAAAGATAATGATGGATGTTCTTTAGCCGGTTCCTTCTTGAACCGGCTTTTTCAATAGAACAGCTGGAATAGAAAGAAATGATTGTCCCATCAATTGAGTTCTATTTACAGATTTTTATACTAAACTAAATATAGAAAGGTTGTACCATAGGAGGGGAATTGGATGGCGCGGAAATTAGGTTTTTATGGGGCTCTGGCCTTTTTCGTATACGGTTTATTTTTTTATTGGTATCTATTCTATTTTGCTGATGCCAGTCTGCCCTTTGAGTATGAAGGGTCACGGGCAGATCCGGCAACTTTCCTGAACGGCAGGGAACTGATGCTCAGTGAGGAATATTCTAAAATAAGAAACCTGCTGTTTTTTATTTCTACACCTTTTGAATGGATATTTTATTTATTTATTCTTTTATTTGGCTTATCAAAGGCTTTTAAAAAATGGGCGGAACAGACTGCGCCATATAAATTCCTGCAAACGGCAATCTATTTGATTTGGCTTTCTTTTTTCGCCTTTATTGCTACGATGCCATTAAGCTATATCAGCTTTTCGCTTTCAAAAACGTATAATATCTCCACTCAGAGCTTCAGTGGGTGGATGAAGGATGAACTCATTGATTTTTGGGTTAATTATGGAATGATGCTTCTTATCGTGTCTGTTCTTTACTGGCTGATTAATAAGAGCAGGAAAAGATGGTGGCTTTACGCATGGCTATTATCAGTTCCATTTACCTTATTTATGATGTTTCTGCAGCCGGTTGTCATTGACCCTCTGTATAATGATTTTTATCCTTTAAAAGATAAACAGCTTGAAACGAAAATTCTTGATTTGGCCAATCAGGCTAAAATACCGGCTGAACATGTCTTTGAGGTCGATATGGCCGAGAAAACGAATGCGCTGAATGCATATGTAACAGGGATCGGCTCAAATTCAAGAATTGTTCTTTGGGACACAACTCTAAATAAATTAACTGAAGACCAAATTCTGTTTATAATGGCACATGAAATGGCCCACTACGTGGAGAAGCATATTTACATCGGAATTGGAGGATACTTGCTGCTTTCTCTGCTGGGGCTGTATTTGACTGCTAAATTAATGGAAAAAGCAGTAGATAAATGGGGAAGAGCGCTAAAAATTCCTGCAGTAAATGACATACGTTCCCTGCCGCTTTTTTTGATGATTCTTTCAATGCTGCTCTTTATTTCAAGCCCTCTATCCAATCTTGTTTCACGGTATCAGGAAACAAGGGCAGACCGCTATGCCATTGAAATGACAAAGGATTCAAAAGCCGCAATAGAAACATTTCAGGAGCTGACACGTGCCGGTTTAAGCCAGGTAAATCCGCCGCTTCTTGTGAAAGTATTCCGATATGGGCATCCAACGATGCTTGAGCGCATTTCTATGCTGGAAGAATTTGAAATGGAACAGAGGCAGAAAGAACGGAAGCAGACAGAGGAATGAGTTGCTTCATTATAACTAAAAAAGCAGGCCAACGGCTTGCTTTTTTTAAATTCCATTTTTATAAATATGTATGCTTCCTTCATCGTCAGCCTGAATTTCATTGTGAAAATAGACGCCTGCATCATCGTCAATTCCATAACCAGTCGCTGCATTGACTTTTCCTGCCGCTGCCTTTAGATTTTCCCGTTCATTCCACTTGGTAAAATGGACACTGATGGCGCAACCCCTGATTAACCCGAGCCCTTTCAAAAAGAGGTGCTGTCTTTTAGGTGTATCAATAGGGGGAATGATGCAATGTTCCGGGATGATCAGGGCGCCTGCCGAAAAGCCTGCTACAGGAATACCATTCATGTACATCCTTCTAATGCATTCTCCGGTTTCACTATCAACAATGAATTTTCTGTAATTTTCTGTGTTACCCCCTCCAATAATGATGCCGGAACAGGACATTAATTCTTGAAGGTAAGATTCTGCTGGGTCAGGGGAAAGCGGGAGATAGCAGAAACTCCTGGCTCCATAAGAAATTAAGGCAGAAGTATACTTCTTCATATACATCTCCCAGCCTTCCCTTTCCAAAAAGAGTATAGCTATTTTGCCATCCGAGCCGCAGGCAAGCTCTGTAAACATTCTTCCTAACCTTTGCCCGAATGGAGGGCTTCCGCCCATTAAAAATAAATGCCTGCTGTTCATTATTCCTCGCCTTCCTGACTAAAAATAAAATACCCCGCTGATTGGCGGGGGCAAACTGCTTTTTATGTGCCAAAACGCTTGGAAAGTTCTTTGTATTGCTTCGAAAAATGCATAAATGCCGGTTTATTTCCTTCATCAATCGCTGCGTCTACTTTTTTCATCAGCTTTTCTCTTTCATTATTCAGTAGTATTTCGGAAATAAGCATATCAAGGTAAAGATCCAGTACATAAGATTCCTTAAGATTTTTCCGCTTAGATCCACTCGTTTTCATTAAGTCGGTGTATGATTTTTCCTTCATGGAAACCACCCCTGAGCTTTTTAATATTATATGGAATTGCTTCTGAATAATCAACCAATTTTTTAAATTTTTAGAAAATATTTTCCGGATGTCTAAAATGTGAACAATTTAGAAACTATTGAATAAATTAGTAATTTTTAGATAAATTGGTGTTAATATGGAAAAGTGAGCACGAAATAGAAAAGGAGATGAAAATGTATGACCCAAAATATTCAAATAATTGAAGAATATGAAATCAATCCAAATACGATGATTATTAAACCTCTCTCTTATGGGATAAAAGTCTATTCGCAAATCTGGGAGCTTGATGATGAAGTAACTTCTCCCTTTAAGCCGATTGAAATTATTAAAAGCAGCTGTAAATATTTTGGATCAAGCTATGAAGGAAGAAAAGAGGGTACACGCCAATTAACCGGCTTTACCCATAAAGCTCCGATAACGATTGACCCCACAAATTTCATTTATTTTTTCCCGACAGCCTCTCCAAGCAATCCGGAATGTATGTGGATTGCATTGGATCACATAAATTACTTCAAGCGAGCGGAGAACGCACAAACCCAGGTAGTTTTTAAGAACAAACAAAGCTTTATAATTCCAGTCTCATATACGACTCTGAATAACCAGGTGCTCAGAACAGCACTGCTGAAAACGACATTGACAAAAAGGATAGAAGATTCAGAGAGAAAGTCACTTTACTATGCGAATGGTTCCAAAATAATGAATGCTTCGGAGAGAAAAGGAGCCTACCAATAGAAAAGGGCTGGAATTGAAGGATAACCAAGAAGCATGCGGAGTTTCATGCTTCTATTTTCCGTAGTATATTACCTTATTAGATGCAGGCTTTCTTATACAAAAATTAATTGGCTTTCCGATTTTTCCCTGGTCCCGGCAAAGGTTTTTTAATAAGATAATACGTCATTAGCTCCTGAACTTTATTGCGGATTCGGGGATTAAAATAATTATGATGTTCCTCATATCCTTTGTACAGGAACATAAACATAGTAAATGCCTCATCCCTCTTTATTTCCTGTACCTTTAGCTGGTTTTTATTCATATAGCGTTTTACCTCAGAGAGTTCACTTTGAATGACCTTCATTGTTTCTTCAACCAAATCAAGATAAGGCTGTTTTAGTTTAAACGGGCTTTTATTAATGACAATGGAGTCGCGATTTAAAACCGTCAGCACCATTGGCAGATAAATAGCCTGTTCCATGATATTACGGTCTTCCTCAGGAATTCTGGTCATATTGTTCTGCTCCCCTTAAATAATAGTATCCTGCCTAGCGCAAGAACATATGTTCTTATCTAATTTTACAAAGGAATGTTTTATCTTGCAAGAGCCTATATTTGCCGAAATACTGTTATACTTCATCATTTCCAATAATGAAAAAAAGTTTCAGTCTGAAGCTAATTGGGAAGGGATTTTATTTCTGATGTCGAAATAAGTAGAACACACAGTTAGGAAGGATGAAATAAATGACGCAAAAAAGAACAATTAAACCAGAAGACCTTTATCATTTAAAATCTGTAGCTGATCCGCAGCTTTCCAGGAATGGATCTGAATTGGCTTTTGTCGAGACCAAAATGCTTGAAGAAGAAAATACATATTGTTCAAATGTTTTTTACATAAATACTGCAAAAAGCAATAAGCCTGTTCAGTGGACTTACGGCAAACACCGCAATCATTCACCCCGCTGGTCTCCAGATGGGGAGTTAATTGCATTTGTATCAGACAGAGGCGGGAAGTCACAGATTTATGTAATGAGCAAAGCAGGCGGAGAAGCCAGACAGCTGACACATTGTGCAAATGGTGCTTCAAATCCTGTCTGGTCCCCTGATGGAAAGAAACTTGCCTTTAATCTTTCAATAAAACCGGGTGAAGACGCAGAAACACTAGAAAATCAGGAAAAAAAGGAAGAAAAGCCAATACCGATTGAAATTGAAAAAATGAAACACAAATCTGACGCCCAGGGTTTTTGGAACGGAAGGTACAGCCAGGTTGCCTTAATAGATATAGAAACTGGCGAGATGGAGCAGCTGACAACCGGAGAACATGATTTCCAATTGCAGGACTGGTCTCCAGATGGGAAATGGGTTGCTGTTTCGGCAGATTTGAGTGAAGATAAGGATTTTTCTTTTCTAGGCGATGTGTATATCATCCATCTTGAAACAAAAGACATGAAAAAGATTACAAATGGAAAAGGTTATTTCGGAAGCGCTGCATGGTCACCGGATGGAAAATACATAGGATTGTTCGGCCATGAAAGGGAATACGAAAATGCTACGCATACCAAGGTATGGGTGTATAACCTGGAATTTGAAGATCTGCAGTGCCTGACTGCAGAATCAGACATTTTGGCTGGTGATTATGCCATCGGAGATTTCCAGCAAGGTGCAGTAACACCGGGAATTCTTTGGGCAGAGGACAGCAGAAGCTTCTATTTCCTGGCAACTGATCATGGCAATACAGTTGTTTATTATGGCTCTTTAGATGGGGAATTATATCCTGCCCTGCTGGATCAGCAGCATGTATACGGACTGACAACAGGCGGAACTATTAATAAAGCGGTTGTAGCCATCAGCAGACCGTCATCTCCCGGGGAGTTATTTTTACTTGATGTTCCGACAGGGGAATTAAAACAGCTGACAAAAGTCAATGAAGAGTTCCTGAGCGGAGTGGAGCTGGCAGATGCAGAGCCCATTCAGTTTAAATCTTCGGATGAGTGGGACCTCCATGGCTGGATCATGAAACCAGTCCATCTAAAAGAGGGCCAAAAAGCACCGCTTGTGCTTGAGATCCATGGCGGTCCTCATGCTATGTATGCCAATTCTTATTTCCATGAATTCCAATGCCTTGCTGCAAAAGGCTATGCGGTTTTGTTTATCAACCCGCGGGGAAGCCATGGATATGGCCAGCATTTTGTAGACGCTGTCAGAGGAGATTACGGGGGCAAGGATTATGAGGATATTATGGATGCGGTCGATTACGCGCTCGAAAACTTCGATTTCATCGATAAAGAAAGGCTTGGCGTAACAGGAGGAAGCTATGGAGGCTTTATGACCAACTGGATTATTGGACACACCAGCCGGTTCAAGGCAGCTGTCACCCAGCGCTCCATTTCCAACTGGATCAGCTTTTATGGAGTAAGTGATATCGGCTACTATTTTACTGATTGGCAAATCAAGAGTGATATGAATGATATAGAAAAACTATGGAAACATTCTCCGCTTGCTTATGTGAATGATATAAATACACCACTCCTGATTCTGCACAGTGAAAAAGACTATCGCTGTCCAATTGAACAGGCAGAGCAATTATTCATTTCCTTAAAGCATCGGAAGAAAACAGCAAAATTTGTCCGGTTCCCTGAAGCCAATCACGAGCTTTCAAGAAGCGGAAAACCGAATTTGCGAATCAGCCGCCTAAACTACATAGCCGGCTGGTTTGATGAATATCTCTAAGGAAGGCTGTTTTGGCAAGGTTTGTTGCTTTTTAAATATTATTTGCTGAGTTGATTGGAGCGGAAGGTGCGAGACTCCTGCGGGAGTAGCGGGACAGGTGAGACCCCACAGACGCGCAGCGGCGAGGAGGCTCACCGCCCGCCCCGCGGAAAGCGAGCACCCTGGAGCGGAAATCAACGGACAATATGTTGGCGAAAAATAACAACTTATACGAAAAGAGCCTTATGAAAAAACCGCAGACCTTCGGGTTTGCGGTTTTTTCATAAGACTGTAAAGGGACACAAAACTTGCCGATATAACAATGTTGTCATTTTTTTATGCAAGAAACCATTTAAAATAAATTGCAAAGAATTCAATTCATCTGCAAAATATAAGGTATACAGGATATACCAGCATTGCTATCGAAACTTTTTATTGAACTCTGCAGTCAAATATAAGTGAAGGTGTTTACACTGTTCCATAATTTGCTTTAAAGAAAGGACTTATTCTTATGAGATCAGATAGATATGAAAAGAAGAAAAAGAAAGGAAAGTGGAAATCTGTCCTCCTGATTCTGCTTCTCTTGATTGCAGGAACCCTTGGCTATTCTTATTTTCAATTTAAGCAAGGTGTTTCCCAGACAGAAGGAGAAGCAAATATACAGACAGAAGAGTTTGAATTCAATGGCGAAAAAGATAAATATGGCGGGACGAATATCCTGATTCTTGGAAGTGATGCAAGGGGAGAGGAGAAATCAAGGGCTGATACCATAATGGTTGCCCAGTATCATCCTGAAAAGGGCACATATAAGCTTATTTCTTTTATGAGAGACATGTATGTGGACATACCGGGACATGGGCAAAACAGAATAAATTCTGCTCTTGCTTATGGAGGCCCTGAGTTATTGAGGCAGACGCTTAAAGAGAACTTTGATATAGATATTAAATATTACTCCATTGTTGACTTTGAAGGCTTTGTACATTTAATTGATGAAGCTTTTCCCAGAGGGGTAGAAATTGATGTGGAAAAAAGAATGTCTGCCAATATTGGTGTAACACTGGAACCGGGCCTGCAGCGGCTTGATGGAGAGCATCTCCTTGGGTACGTCAGGTTCAGGCAGGATGCAGTAGGGGATTTTGGAAGAGTAGAACGCCAGCAGAAGGTAATGAAAGAAGTAGCAAACCAGTTTACAAGCCTTCAGACCATTACGAAGCTTCCAAAACTCATCGGGGTGGTAACTCCTTTTGTAAATACCAATATGAACACGGGTGACATTCTGTATATCGGAAAAGATTTCGTATCTAAGGATAACAGGAATGTAGAGACTCTTCGCGTTCCTGTTGATGGAACTTTTGAAAACGAGAGAATTAATGGTGCTGCGGTTTTGGGCATAGATAAAGAGGCGAATAAAGCGGCAATCCATGAATTTCTTTCAAAATAAAGACGACTGTTTTCGCAAGGTTTGCTGCTTTTTGTGTATAATTTACCTGAGTTGAATGGAGCGGAAATCAACGGACAGCATTGATAGGCGAAAAACAACAATTTATACGGAAAGTGCGAAAATAAAAAAAGTTAGAAACACTGTTTTTGCCGGATTAGGTGTACAATAAAAGGGGAAATGGTAAAACTAGGGGAAACTTATTATTTATCGCAGTCTAACGGGCAGTAAGACCCCCACTTCAAGACTCAGAGGAATCAAGGGAGGGTAAGTGGGGGTCAAACAGCCCGTAGAGGCCCGATTGGTGAGATACAGTGAAACTTGCCGTCGCGCATGCAGAGGCTTAGTTGAACCAATCGGGTTCGTAGTGTCGATTGATCGAAGCGCTAGCGGAGATCTTAGCGACACTAGAACGCGGCTAACAATCAGTGGGGGATAAGGA